>PMBT01000151.1 GCA_003153035.1 Opitutia bacterium
GGTCATGGCGGTGGTGCGCCAGTTTCCCGAGGTCATCTCGGTGGTCGACACCGTCAGCTCATTCAGCGCGCTGCCGATCAAGAAGGACGAACTCGGCGTCGACATCATGATCACCGGCACACAGAAGGCGCTCGCCCTGCCGCCGGGGCTCTCGCTCTGCTCGGCGTCCAAACGCGCGCTCGACCGCGCCGCCACCGTGACGGAGCGCGGCTATTACCTCGATCTGCTCGAGTTCCAGGCCAATCACGAGAAGGGCATGACGCCGAGCACGCCGTCGATCCCGCACATCTACGGAATCCGCTCCAAGCTGGAGGACATCAAGGCCGAGGGCGTTGACCAGCGCTACGCCCGCCACGCCCGGCTGAACCAGCTCGTCCGCCAGTGGGCCTTCGCGAAAGGCTTCAAGCTCTTCCCCAAGGAGGGCTACGGCTCGGTGACGCTCAACTGTTTTGTCAACACGCTGAATCTCGATCTGCCGGCGCTCCTCAAGGTGCTCAAGTCGAAGCACGGCTTCGTGATCGACGGCGGNNGCGGGCGCCCGGCGCTTTCGACGCCGGAAACCTCGCCGCAACGCTTCGTGCACAACCATGTTCAAGGTTGAACATCGTTGTGCATAGCCGTGCGCGCCAAGAACTCCAATCCCCAGTCGGTTCCGCTCATCGTACCCGCCGCTCCTCCAGACGAGGCGGGGTGCCGGCGACCCCGCCCCGCTCCAGCGTGGCAGCGGTGCTTCGCTAATGGGACGGCTGTCGGTCGCGAGCGCTGCTTTCGCGCGCACGCCCGCGCGTGACGCGCCCTCGCGCGCGGGCGCGGGCGCGACTCGGCAAAACCGCCGGACGAAAACTAGAGCTTGAAATCCGCGCGCCGGTGGGTAACGCCTTCCGCCCCACTTATGAAGTCTTTGATCATCGCCGAAAAGCCCAGCGTGGCCGCCGACCTCGCGCGGGCCCTCGGCAAAATCCCGAGACACGGTGACCATTTCGAGAATGACCGGTACGTCATTTCGTCCGCCGTGGGCCACCTAGTGGAACTCGAGATGCCCGAGGACATCGACAAGAAGCTCTACGGCTTCTGGCGGCTCGAAACCCTGCCGATCATCCCGAAGCAATTCGGAGTGAAACCGATTGAGGCCTCCCGCGAGCGCTTCAATCAGCTCAAAAAGCTGCTCGCCCGCAAAGACCTCGCCGAGGTGGTCAATGCGTGCGACGCCGGCCGCGAGGGCGAACTGATCTTCACCTACATCTACCAGGTGACCAAGTGCAAGCTGCCGGTGAAGCGCGCCTGGATGCAGACGATGACGAACGAGGGCATTCTCGAGGCGTTCAAACAGCTGCGCGACGGCGCGCAGATGGTCCCGCTGGCCGACGCCGCCCGCTGCCGCAGCGAGAGCGACTGGCTTATCGGCATCAACGGCACCCGCGCGCTCACCAAGCGCATGTTCGGCTCGCGCGCGGGCAACGTCGCCTCGGTGGGCCGCGTGCAGACCCCCACCCTCGCCATCATCTTCAACCGGGAACTGGAGATCCGCAACTTCCGGCCGCGCGGCTTCTGGCGGGTGACGGCCGTGTTCCAGATCACCCACGGCACCTACGAGGGCGTTTACCAGCGCCCCAATTTCCGGAAGGCGGAGAACGACGAGCACGACCGCGTTGACCGCATCTGGGAGCAGGCGGCCGCCGCGGCCGTCCACGCCGCCTGCCAGGGCCGGCCGCCCGCGTCCGTCCGCGAGGAGAAGAAATCCTCCTTCCAGTCCTCGCCGCGCCTCTACGACCTGACCACGCTGCAGCGGGAGGCCAACAACCGCCAGGGCCTGTCCGCCCGGCGCACGCTCCAGATCGCGCAGGCGCTCTATGAGCGGCACAAGATGATCACCTATCCGCGCACCGATTCCCGCGCACTGCCGGAGGACTACATTCCCACGGTCCGCCAGACGCTCGCGAATCTGCATGGCAGCCTCGCCCCGCATGCGCAGAAGGTCCTGGACTCCGGCTGGGTGACGCCCACCAAGCGCATTTTCAACAACGCCCAGGTCTCCGACCATTTCGCCATCATTCCCACCACCCACGAGGCGAAGCATCTCGACGAGATGGAAGCGAGGGTGTTCGACATGATCGCCCGCCGGTTTATCGCGGCCTTTTACCCGCCGGCGGAGTTCGACATCACCACGCGGACCAGCACGGTCGCCGGCCATGATTTCAAGACCGAGGGCAAGGTGCTGACCGTCCCCGGGTGGCTCGCCGTCTACGGCCGGGCGACCGTCGACGACGATTCGCCTGATTCGAAAGCCCTGCCGGCGCTCGCGCCGGCCGACGGCCAGCCGCCGCAGGCCCGGACCGTCTCGACCGAACTGCACAGCGAAACCACCAAACCGCCGCCGCGCTACACCGAAGCCACGCTGCTCTCCGCGATGGAAGGCGCCGGCAAGCTGGTGGATGACGAGGACCTCGCCGAGGCCATGAAGGAGCGCGGCCTCGGCACGCCGGCCACGCGCGCCGACACGATCGACGGCCTCATCAACCAGAAATATCTCGAACGCCAGCAGCGCGAGCTCGTGCCAACGCCCAAGGCCGAATCGCTGCTGCAGTTCCTAGCCGCCGTCAAAGCCGAGGCCTTGACGACACCCGACATGACCGGAGAATGGGAATACAAGCTACGCCAGATCGAACACGGCAAGTTCTCCCGCGAGAAGTTCATGAAGGAGATCATCGCCGAGACCCGGGGGATCATCGAACGCGTCAAGAACTTCGAGGAGGATGACTCGATCGCCCGCGTCACCGACATTCCCTCGCCCACCGATGGCAAACCGCTGCGCGAGACCCTGCGAGGCTACAAGTCGCAGGACGGTGAATTCATGGTCTACAAGATCATCTCCAACCGCAAAATGGAGGAGGCGGAGGTGCGCGAACTCGTCGCCAAGGGCGTCGTCGGCCCGCTCGATGGATTCGTGTCGACGAAGACTCGCAACCGTTTCGCCGCCTCGCTCCGCCTGGTCAAGGATGCGGAAACCGGGAAATGGAAGGCCGGGCTCGACTTTGGCGACAAGGCCGACCTTGAAACGCTCACGCCGTTCTGGACCGACCCGCGGACCGGCGGCGAGCTGTGTGAAAGCGGCAACAACTTTGTGCTGCGCGAGCGGGCCGGCGAGGCCTGGAAACAGAGTTTCCGTGTCGGGCGGATCATGTGCCAGAAATCCATCACGCGCGATCATGCCATCCAGCTGATCGAGCGCGGGCGGACCGATCTCATCCAGGGGTTCATTTCCCGCAAAGGCCGCCCATTCGACGCATTTTTGAAACGCGAAGACGGCCGGATCTCCTGGGAATTCCCGCCGCGCGCACCGAAGATCGACAAAGACGGCAAGCCCATCGCGCGAAAGCCGAAAGCCCCGCCGGACCTGTCAAAAGCCGTCGTGGTGGGCGAAAGCAAGCTGCTCGACGGCGAGATCCTGCAGACTCCCGACTCCTATTATGTGCGGAAATCAGGCGGCAACGGACGCATCGTCTTCACGGTGAAACGTCACCTGTGCGCCAAGGAACTGCCCGTTGAGGAAATACGGCAGCTGCTCGACACCGGCCGGACCAACCTGATCGAGGGTTTCACTTCGAAGCGCCTGACGCCGTTCAACGCCTTTCTGGTGTTGGCGAAGAACCGGGCGAAAGCGGAATTCGAATTCCCGCCGCGGTAGTGGCACGGGATCCGTCAGACCAGCTCAGAGGATCTTCCGTGCATTCCCGCTTTGCCTTTCGCCGCCGACGGTAACCCGCCGCCTCCGGTCGCGTCTTCTTTGCAGATGGTCAACCCGAAATATAAGAACTACCTGATCATCCTGCTCGGGCTCACCACAATTGCGGGGGGGGCCTTCGCTTGGAGCCAATATCAGGAATTGATCAGACTCCGTGCTGACAGCCTCAGCGACAGTGCGCGCACCGACCTGCAGAAGCGCCTTCTGGCCATGGAGAAGCGCAAGAATGAACTGGAGGCCGAACTCGCGAGCCTTCGGGCCCGCAGGGCGGGGGCCATGGTCGACGCGGAGGGGGACCCGGCCGCCGAGGACCCCTCGGCTCCTGGGCGTCCAGGCGCGGGTCGATTCAACCGGCGCAACGGGATGAACAACCTGGCGACCCTGCTCGACAACCCCGAGTTCAGCAAACTGTGGAATGCGCAGCAAAAATCCGGTCTCGATGCCCGCTACGCCGCCCTCTTTAAGGATCTGAACCTCAGTCCGGCCGATCTCGACAAATTCAAGAGCCTGCTGGTCGAAAAGCAGAATGCGATTCTTGACGTGATGGCTGCAGCGAGGGAACAGGGCCTGAATCCCCGCGACCCGACCGACCGGGCGCAGCTTGCCACGCTGCTGCAAACGGCGCAGGCCCAGGTCGACAATAACATCCTACAGACTCTGGGTGCGGGGCAATATGCCCAATACCAGAATTACGAGCAGACGCTTCCCCAACGCTCAGTGGTCAGCCAGCTGGCTCAAAGTCTCAGCTACAGCAGTTCGCCGCTGCAGGACTCCCAGGCACAGCAATTGGTGAACCTTCTCGCGGCGAACGCTCCGGTCTCCGGCCAGGGGGCCGGTGGCGGTGGAGGACTGTTTGCGGCCACAGGAGGTGGTGGCGGGCCGATGGCGGGCATCTTTGGCAACCGTGCCGCGCCGATCACCGACTCGGCGATCACTCAGGCCGGGGCCATCCTGACGGCGCCGCAAGTCACCGCCCTGCAGCAGCTCCAGGCCCAGCAGCAAGCACAGCAGCAGATTGCCAGAATCCTCCGACAGGCGAACACCGGTGGTAATACCGCTCCGGCTGCCCCCGCGACCTCAGGCGGAGCCAGCCCGCCGCCCGCGCCCTCCGCGCCACCTGGCGGCTGATCCGGCCCGGGGCACCGCCTTTCCGAGCGCACGAAGGCAGGAGGATTGATTCGTCCGAAATGACTTTCTCTTGATGGGGCGGGCTTTATGCCCGCCATCCACCGGGACCCGCTGGTCTGGCGGGGATAAGCCCCGCCGGCAGAAAACGCTTGTGCGGGCCTTCGGCGGCAAGGTAACGTCACGGTTCCTTCCAATCCGCCACGCTTATGATCGTCACCACGGCTCAACTCTTCAAACACGCCTATGGCAATTATGCCGTCGGCGCCTACAACATCAACAACGCCGAGCAGGCGATGGGACTGTTCCGCGGCTGCATCCAGTCGCAGGCACCGTTCATCATCCAGATCTCGAAGGGCGCGCGCAAGTACACCGACAAGCGCATGCTCGAGGCCGTGATCCGCGCCGCCGAAACGATCTTTCCGGAGGCGATCTATGCGGTCCACCTTGACCACGGCGACGAGGAGACCTGCTACGACTGCATTAAGTCCGGCTTCTACAGCTCGGTGATGATCGATGCCTCGCATGAGCCGTTTGACCAGAACGTCGCCATCACCAAGCGCGTCGTCACCGCGGCCCACGGCAAGGGCATCTCGGTCGAGGCCGAGTTGGGCATGCTCGGCGGGGTCGAGGAGGACATCAAGGTCGAGGAAGGCAACGCCTGCCTGACCAAGCCCGAGGAGGCCCAGAATTTCATCAAGCTGACCGGCTGCGATTCGCTCGCCGCCGCCATCGGCACGAGCCACGGGGCCTACAAGTTCAAGGGCCGGCAGTCTCTGCACTTCGAGGTGCTCGAGGGCATCAAGAAGCTCGTCCCCGGCTATCCGATCGTCATGCACGGCAGCTCCAGCGTGCCCAAGGAGGAGGTTGATCGCATCAACGCCGCGGGCGGCAAGCTCGGCTCCGCCGTCGGGGTGGACGTCAACGAATACCTGCCGGCCGCCAAGCTCGGCGTCACCAAGNNAAGATCAACATCGACACCGACGGCCGACTGGTCTGGACGCGCGTGCACCGCGAGTTCTTCCGCGACAAGCCCGCGGAGTTCGACTTCCGTCCCCCGGGGAAAATCTTCATGGACGAGTACGCGAAGTTCATCTCCAGCCGCAACGACAAGCTCGGGTCCACCGGCCAGATTCCCGATTTGAGGAAGAGCCTGGGCAAGTAGTCCCCCGATTCAGCTCTTCAAACCGAGGCCCGGCTTTTCCGCCGGGCCTTTTTTCGCGGCGGCGCCAGGCAGTCCCCGTGCTCAGCCGGAACGATGCAGTCAAACGATGATCTCGCTCGCGACTTCCGAAATTGAATTGTGGAGGGCGAGGTCTCCCGACCCCGCCCGACAGTTCCAATTGCAAGAATCCGGCTCAGAGGGGACTATGTGAATTGTAGGAGCGAGCTTCGGCCTTCGCATGAAGCTACGGCCGACAGGTGCTCGCGACCTATCCTCCGCAGGCCCGGCGGAGGAGGATTCCGAGGGGCGAATCGCCTGTCCCTCGACACGCTCGGGGCCCTGAGCCTGTCGAACGGGCAAGCAGGCTCCTACATCGATCACCTGCCGGCAGTTTCTTCTACGAGTGAGCGCGAGGTTTATTGCGTGGGTCTGGCCTGGCGTTACGGATTGGGCGCGGTGAAGATCCGGTCGTAGTCGCGCCAGTGCGCATTCATGATGTCGATCTTGCGCTTGAGCTGGACCGGCAGGTCCGGACCGAGCCGCATAATCGTCTCCTCTTCCGGCGTCGGCGCCGTGTCGAGCAGCGGCGCGCGGGTGCTCTCGATCAATTCCTTTAGCCGGACGGCATTGTCGATTTCCTTGCGTGCCGTTTCCATCATGTCGGCCCGGGCCCAGTCGGGCTGCGCGCCGAGCGGCGGATCCTTCTCCGGTTTCAGGGCGAGCGAGCGCGCCCGGTCGAGGTGCGCCTGGTACGCCACCATGTTGTCCGCCGAATGCAGCAGACAGATCAAGACCTCGAGGCGCCGGCCCAGCAGCTCCCATTCCTTCCGCGCCGGCTCCTCCTTGGCGGCCGCCGCGAGCCGCTCAACGCGCCGGAGCGCGCTGCGCACCTGGGGAATGGTGGTTTCAATCACCCGCTGGAACAGCAGCTTCGCGCCCCAGCCTTCATACATGCGCATCGCCTGGATGTCCGCCAGGTCGCCCGCCTCCTCCTCGCCCTTCGCCTGAAACAGGAAACGCCGGTAGTAGTTTTTCTCCTCCGCCGTCAGCTCCTCGGGGAAAGGCACCATCGGCCGCGTCACCCACCGGTTGAGGACGTGGCCAAACCGGAGCATGCCGCCAAAATCCAGCGCCTCGAGCCGCCGCTGCGCCTCGTTGAGGGAATTCCACATCTCCAGCAGGTTGTCGGCCTGGTCGTCACCCGCCAAGGTGACCGCGAACGCGCGCAGGGTGGTCAGCCGCTCCATCAGCGTCCGCACGGGTTTCCCCTGCGTCGCCTTGGACAGTCGCACGTTGAAACCCTCCATCGTTTCGTCGCCGAGATTGATCAGCACCGGCCGGATTCGTGCTGACGGCGCGGCGCCTTCAGCCTGCGTCGGTGGCAGGTCTTCCAGGCCTTCGCGACCTCCCCGGCCGTCGCCGTCAAAGGTCGGCACCGGGATTCCGATCACCGGATAAAACGCACCAGCCGTGGCCCCACCGCCTCCGCCGAACGCGAACGGCTGGCCGTCGGGACCCTCGTGGCCCTGCAGCGCGAGGCCGCGAGGCAGCGACTTGACAATGGCCGCCTGGATCTGCGGCGGGAAAGACGGAATCATCCACTGGCGCGGGGCAATGGGAGTCAGGTTGATGACGATCTCGTGCCCCGCCTCCCTCGCCGCCTGCTGCAGGTTGACCAGAAAGCCGCTCACGCGCTGCTCCATCGGCCGATCCTTGCAGTCGCTGGGGCCGTTGATGCCGGGATAAAGCGCCGGGACCCAGCAGAACCCCGAGCCGGAGTCCTGCGTGAGAAAGTTGAAGCTTTCGACCTCCGGGCAGCGGGCCAGCAGGATCTTCATCGCCTCGCGATAAAGGCGCAGCGTCTCCGGCTGGTCGACGCAGGGCGCGAACCAGGCGACGCGCGAGCGGTTGGGCTGGTCCACCCGCGGGCCGCGCAGCCGCGGATAAGCCTGGAAGAACGCCTCGGGCAGTACCTGCGGTTCATTGGAGTTCCAATGCGCCTTCAGCCCGAGCTTGCGCAGCACCGCACAGCGCTCCTCCAGAATCCGCGCGATCTCCCCGGCATAATTCATGTCCACGTAGGGCTGCACTTCCTTGGGTGGAAAGATCTTCAACAGGCTGACGCGGTAGACAAACCACGCCGGATAGGGATCGCCCGGCGGATTGAACTGCCACAGCGACGGCAGCAGATCCTCGGTGATCGCCATGTGCGTCGCTCCCAGCTCCTTGGAAAGCGCCCCCCGGCGCTCGAATCGCGCCAGGTCCGCGGTGGGTCCGGTGCTGCTGGCGGCGGCCGACGCGTTCAGCGCCTGGGCGCGCCCGATGCCGGGTAGACCCAGGGTTATAAGCAAGAGACAAAGGTGGCGGTAATTCATGATGGCATCCAGATAGGGGCTGGTTCTTCGTTACAACCGAATCTCCGGGCGCATTCAACCTTGCGCCGAGAGAATTTGCCTCGCGCTCGTGCCACCAGCAACCACCATCGCCCGCACCGGCCGGTTTTATCACCATCCTCTGCTGGACGAGAACGCCCTGCCGCACGTCGCGCTCGGCGACGCTTTTCCATTCACCCATCGCGGCGGAATGACGCTGTCAGCCGATCAGCTCGACTCCGCCGGGTTCAACCGAAGTCTGATCCACGTTGATGTGCCGCTTGACACCCGGGACATGGTCTGGTCCGCCTGAGAGACCGCATTTACCATGCCGCCAACCATCAGCTGGGTGAGAATCCTGCGCGCCTTCCTCCCGCTGGCGATCGGCCCGGCGGGTGGTCTTCCCGCCGCAGAGCCGTCCGGCCCCGAAATGCCCATGTCGCCACCCCGCAGTTCCGTCGTGTCCATCAACTACCATGGCTGGCCTGACGCCATCCTGCTCAGCAATGGACTGGTGGAGGCGGTCATCGTGCCGACGATCGGGCGCGTCATGCAGTTCCGCTTTGCCGGCAGCCAGGATGGGCCCTTCTGGGAGAATCCCGGACTCTGGGGGCGGCGCCCCAATCCCGGTTCGGAAGACTGGTCCAACTTCGGCGGAGACAAGGCCTGGCCGGCTCCGCAGGCAGCCTGGAGGCGGCTCGCGCTGCGTGACTGGCCGCCGCCGCGGAGTTTCGACGGCGCGCCAATGAAAGCGGCGATCGACGGACTCACGGTGACGCTGATCTCTCCGGAGGGCCCCGGATTCGGGATGCGGGTGCGTCGCCGCATCGAACTCGCGCCAGACCGGCCGGTGATGCTGATTACCACTAGCTTTGATAAGATCACCGGCTCTCCGCTGGAGGCCGGCGTCTGGGTGATCACCCAGCTCAAGGATCCCGTGGCCGTCTATGCGCTCCTGCCGGATTCAGCCGCCCCCGACGCTGGATATGTCCGCCAGTCGGCTGACTTGCCCACGAAACTGAAGCGGGACAATGAGCTGCTCTCGCTTACGCGCGATCCGCTGAAGAACCACAAAATCGGCACGCTGGCCGGCACCCTTGTCTGGATCGGCCCGAGCGAAATGGTACGAATCGACTCCGCGCTGGTCCCCGGCGGGAAATACCCCGACGATGGAAGCAGTGCGGAAGTCTACACTAACGCCGACCCGCTGCCCTATGTCGAACTCGAGCTGCTGGGGCCGCTGACCCGGCTGGCGGCCGGCGAGAGAATGGAGCGACTTTCCTCCTACATCCTCGTCCGCCGCACCGACCCGGAACCGGAGTCTGACCTAAGACGGCTGCTGGCGGGCGAGCCCGGCACCACCCAATGGACTGCTCAACGCACACTTTGATCGATCCAACGCCCTCCGAGACATTTTCATCTTTCTCCATGCTTCTCCGTCATTGCCTTCAAACGTTCTCCACCCTCTTCCTCGCGCAGCTCGCGGTGGTCGCAGCTGAGTTCCCGTTCCCCATGATCACCGGTCAGGATGTCATCCCGGACTGCCCGCGCTGGGTTGACCACGCCGTTGTTTACCAGATCTATCCCCAGACCTTCTATGATTCCAACGGCGACGGGATCGGCGATCTGCCGGGAATCATTGCGAAGCTGGACTATGTGAAAAGCCTCGGCGTCGACGCCATCTGGCTGAACCCGTTCTTTGATTCGCCGTTCAATGATGCCGGCTATGATATCCGCAACTACTACCGCGTCGCACCGCGCTACGGCACCAATGAGGATGCCCGCCGGCTTTTTGCCGAGGCCCACAAGCGCGGCCTGAAGGTCCTCTTCGACTACGTCATCAGCTACACCGCCATTGATAACCCATGGTTTGTCGCTTCGACCCGGCAGGAGCCCAGCCCGTATTCCAACTGGTACATCTGGACCGACAACGCCTGGAAGACCGAGCGGGGCAACCTCTGGGTTCACGGCTACGGCCAGCGCAACGGGAATTTCCTGAGCAATTTCTACTGGTCGGAGCCGGCCCTCAACTACGGCTACGGCCGGCCCGATCCCGCCAAGCCCTGGCAGCTCCCGACGAACCATCCCGACGTGCTGGCGCTGCGCGCCGAGATGAAAAAGGTGATGCGGTTCTGGATGGACCTCGGCGCCGACGGATTTCGCGCCGACATGGCGAGCGCCCTGGTCAAAGGCGAGGATGTCCATCACGACACCAAGGGCTACTGGCAAGAGGTCCGGCAGATCCTCCGCCAGGACTATCCGGAGGCGTTCATCGTCGCGGAATGGTCCGCGCCAAAGGACGCCCTCGACGGCGCCTTTCACGCCGCGTTCCTCCACTGGATGGAGAGTTTCAACGACCTCGATCAAAAGGAAAGCTGGCGGATCCTGAACGGCATGTCCGAGGGGCACAGCTTCTTCGACCGCGAAGGCCAGGGAGACATCACCCGGTTTTTGCGGCAATACCTGGACGACCTCAGCGCGACGCGGGCGAAAGGCTACATCACTCTGCCCCTTGGCAACCACGATATCGCCCGGCTCAACACCAACCGGACGGTCGATGACCTCGAGATGATCATGGCATTCGGCCTGACGATGCCCGGGGTGCCGTTCCTCTACTATGGAAACGAGATTGGCATGCGCCAGCTGGACGGCCTGCCGCAGATCGAGGGCGCCTACAAACCCCGCGCCGGCGCGCGCACCCCGATGCAATGGACCGGCGGCAAAAACCTCGGATTCTCTTCCGCCGAGCCGGCACAGCTGTATCTGCCAGTCGACCCTGCGGCCGACGCCCCCAATGTCGCCGCGGAAGAGAACGATTCTGATTCCCTCCTGAACCGGGTGCGGCGGCTCATCCGGCTCAAGCACACCGAGCCGGCGCTGGCCGCGTATGCCGAGTTTGTCCCGCTGTATGCGAAGGCTTCCGCCTATCCGTTTGTCTATGCGCGGGCCAGCGGCGACGCGGTGTTGCTCGTGGTTTTCAATCCCTCGGTTCGACCCGCCTCCGCAGAGTTCCCGCTTTCGGTCACCCATCGGGAGTTCCAGCTCCTGGCGGGAAAACCCGTCACGATTACGGACGGTCCGGGCGGTCTGAAGATGGACGTTCCCGCTGTGGCCTACGCGATCTACCGGGTGGCGAAGTGAAGACCTTGAAGCAAGCTTTCGAGTATCGGACCCAAATCCAATGAAAACCCTGTTGATTCTGGCCGCCGGAGCGCTGCTTGCCTGCGGCGCTGTCGCGCAAACGCCCTATCGGGATCCAGCGCAGCCCGTCGAGAAGCGGGTCGCGGATCTTCTCGGTCGCATGACCCTGGACGAAAAGATCGCGCAACTGCAGGGGTACCGGTCGGACGACCCGCAGGCCTGGGATGCCCAGGGCAATTTCATCGGTGGCAAGGACGCGGCCCGGCTGGATCGCGGAGCCGGTTCGTTTTTCAGCACGGCGGGCCTCCAGCCGGGACAGTTCTTCCGCCTGACCCCGCGCCAGGCCGCCCAGCGGACTAACGCCATCCAGAAATACCTCACCGAAAAAACCCGCCTGGGCATTCCCGGATTTGTTTTCGGCGAGGCCCTGCACGGATTCATGAGCCCCGGCGCCACCAGTTTTCCCCAGGCGATCGCGCTGGGCGGCACGTGGGATCCGGCGCTCTTGGAACAGATCTTCACGGCCACGGCGCTTGAAGCCAGCGCCCGGGGCACGCGGCAGGTGCTATCCCCCGTGCTCGATCTGGCGCGCGATCCGCGTTGGGGAAGAACCGAGGAATGTTACGGCGAAGACCCCTACCTCGTCGCCCAGATGGCCAAGGCGGCCATCTTCGGCCTGCAGGGCCGGGCCTCGGCCATCGACCAGCATCACGTGGCGGTCACCCTGAAGCACTTTGCGGGACACGGCCAACCGGAGGGGGGCCGGAATATCGCGCCCGTCAACTATTCAGAGCGGGAGTTTCGCGAAACCCACCTTTATCCCTTCGAAGCCGCCGTACGCCAAGCCAACGCCCGTTCGATCATGGCATCCTACAATGAATGGGACGGTGTGCCCAACCATGTGAACCACAAGCTGCTCACGGAGATCCTCCGCGGCGAATGGGGCTTCCGGGGATTTGTGATGAGTGACGGCGGCGGGCTGGACGTCCTGGTCGAGAACCACCACGTGGCGGCCAATGTGGCACAGGCGGGGCTGCTGTCGCTCGAGGCCGGTCTCGACTACGACTTGTCCAGCAAGGGCGCCTTCGCCAACCTGGCGGAAGCGGTGCAAACCGGCCGGATTTCCGAAGAAGTCATCAACCGGCCGGTTCGAAACATCCTCCGGGTGAAGTTCGAATGCGGCTTGTTCGAGAATCCGTTCGCTGACGTCGACCTGGTGGAGAAGGTGACCAACAGTCCCGCGCACAAGGCCCTCGCCTTGAAGGCCGCTCACGAGGCCATGGTCCTGCTGAAGAACGATCGGCAGGTGCTGCCCTTCGACGCGGCGAAGATCAAGACCCTGGCCGTGATCGGACCCAACGCCGCCGACATCCATCTCGGTGGCTACTCGGCCGTGCCGATGCAGGGCGTCAGCGTGCTGGCCGGGCTGCGCGAATTCGCCGGAACCAGCATCGCCGTGCGCTATGCGGAGGGCTGCAAACTCACCCTCAACAAGGAATGCAACTGGCGGGTGAATGAGAATCCCCTCCTGAGTTCTCCGGAGGAAGACCGGAAACTGATTGCGGAAGCGGTCCAGGTGGCGGAACAAAGCGACGCGGTGGTGCTGGTGCTGGGGAACAACGAACTCCTCGACCGGGAGGCGTGGAGCGAAGAACACCTGGGAGACGCTGATAGCCTCGACCTGGTTGGCCGGCAGAACGAGCTGGCCGCCGCCGTCCTCGCCACCGGCAAGCCTGTCGCAGTTTTGCTGGTCAATGGTCGGCCGCTCTCGATCAACGAAATCGCCGCACACGCCCCGGCGATCGTTGAATGCTGGTACCTCGGCCAGGAAACCGGACGGGCGGTCGCCGATGTGCTGTTTGGCAAGGTCAACCCGAGCGGGAAGCTGACCGTCACCATCCCGCGATCGGTGGGCCAGCTGCCTTGCTATTACGACCACAAGCCCAGCCGGTTTCGCGCATACGTCGCGACTGATTCGACGCCGCTGTTTCCGTTTGGTTTCGGCCTGAGCTACACGACCTTTGAGTACAATAACCTCAAGGTGACGCCGGCCGCGATCGCACCCAATGGCACGGCGCAGGTTTCGTTCGAGGTATCTAACACCGGGTCGCGCTCAGGCGACGAAATCGTGCAATTGTACCTCCACGCTGTCGTCAGCCTTCCGACCCGGCCGGTGCTTGAGCTGAAGGACTTCGCACGGGTGACGCTCGCGCCGGGCGAATCCAGAACGGTGACCTTCACGCTCACCCCGGAGAAGCTCGCGGCGCTGGGCATGGACATGAAGCCGGTCGTGCAGCCAGGGGAATTCGAGGTTTTGGTCGGCCGGTCTTCGGTTGACAACCTCAAGACGACCCTGACGGTCCGGTGATCCACCCCCGCGCCATGCCCACGGTCCATCTGATCCACGGCTATCTCGGCGCCGGCAAGACAACCTTCGCGAAGAAACTCGCGGAGGAGGTCAAGGGAGTGCGGTTCAACCCCGACGAGTGGATGGCGCGCCTCTACGGCGAGGATCCTCCCGCCGACCAATTCGCGGAACGTCTCGAGCGCGTCTTCGCCTTGCTCGACGACCAATGGGTGCGGGTCGTCCGCTGCGGGGTGGACGTGATCCTGGATTACGGATTCTGGACCCGCGCCTCCCGGGATGCCGCGCGCCAGCGGGCTGCGGCGGTCGGCGCCGCTTGCCGCCTGTACTTCCTCCAATGCCTGGACGCCACGGCCCGGGCGCGTTGCCGGCAGCGCAATTCTAGTCTGCAGGGCAGTCTGTATATTGCAGACAACACTTTTGATGTCCTCAAGGCACGGTTGGAGCCACTGGCGGCGGACGAGCCGCACATCCTGGTCAACACCGACGAGAAACTGCCGATCACTCGTGCCGCCAGTCCTGGAACACGCTGAATACATTTCGATTATGCCGCGATTCATCACGATGCTTCTGCAGGAGATTCGGGCCGCCGTGTTTTCACGGCCCGCCCTGATTCTCGCGGCGGTTGCAGGGTTGCTGTCGCCCATGCGCCCCGCCCACGCGGCGGCTCCCGCTCCCGTACCGCTGGGACTGGGCGTCAGCCTCGGAACGCTCCGGATCGGCGCCACCACCTATCAGCGTGTGACGCTGCTGTCAGTCAACGCGCGTACCATCGTGATCGCCCACTCGGGCGGGATGGCCTCGATCCGGCTGCGCGACCTGTCTCCGGAGCTGCAGTCACGATTTGGATACAATCCTGCCGCCGAAGCGGCCGCTGACGAGCCGCTCCAACGAGCGGGCGAGACGGTCTCGGAGCAACACCAACCGGAATCGCGGGCACCCGCGCGACCGGCGGATTCCGACTCGAAGTTCGACGACCTGCTGCGCCACTTTGGGCAGCAGCCGGAAATCAGGAACGAAGTCGATCTCCGCCCGCGGTTCTTTCAGCTCGACCTCGGCGTCAAGGAACAAGGCCGCCGGCCGAGTTGCGCGGTCTTTGCCGTGGTGAGTGCACTCGAGTACCAGAACGCGGAGGCCACCGGTCAGGCCGAAAAGCTTTCCGAGGAATATCTCATCTGGGCCACGCGCAAGACGCTGAGCCGCGCTCCCCGGCGAACCGCCAATTCCGAAGATGGCGGGCGGGAATCTCCGGAAGATGCCGACGAGGGCTTCTCCCTTTCCGAAGTCGTCCTGGCGCTCCGCGCCTACGGGATCCCCCCGCAGTCCGCGATGCCAGACACCATTGGCGGCAAAATGGCCGATATCCGGGAGCCGTCGCCCGCGCTCATTGAGGAGGCGCGCACCCATCGACGCGTCTTTGTTCATCTGGTGCCCGGCCACGACCCGGCGGCCCGGATTGACAACATTATCCAGGCGCTCAACACCGGCGTGCCCGTGGCCATCGGCCTGCGCTGGCCACACTTCCGCACCCTTCGGTCCGGCTTTCTCAGCGAGCAGATCCCGGCCCCGAGCTCCGGGCACGCAGTGACCATCGTTGGCTACCAGAACACCGGCGGGCAAGTCGAGGGCACGACCTTTTTATTCAAGAATTCTTTCGGGCCGGCCTGGGGCGAAGGCGGCTACGGCCGGGTGACCTACCGGTATCTGCGGAATCATCTGCTCTCCGCCGCGCTGCTGGAGGTTCAGTGCCCCGCTGGGGTGAAATGAGGACGGAAGTCCGACTGGCGCCTAGCCCGATGTCTCATGGGGACGCGACGCCTCCAAATCACGGAATCCGCGAACGCACGCGGAGACCCCCACCTACGGCAACCAGGGATGTTTGCGCGCGTCGGGCCGGCGCTTCTCGCGCTGGGCCTGGTGAAACTCCCGGGCCTCGGCGGTCATGTAGTAGAGCAGGGTGGCGTTGCCGGCGAGTTCCTGGATGCCCGCCTGCCCATCGACGTCGGCATTAAACGCGCTTTTCAGGCAGCGGATCGCCAGCGGGCTGTGCTGGAGTATCTCCCGGGCCCACTTCACTCCCTCCGCTTCCAGCCGGCGGACCGGCACGACGGCATTGACCAGGCCCATTTCCAGCGCCTGCGCCGCGGTGTACTGCCGGCAGAGGTACCAGATTTCGCGCGCCTTCTTCTGGCCGACAATACGGGCGAGATACCCCGAGCCGAAGCCGCCATCGAAGCTGCCCATCTTCGGGCCAACCTGCCCGAAGATGGCATTGTCAGCCGCGATGGTCAGGTCGCAGACGACCTGCAGCACGTGGCCGCCGCCGATCGCATAACCGGCCACGAGCGCAATAACGACCTTGGGCATTGAGCGGATCAGTTTCTGCAGATCGAGCACATTGAGGCGCGGCACACCATCCTCGCCCACGTAGCCGGCGGATCCGCGCACGCTTTGGTCACCGCCGGAACAAAAGGCATATTTGCCGTCGGTGTGCGGTCCCGCACCCGTCAGCAGCACCACCCCGATGCTCTGATCCTCGCGGGCATCGGAAAACGCCTCGTGCAGCTCGAAGACCGTCTCCGGTCGGAAGGCGTTGCGCCGGGCCGGGCGATTGATGGTGATTCTCGCGATGCCGTCCGCCTTGTGGTAAAGGATGTCACGGTAGGTCTTGACGGAGCGCCACGGGAGATTTTTGCCCTTCATGCGGGGATTTTGTCTCCGTTGCCGCCGCCTTCGCAAACCAGAAAAGGAAACCATGATCTCGCGATCCCCTCGGCAGGCCGCGGTCCACCCGTCCCGGTCGCCAGAAACTGCTTGGCCGCCCCTCCGATATCGCCGAGCATCGCCCGCTCATGAGTTCGCCGGAGCCGATACCTCCTCCTGCCCGTGCAGCGCAGCTGGCGCTAACGCTCGGTGCCTTGGGCGTCGTCTTCGGCGACATCGGCACCAGTCCGCTGTATGCGCTGCGCGAGTGCGTCGCGAGCCTGCATTCGGTGGACCCGACCGAAAGTATCCTGGGCGCACTCTCGCTGATCTTCTGGGCCCTGTGCTTCGAGGTGGGCGTCAAATATCTCAACTTCGTAACGCGGGCCGACAACCGCGGCGAAGGCGGTATCTTCGCGCTGCTGGCGCTGAGTGCCGTGGAACACAAGCCGTTGAAAGGCGGAATCGGTCCGCTCACCCTCCTGATCCTGTTTGGCGCCGCGCTGCTGTATGGCGACGGGGTGATTACTCCGGCCATCTCGGTGCTCAGCGCCGCAGAGGGCCTCAGGAGCTTTGATCCCAGCTTTGACCCGCGGTTCATCATCATGATTGCCTGCGGCATCCTCGGCGGGATCTTCTGGTTTCAGCACAAGGGCACGAAAACCATCGGCGGCGTGTTTGGACCGGTCATGCTTGTCTGGTTCCTGGTGATCGGTGGGTTGGGCGTCTGGCACGTCGCGCAATATCCGCAGATCCTCGCCGCCCTCAATCCGGTCCGCGGACTCACCCTCCTGGTGCACTACCCCGCTCATGCCACCGGTTTGCTGGGCGCCGTGGTCCTTGCAATCACTGGAGCCGAGGCGCTCTACGCCGATCTCGGCCACTTTGGCCGCAAGCATGTCACCGCCGCGTGGTACTGGGTCGTGTTTCCCGGCCTGACCCTGAACTATTTCGGACAAGGGGCGTACGTGCTGTCCCACCCGGCCAGCTCCGAGAACCCGTTCTTCGCCCTCGCCCCGGACGGCCCGCTTCGCCTGGCGCTCGTGGGCCTTTCGATCGTCGCCACAATCATCGCCAGCCAGGCGCTGATCTCGGGCACCTACTCGCTGACGCGCCAGGCGATTCAGCTCGGCTATTTCCCGCGCCTGAAGATCACGCACACCAACCCGGACCAGATGGGCCAGATCTACCTGCCGCTGGTCAACGCCGCCCTGGCGATCTGCACGATTTGGATCGTGCTGGCATTTGGCTCCAGCGACCGTCTCGCGGCCGCGTACGGCGTGGCCGTGACCGGCACCATGCTCGTGACGAGCATCGCGTTTTACCAGGTGGCCCACCGGCGCTGGCAGTGGTCGCGGCTGCGGGCCGGTCTGCTGTGCGGCCTCTTCGTCGTGGTGGAAACTGGCTTTCTTTATGCCAATCTTCACAAGTTTGCAGACGGCGGCTGGCTTCCCATCGCCATCGCGCTGGGGTTGCTGGCCATCATGCACACCTGGAAGAGCGGACGCACCGAAATCCAGGAGAAGGTTTACAGCGGCGCAATCAATGAACTGGAGCTCGCCGTCATCGCCCGAAGCCATTCGATTGTCCGGGTGCCGGGCAGCGCGGTTTTCATGGCGGCGTCACCCAAGGGCGTGCCGCTGGCCCTGCTGCACCACCTCAAGTCCAACAAGTGCCTCCAACAGACCACTGTGCTGCTGACGATCAGCTTCGAGGAGATCCCCCAGGTGCATCCGGAGGAGCGCCTGATCGTGACCAACGAGGGCGAAGGCGTCTGGCGGGCGATCTGCTACTACGGTTACATGGAGGCGCCGGACGTCACCGCGGTGTGCGAGGAGCTCAAGGCGCGCGGCGTGCCGCTGAAACCGCAGGAAGCCACCTTCTATTTCAATCGTGAGATGATCATTTCCGGCGGCAACGCCCGGATGTGGGAATGGCAGAAATCGCTCTATGCTTTCCTAAGCCGCAACGCCCGCCCGGTGAAAGACTACTACAAGGTGCAGCCCATGCAGGTCATCGAGATCGGGCTGCCCGTTCAGTTATGAGTGCGCCAGACTCCGTGGCCGGCGGTGGTTTTGCTCGACTCCCGCCCGTGTCGTTGCTGGCATGGACGCGGCCGGTGGCGCTTTATGGAAATGCTGGAGCATCGCTTTTTCCGATACTTTCCGCCTGAACACGCGAAACAGCTGGCCAAGACTGCGCACCGGGTGACCTTCCCGGCCCACCGGATCATTTTTGAGGAAGACGATCCCTCGGATGCCATCTATCTGGTGCTGTCCGGCCGGGTGGAAATTCTCAAGCACTCCAGCGGCGACCACTATCATACCCTCGCCTACGCCAGCGAGGATGACTATTTCGGCGAATTGGGGGTACTCGACGGCAGCGGGCGTAGTGCCCGTACGATCACCCTGACCGAGGTCACGGCGGCCGTGCTGCCCCGCCCGGGTTTCTTGAAGGTGCTCAGCCGGTGCCCATGGGAAACCACCATGGGGCTCTTCATGCAGGTAATCGAAAACCTGCGCGAAACCAACTCCCGTTACGTGGAAGAGCTCATTCGCAAGGAAAAGATCACGCTCATCGGCGAGATGGCCAACAGCATCCTGCATGACTTTCGCAGCCCGGTGACCTCGATCCAGCTCGCGCTCGGCACGATCACCAAACATTCCGCCGACGAGACCACCCGGCTGGCCTGCGCCACCATCGAACGGCAGCTCCGGCGCATGGGTGCGATGGTTGAGGAAGTGCTCGAATTCGCGCGCGGCGAGACCAAGCTCGAGCGCCGGCCGGCTCCCCTGCGCGATCTTTTTTCCGACCTCGTTTCGATCAACGGCGACCTTCTGCGCAATGCGGGCATCGCCCTGCGCGTCCACCCCACCAAGGCGGTCGCCGCACTTGATCATGACCGGATGGTTCGCGTGCTCCAGAACCTGCTAAGCAACGCCATCGAGGCAATCGGTTCCCATCGAAAAGGGGTCGTCGTCCTGTCGGCCCGCCGCCGCGGCCGCCGGTGCGAGATCACAATGAGCGACAACGGGCCGGGGATCCCGAAGGTCATCTGGAGCACGTTGTTTCAACCCTTCACCACTTACGGCAAGCAACGCGGCACCGGCCTCGGCCTGGCGATCAGCAAGGCGATCGTCGAGGCGCACGGCGGGGAGATCTCCTTCGAATCCCGGAAGGGCGTGGGCACGACGTTCCGCATCCGGCTGCCGTTGCCAGCATGAACCCTCCGGCCGACTGGCAGACCCGCGGCATGGCCATTGCTGACTACGCTGAGGTCATCGCCCTCTGGCGCGCCACGGAAGGCCTCGGCCTGAGCGAATCGGATGAACGCGAGCCCATCGCCGCCTACCTGGATCGCAATCCGGGAATGAGTTTCGTGGCGGTCAACGGGGACTGCATCGTCGGCGCCGTGCTCGGCGGCCACGACGGCCGGCGGGGCTATTTGCACCATCTCGCGGTGACACCGGGCTGGCGTCGTCGGGGCATCGGCCGGGCGCTCGTGGAAACTTCCCTGGCCCAGCTCAAGGCCGCCGGCATCCCCAAATGCAATCTCTTCCTCATCGACCATAATGCCACCGGCCGGGCGTTTTGGCTGAAGCACGGTTGGACCGCCCGGGAGGATTTGGTCCTCGTGCAGAAAACACTGGGGCGAATCGCGCAGTAAGCGCCCTGCCCGGCTGCGGAGATCAAGCCGGCGTCAGCACGGTTTCCGCAGCCTGCGCGGCCGCGGCGAAAATCTCGCGCCGGAAGGCGGCGTCGCGTTTGCGGTCAGTTCGCACCTCGAGCACCCGCACGCCGGTTGCCGGGAGCGCGGAGACCAATCCTGTGAAATGGGCCCAATCGCGCACGAGCACATGCTCCGCGCCGTAAGCGGAGCACAGTTTTCCGAAATCCACCTCCTGGGGCGTCGCAAAGAACTCCTCGAACGGCGGGTCAAACTTCGCCATGGGCAGCATCTCAAAGATCCCGCCGCCGCGGTTGTTGATCAGCACGATCGTCAGGCTCCCCCGCAGTTTCGGCCGCAGCAGGAATCCGTTCGTGTCGTGAAGCAGCGCCAGATCGCCGGTTAACAACACTACCGGCCGGTTGCCATGCGCCACGCCGAGCGCCGTCGACAGCGTGCCGTCGATGCCGTTCGCGCCGCGGTTGAAAAAGGGTTGGCAACCATGATCGTTCGCCCTCCAGAAGAACTCGACATCCCGCACGGGCATGCTGCTCGCCACGAAGATGGGGGTTTTGGCCGGCAGACATTGGGAGAGCAGTCGGCTGGCCCTCCCTTCGAAGAAGAGGTCGAGAGTCGAGAGCCGGGAGCCGAGGGTCAGGCCGGCCGCCTGGTCGGCGCGCAGCCATTCGCCCGAGTACNNCCGGCCGTCGGCCGCGACGATCCACATTTCGGCTTCCGCGCCCTGCAGCCACTGACGCAGCTGCCTGCTGGTAGGCCAGTCGCCCAGCCCGAGGACCGCCTCCGGCTTCAGCCGCGCCGCCAGCGCGGCTGAGCGCAGCACGGCGTTGTAGTTGATGACGAGCTGCGGGATTTGCGCCGCATGATTGCGCAGCGGATTGAGTCCGTCCGCCAGAACCGGCCAGCCCAAGGTCGCGGCGATCCGGGCCACCGCCGCGCAATACGCCACCGGGTCGGCCGGCTGGGCCGGACCGGCGATGATGACCCCGTGTTTCGGTCCATGGAGGAGCCTGCTTGCCCGTTCGACAGGCTCAGGGCCCCGAGCGTGTCGAGGGGCAGGCGATTCTGCTTCGGCTTTCGCGAGCGAGCTCGCTCCTACAACTGTTGGGTCCGGGCTCCGACCGGCGCCACTGTCGCTCGCCATCGGCCCCAGGTGGGAGAAAAAAGTCTCCGGGTTGATCTTGCCCCTCATTTCCTCCGCCAGTCCGTCTTCCACCGGCGGCAGCGGGTCCCGGAAAGGCGCGTTGAGGTGCACCGGGCCGGGAAAAGGAATCTGCGTGCGAGCGAAGGCGTGCACGATCGTCTGCCGCGCGTACTGTAGCAGCCCAAGCTCCGCCGCGGGTACAGCCAGCTCGTGGTAGTGGTTCACGAAGCCGCCATAAAGCTTCTGCTGATCAATCGTCTGCCCGGATCCGCATTCGCGCATNNGGCAGGAAGTTGGCCGCCGCCGTGCCGGACGTGCACACCAGCGCCACCGGCCGGTGGTGCTGCCGGGCGAGTCCCAGCGCGAAAAATGCCGCCGAGCGCTCATCGAGCACCGAAATCGACTCGATCTGCGGATGGCGCGCCAGCGCGAAGGTCAGCGGCGCCGAGCGCGAGCCCGGGCAGACCACCGCGTGGCGCAATCCCAGCCGCTCTAGCGTGGCCACGACGACGCTGCACCAGAGGCTGTTCGTGTTGCGAAAGTCGAGCGACGGCGCGGCCATGGTTTGACACTACTAATGCACACGAATGCGCGGGAATGAAGCAACTAATTCAATCGGCGAATCGCGGCAGCGCCGCTCAAGCCAGCAAGGCCTCGAGCAGCGCCTGGAACTTCAGCTCGGTTTCGGCAAATTCCTTCCCCGGCTCCGACCCGGCCACGATTCCGCCGCCGGCGTAGACCCGCGCCCGACTGCCATCGATCAGGGCGGAGCGGATGCCGACGAAAAACTCGCCGCCGCCCCGGTGATCGATCCATCCCACCGGCCCGCCGTAGAGTCCACGGGGAAACCCCTCGAGTCCCCGGATGTGCGCACAAGCCGCCTCCCGGGGCGAGCCGCCGACCGCCGGCGTCGGATGCAGGCCGGCCAGCACATCGAGCAGGCGCACGCCTGGCGGCAACGCCGCGCTCACCGGCGTGTGCAGATGCTGCACATTGGCCAGGCGCGTCAATCCCGGCCAGCTCGCGTGCTCCAGCCGAAGCCCGAGCGGGGTGAGGCGCTTCTCGATCGAGGTCAGCACATGGCGGTGTTCGCGCAGTTCCTTCTCATCGCCCAACAGCGCCGCGGCCAGCGCCGCATCCTCGCTGGCGGTGCGGCCGCGGGCCGCGGAACCGGCCAGTGCCTCCGTCAGCAGCATGCCTGCTTCCACGCGCAGCAGCCGTTCCGGGCTTGCGCCGATGAAGCTCTGGCCGCGTCCATTGGCGAGAGAGAACGCGTAACAGTCGGGAAACCGCTGCCGCAGGCCATTGAGAACCCGCAACGGATGCAGGCGGCCGGGCGCGGTCAATTCTTGACAGCGAGCAAGCACGATCTTGTCGAATCGCCCCTCTTCGATCATCCCCACCGCCCGCGCGACCGCCCGGCGGTAACTTCCCTCGCCACCCGCTTCGGCCATGGCGCTGGGGCCGCCCCCGGAGGCGGCCGGGCGCTCTGAGAAATCCGGGGCCGAGTAGTCAAATGCGCGGAACTTGCCGTGGGCGCGCCAAACCTTGCCCGCCAGCGCGTCGAGTTCGGTGCCCGGCTCGACCAGGAGGTTGGCGACGGCAATCGTGCGATCCCGCGCGCGCGACACCTGCCAGCGCGGCACGAACAAGCGCACGGACGGAAAAGCCTCGCCCGGCTCCACCTCATTGAAAAACGCGAAGGCCCCGAAGAAATGGGGTCCGCCGAACGGCCGCGTCACTTCTCCCACCGCAATAGTCCGTTCGAGGACGTCATCGATGAACTGCTGGCATTCAGCGAACCGGCCAGGTCCCTCCGCAGTGAGCGTCAGCACCGCCTCGGCTCCGGCCACCGCCCAACCCTCGGCCGGCCGCTCCGCATAAAAATGAAGCTCCTCCGGCTCGAAGATTGACTCGACGACGGCCAGCGGGTCCAGCGGCGCGACCTCGACCGAGATGCTCACCAGGCGCGGACGGCCATCACTCGCCGCCGCCCCGCGGCACTTGGCGAGAAAGGCGCGCAGCGCCTCAGGTGTGGCATTGGCGGAGGGATTGAGCGGCAGGATCGTCATGATTCAGCGATAAGCTGAGAGCGGTAAGCTGTAAGCTTAAAGCTCAGAGATTCGGCAGTCTCAAGCCCAAGCAGCAAGCGGCGAGCAGATGATCTCAAAAGGAGAAGAGTGTGGCAACAGTCTGAGGCTCAGCTCCCCCAAGCTTAAGGCTTAACGCTTATTGCTCGCTGCTTCGCCGGCGGCACCCGCCGGCGAATGGTATTGTCGTTTGCACCCCGGGGCCGACAGAGTTCGTGGCACATGCAACGATCTCCCTACCGGCATGTCATCTGGGACTGGAACGGCACCCTGCTCGACGATCTCGACCTGTGCATCGACGTCATGAACGGACTGCTGCAGCGCCGCGGGCTGCCGCTGCTGGATCGCGCCCGTTACCATGCCGTGTTCGATTTCCCGGTGCGTGCCTACTATGAGCGCCTGGGATTCAACTTCCGGCGGGATAGTTTCGAGCAGCTGAGCGTCGAATTTATCACCGGCTACGAGGCCCGCCGGGCGGAAAGCCGGCTGCAGCCCGGCGCGCGCGAAGTGCTCGCCGCCCTCCAGCGTGCCGGCGTGACGCAGTCGGTCCTGTCCGCTTATCGCGGGGAGACCTTGCACGAGATCGTCGGCCACTTTGGCCTCACGACCTTTTTTATCCGCCTGACCGGACTCGAGAACATCTACGCGCACAGCAAGACCGAGCTGGGCCGCGCCTGGGTCGCAGAGCTGGGCATACCGGGCAACGACATCCTGATGATCGGCGACACGCTGCACGATCTGGAGGTCGCGGAGACGCTAGGCGTCGACTGCGTGCTGGTGGCCGCGGGTCACCATTCGGCCGAACGTCTGCGCCAGCGGGCCGGCCGGGTCCTCGACGATCTCCATCAGCTACGATCCGTGCCGGGATTGGCGATGGCCGTTTAGCTTCAAAATGCATTTGTAGGAAGCGCGTTTGCGCGCGATGGCAGGGGAAAATCGCCCGCAAGCGGGCTTCCTACAAGATTCACCGAGCGGTCCGGTTTTTTCCGGAGCTGACCACGGTTCAATTGCATGAGTCCGGATTCGCGGGACTTGCGGAATGGGAACACATTGGTGGAGCGCGTTGTACCCAACGAGCTAAGAGCGTCTTGTGGACAAGCCGCTCCACCGGGGTCCGTCGCTGAATGAGCAAACCTCAGACCGCAGGCGGCTTCGCCGTCTCCGGGCGCGGAAAGAGCACGAGACCGGGCTGCAGTTTCGCCCCGGTCAGGCTCGTGCCCCACTGAAGTTCATCGCTCCATTTCAGCGCAGGGGTGTGGCCGAGCGCGGCATTAACCTTCGCGGTCGTGCCGGGGATCACCGGGGCTAGCAGGGTCACTCCCAGTCGCAGCGCCTCGGTCATGGTGGCGAGCGCGGTGCGCAGCAGCACCTGGTCCGCCGGCTCAGAGGACTTGGCGAGCTTCCACGGCGCCCGCTGCTCGACATACCGGTTGATTGCCTTGATGAAAGTCAGTGTCCGTTCAAGCGCCGCATGAAACTGGAAGCCCTCGCACAACGAGATCGCCTCGTCGCGCGTGCGGCTCCACAGCGCCTGCAATTCGCGCTCGGGCTCCTCGAGCACTTCCGGCGCGGGCACGACGCCAGCGGAGTAGCGGCCCGCCATGTTGAGCGCCCGGTTGACGAGGTTGCCCAGGTCGTTGGCGAGATCGCTGTTGTAGCGGCTGAGGAAAAGCTCGACGGAGAATTCGCTGTCCTGGCCGACATTCATCTCCCGAATCAGGAAATAGCGGAAGGCATCCACCCCGAAGCGGTCAACCAGGTCGAGCGGATCAACCGCCGCGCCCGTGCTCTTCGACATTTTCTGGCCGCCTTTCAGCAGCCACCAGCCGTGGACCAGCAGCGATTTGGGCGGAGCGATGCCCGCCGCATGCAGCATGATCGGCCAATAAACGGCGTGGGGCGGCACGAGGATGTCCTTGCCGATCACGTGAAAATCGGCCGGCCACCGGTCGGCGCGCGGCGCGCCTTCGCTCCAGACGGCCGAGACATAGTTGACCAGCGCGTCGAACCAGACGTAGGTCACAAAATCCTGGTCGAATGGCAGCGGGATGCCCCATTCCAGGCGCTCGCGCGGCCGCGAGATGCAGAGATCATTGAGCGGCTCCTTGAGAAATTCGAGCACCTGCTTCTGGCGGAAGCGGGGGAAGATGAAATCCTCATGGGTCCGCAGATAGTCGATCAGCCAGTCCTGGTAGGCGCGGAGCTTGAAGAAATAGTTCGACTCAACCAGCTCGGTCACCTCGCCGAAGATCTCCGGCCAGGATCCATCCGGCAGCCGGTCCTTCTCCTGCAGAAACTGCTCCTGGCGCGTGCTGTAGAACCCGCGATACTCCGCGCGGTAGATTTCCCCCTGGTCGTGAAGCCGCTGCAGGATCTCCCGGACGACCCGCTGGTGCCGCTCCTCCGTGGTGCGGATAAAATCGTCGTAGGAAACGCCCAGGCGGTCGTACAACGCCCGGAACTCGGCCGCCGTGTTGTCGACGAATTGCTGGGCCGGGATGCCGCGTTTGCGTGCGCCCATTTGCACCTTCTGGCCGTGCTCGTCGGTGCCGATCAGGAAGAAAACCTCGTCGCCCATCAGTCGCCGGAAACGCGCAATGACGTCGGTCAGCACCTTTTCATAGGCATGCCCGATGTGTGGCGACCCGTTCACGTAGTCAATGGCAGTGGTCAGATAGAACGACTTCATGGAGAGGGGTCCACGGTAGCGCGCACCGGGAAAATGTCGATAGCGTCTGATGGGTGGTGGGTCAGTTTGTCATTGCGAGGAGTCCCGTCGTGACGGGACGACGAAGCAATCCAGCTGGATCGCCACGGTCCGCAGCGCGGACCTCGCGATGACAAGGCGAACTGACCCACTGCCGTCTGCGGCAAGGCTTTGACGCCGGACGGTTTTCCTGCAGGATCGGCTGGTCCGGTTTCCCCCCATGCCTCCCCCTACCCGTCACCTCGGCTTCGCTCTTGTGCTGCTGCTGGCGTTCATTGCGGCGGCCCTGACCGCGCAAGCGTGGCTGCAGTGGGAGGCGCGGCGCGTCCAGGCCGATGCCCTCAGCGCCCGGCGCGCGGAATTCCTGAAGGCGCTGGAGATCGCCGGGCGCCCGCCGGAAACCTGGGATGCCGATTTCCAACGCACCCTCGGCGAACTGGTGGGCGGGACGGTGACGCTTTACCATGGAGCGGCGCCGGATTCCCGAGAACGCCTCGCGCCGGGCGTCCTGAGTTTTGACCACCAGTTCTCCGGCGATGGGAAATTCCTCGCCCGGGTGGTCTTGGCCGCGCCGGCGGCCAGCCGCCTAGTGGTCGCGCACGAGCGGATGCTCGTCGCCGTCACGTTGCTGGCCGTGTTACTCCTAATGGTCTCCCTCGTGATGGCCCTCCCCCACCGCGCCTCCGCCGAAGACGGCGGCCGCCCGCCCTGGAGTGCGGCGCGCGCCGAGATGTCCGGACTCGAACATTTCGCGCGCATCTCCGTCGAGCGCGGGGAGGCCCTCGAACGCGAATCCGGCGCCCGGCACCGGGCTGAGGAAGACCTGCAGCTCAGCCGCACGCTGCTGGGCCAGTCGCTCGAGGAGCGCGTGCAGCTCGGCCGCGAACTGCATGACAACATTTGCCAGACCCTCTACGCCGTCAGCCTGGCGCTCGAAGGCCTCCGCCGAAAAGTCGCCGGCGCCGGCGACGCGGAGGAGCGCCTCAATCAGTGCATCAAGGAGCTGCGGCGACTCAACCACGAGGTGCGCTCGTACCTGATGGAACTCGAACCGGCCGCCGTGAATTGCCAGCCGTTCATGGAGGCGCTGAACGCCATGCTCGCCTCCCACGGGGGCGCCGGCGGCCCGCGCCTCTTGCAGAAGCTCGCCCCGGATGCGATTGCGTTGATTGCCCCCGAGCGGGCCACGGAGGTCGTCAACATCATCCGCGAAGCGGTCAGCAACAGTCTGCGTCACGGTCAGGCCCGCACGGTCACCGTCCGGGCCATCCGCGGCGACGGCGCGGTGGTGCTCGCCGTGCAGGATGACGGCGCCGGCTTTGAACCCGGAGCGGGCGGTCCGGGTCACGGACTCGGCAACATGCAGGCGCGGGCCGCCGCGCTCGGCGGCACCCTGGAGGTGATTTCGGCCCCGGGAAAAGGCACTCGCGTCTTGCTGACCCTCCCGGTTGTTTCCGCGCCATGACCGCGCCCGCCGCCCCACCCGTCCGGCTGCTGATGATCGATGACAGCCCGCTCATCCGCGCCGGTCTGCGCGCCGTGCTGGAGGGCCAGCCCGCCGTCGTCATCGTCGGCGAGGCCGGAACCGCGGCGGAAGGACTGGCGGCCGTGGAACTGCTCAGGCCCGACGTGGTGCTGCTCGATCTGCGCCTGCCCGACAAGCCGGGCTTCGCGGCCTGCCGCGAGATCCTGCTGCTGCGGCCCGCGACCCGCGTGATCATCCTGACCTCGGCCACGGAGGAACGCAACGTCCACGAGGCGATCGCGGCCGGCGCGCATGGTTACCTGCTCAAGGAGAACGATGGCGCCTCGCTCGTCGCCGCGATCGTGCGCGTCGCCGCCGGCCATTCGGTGCTCGACTCCTCCCTCGCCGACCAGGTGCTCAACCTGATGAAACATGGCGTGAAGCCGGCAGACCGGCTTACCCTCCTTTCCCCGCAGGAATGCCGGGTGCTTTCCTATGTGGCCGGAGGGTTGACGAACAAAGGAATCGCCGGCCGCATGGGCCTGGCTGAAAAAACCGTAAAAAACTACCTGCGGACCATCTTCGAGAAGCTGCAGGTGAACCGGCGCTCCCAGGCCGCCTCGCTCTATATCCAGCAGGCTCACGCCCCTCCCGCGTCGCTAGGGCCGAACAGCCACGGGCCCTAGGGCCTATTTTCCACTCGCGCCCCCGCCCCGTCCGTCCTCCAATCTCACTCTAGAAGCCATGTATCCGCCCGGTCGCCACCACCCCACACTCCCCGAGGACCGATTCTGCACCGGCCAGGCCCGGCCTCCCGGCGCGCAGCGGCCGGCGGGCGAACGCGGTTTTACGTTGGTAGAGGCAATGGTCGCGACGCTCATTTTCGTGATGTTCACGCTCGGCGTCTATGCGCTCGTCATCCAGTCGTACAATATGACCGCCCGCATCCGGTACCGCGACGACGCGCGGGCGATGCTGCTGACCTATGTTGACCAGTTTGAGCGGCTGCAGACCACGACCCAGGTCGGCAGCACGCCCTATACCCGCTGGCTGTTCAACCCGGCGAGTGGACCCACCGGTCTGGGCCTGAGATGGGGCGCGCTTTGCGACGAGGATGCCTTTAATAATCCGCTGCCCGATCCGGTGCCCGACCACCTTGACGTGACGCTGGGCGGAGCCAAGGCT
This sequence comes from Opitutia bacterium, assembly GCA_003153035.1. Taxonomy (GTDB): domain Bacteria; phylum Verrucomicrobiota; class Verrucomicrobiia; order Opitutales; family Opitutaceae; genus Fen-1467. The sequence goes on from PMBT01000151.1 coordinate 28,890, forward strand.
CCCATCGCTGCGCAAGTGACGCGCGAGGTTCATTATGTCATGCCGACTGGCGCCTCCTCGGATGTTTTGAGCGGCACCTCCATGAGTGCCGCCGGATGGCTGATCACCGGCAAGTTCACCATCAGCTACGTCGCGAATGGCCAGCCCGAAACCGCTAGCATGACCGTCGTCCGGTCCGTCCCATGATTTTTCCCCGCCCGACGTCATCTGCCCCCAAGTCGTCCCGCTCACCAGGCATGACCCTGGTTGAGGTGATGATCTCCGTGCTCGTCGGCATGTTCGTGCTGGCTTCGGTCTACGCGATCACGGTGATGGTCGCCAAGACGATCTACAAGAACCAGCTCGCCAATGATGCGGCGACCAACACCCGGCAGGTGCAGGAGCACCTGAACCGCGAACTTTCCCGCGCCATCAGCATTTATAAGAACGATGCGCCGCATCGGATTGTGCCCACATTCGGCGGCCGTGCGTGGCCGGACAACGTACACCCGGTCCGCCACTCGCGCATTGATTACCGCATCAGCGTCGGCTCTTTTGCCAAGGTTGCCCATGATGCCGCCAAGGGCGATTCCTCCGTCATTATTCACTGCCCGACCGACCTGAAGCCCCAGGCCGGTGATATGCTGCTTTGCGATTATCCGGATCTATTGGGCGGTGTCCGGATTACGTCGACGAATGACGATCCGGACCGGACAACCGCAGCCGACGTCACCCTGCAGCTGGCCAGCTCGATTGATGCCGCCACCGATCCAACCGCATCCGCCGATTTCCATGTGGGCATGACCGTTCTTGATCCCGCCAATCCCACGGCCCATCCCCAGACCCTCGTCAGTATTCAGCGCGACCGTCACTATGAGACGACCGATCCCGGTACCGGCAGCCTGTGCGAGCTGCATTGGTACCAGAATAACTATAACGGGGATGGCACCGAAAACGGCAATTACGTCGTGCTGTCCCGGAATGTGGAATATGATCCCACGCATACCACCGACCCTCAGTGTATGTTCGGGCAGGTGCCTCTCGAGACGACCATTCCGTATCCTGCGGAAAGTTCCATCAAGTGGCAGTACAGCTATCTTTCTTCCCTGGCCTCCTCGATGTTCAAGGCCGGCGGCAAAGAGACCTATTACCAGACCAACTACGCCGAGGGGCTGATCTCTCCAAAATCGGGCAATCCGCTTAACGTCGCGTCCATATCTGGTATCACCACGTCGACGACGACCACCTCGACGTCCACGTCCACCTCGACGACTACCTCGACGTCTACCTCGACGACCACCTCGACGTCTACCTCGACGTCCACGTCCACCTCGACGTCCACGTCCACCTCGACGTCCACCAAGACGTCCACCTCGACCTCGACGTCTACGTCCACTTCGACGTCTACGTCCACCTCGACCTCGACGTCCACCTCGACTTCAACGTCTACCTCGACCTCGACGTCCACGTCGACCAAGACCTCCACGTCGACGTCTACTTCGACGTCCACATCCACGTCCACTTCCACGTCCACCAAGACGACCACGTCGACCTCCACGTCAACGTCCACGTCGACCTCGACCTCCACGTCCACCTCGACCACCTCCACGACCAAGACGTCTACGTCGACCTCGACGTCCACGTCCACCTCGGTGTCGACGACCACCAAAACGTCCACGTCGACCTCGACCTCCACGTCCACCAAGACGACCACGTCCACCTCGACGTCCACGTCCACCAAGACGACCACGTCGACCTCGACTACCTCCACGACCAAGACGTCGACCTCCACCTCGACGTCGACCTCCACGTCCACCACTTCCACGACTAAGACGTCAACCTCCACCTCCACCTCGACCTCGACCTCCACCAAAACGTCGACTTCGACGTCCACCTCCACCTCGACCTCCACCAAAACGTCCACGTCCACCTCGACGTCGACTTCGACATCCACGTCCACCACGTCGACCTCCACCTCCACCTCGACGACCTCCACGTCCACGTCCACTTCTACCTCTACGTCCACGTCCACGTCCACCAAGACGACGACGTCCACCACTTCGACTTCCACATCCACGTCCACCACGTCGACCTCCACCTCCACCTCGACGACCTCCACGTCCACGTCCACGTCCACCAAGACGACGACAACCATAGGCGATTATTGAGCGGCGGCTGCCCCTGCTTCTCTGCGCGCGCGATGCCATGAAATTCAACTCCAAGCACGGCGGTGTCCTTCTGGCAGTGACGGTATTCGTCGGCATTCTCGCCATTGCTGCCGCCTCGGTCATGCAGCTCAGTCTGAGCTCGAACAAGCTGTCGCAACGCAATGAGCATCGCGCCCGGGCCCGCGCCGTGGCGGAGAGCGAACTGGAATACCTCTACCACGCCTTCTCGACGAAGGTGACCGATGGAGTCGCGGTGGGCATCATCGGCAATTCGCTCGCGGCCGACGGCATCTGCGACAATACCGACATCCCGACCACCTTACGGGCCCCCTTCCTGCAGTCGCACTGGCTGGACAACGCCAGCGCCGGCTGGAGAGTCTATCGTTCGTTCGTCTACGACACGACGATCGGCACCATTTTTGGCATCATCCCCGGCACCAAGAAGACCGGCCAGTATTCGTACTACAACGCCAAGATCATCGTCCGCCCCCCCGCAAGTTCTCCCTTTGCCTCCAACGACGACCACGGGAACGACATTTATGCGACCCATCCGGAGGACGATCCGATGGCCGTCCGCATCGGGCGGCGCATGACCACCTCCACCACCTCGATCTTCCAATACAATGTGTTCTACCAGGGCGACCTCGAGATGACGCCCGGCGGCAACACCGTGCTCGATGGGGATATCGCTTCGAATGGCAGCGTCTATCTCGCCGCCTCCCAGGGTGCAGGCAACTCGCTCACGATCAAAGGGCAGGTCCGCTACCTCCTCAGCACCGCCTCGGACCCGATGTACTTCAACAAGGACGCCAGCAACGTCGGCGTCGATTTTTCGCACACCTTGCGCAAGCCCGGGACCTTTGGCAGCGGAGCGGCGGCGCTTGATCCCACCTTCCCGCTTTTTGACGCGTCGGCGCATGACTACGCCACGAGTCCGGCGAACACCCAGGTCGAAACGATGACCGAAAAGGAGAATCTCCTGGGCGGCGCTGATGCGACGGATATTGCCAAAAGAAACCCGACGCTCTTCGGCCCGTCGGATACTCCGGAGAATCTGGCGGCCGCGATCAACAATGTCTACCGCTCGGTCCTCTCCCCGCCGCCGGACAAGGCCGCGGCCGCCGAGTACCCGTCCGGGGCCGATCTGGCGGCGCCGGATGATGTGTCCATTGCCGCGCTGCGCCTTTATAACCGCGCCGCGAACAACAACGGGCTGATCATTACGATCGGCAGCACTGGCGCCGTGGAATCAATCACCAAGGATGGCACGCAGATCACCTCCGGCGCCCTGTGGAGCGCGATCACCGGCAGTGTGGTGACCACTCCGCCTCCCATGTACGATTGGCGGGAAGATAAGAACATTGCCATCACCCAGGTTAGTGTCTCCGCACTGAACACTGCGTTGGCGGCCAATTATTCCGATTTCAATGGAATTCTCTACGTGAACTTGAAGAACTCCACGAGCTCCAGCCCGGCAGCGCTTCGCCTCGTCGACGGCGCGATCACGCCCCATCCGGGTTTCGATCCCGCCAGCTCCGATCCCGTGAAAGCCGACCCGGCGAACAGCTCGGGTTTTTCCGTGGCGACCAATGGGGGTTTGTATGTCAAGGGCAACTACAACACCGCCCCGATCGTCAGCGGGTCGGGCACTTCGTACGTCAACCCCGCGATGCTGATGGGCGATGCCGTGACGGTGCTCTCGGAGAGTTGGAGCGATACCCACGCGACCGATTCATTTACTGCATTGGATTACTCGAATTCGGCCCGGCTAGCGACCGCAAGCGCCACCACGTTCAATGGCGCGGCCCTGGATCACACGATGGTGGTGGCCGCTGGGATTCTTACCGGCGGAGTTGAGGCGACCACATACCATCCGAGCGGCGGCGCCCAAAACCTCGTGCGTTACCTCGAGGATTGGTACCACACCGACACTAAAGTGCAATTCTACGGCTCAATGGGCAGTCTCTTCGATTCACGCTATTTTACCGCCCCCATCGACTCAAATGGCGGCACGCATGCGGTCTATACGCCTCCCTCGGCCCGGACGTTCACCTTCAATTCCTCCCTGAAACTGCGCTCACCCCAAGGCACGCCGACTATCACCGCATTCAGCCGGGGCAATTACTTCCTCTGGGACAGCTCGGGATCCTAGACCATTCCAATGGCTCTCTCGGAAGCCATCGTGTGCCAATCGCTGCCGGCGGAAGGCGGAGACGACAGCAGGTGCTCCCCGGCCATACCCCCCGACCCGGTATTGCGCTTTGGCGCGGACGAAGGTCGGTTCGTGACGTTGCGGGCGCGGCGCATGGTCCGGCAGGGCCTGTTCAGCGCGAGTTCGCTCGCCGCGCCCGAAGACCCGCCTGATTCCGCGGTGACCGTGATTATTCCCGCCCGCAATGAAGAGGCCACTGTGGGCACCGTCGTGCGCGAGTGCCTGAACTACGCCACCCGGGTCATCGTCGTCGAGGGGGGCTCCACCGACCGCACCGCCGAGGTCGCCGCCGCCGCCGGAGCCGTGGTGGTCCGTGACCGCGGCTTGGGCAAGGGCGTGGCGCTGCGGCTGGCCGCCGGGCACGTCGACACCCCGATTTGCGTCTTCGTCGACGCCGATGGTTCCCACGACCCGATTGACATTCCGATGCTGGTTGCGCCGGTCAAGGCGGGCCTGGCCGACCATGTCACCGGCTCCCGCCTGCTCGGCGGGTCGGACGAACTGCACGGCGGCGGCGACGAGTTCCTGCGGCTCGCCGGCTCGGCTCTGATCACCTACCTGATCAACCGCCGCTACGGCACGCGCCTGTCCGATTCCCAGAACGGTTTTCGCGCAATCCGGACGGACGTCTTCCGCCGGCTGGACCTCCGTTCGCGCCACACCACGATTGAAATGGAAATGATCATGGCCACGCTGGCCTCCGGTTTTCGCATGGCCGAGGTCCCCACCCACGAACGTCCCCGCGCGGCGGGCTACTCCAAGATCACCCTGGCTCGTCCGGGCACCTGGGCCGCCTACGGCTGGCGGCTGATCGAGGGGCTTTGCCGCCGGCGCCGGTCGTCACCGTCAACCGTATGAACCGGCCGTGGGACGCGGTGATTGGCGTCTGGGACGGCCACGACGCAGGCGCCACCTTGGTGGTGGACGGCCAGGTGGTCCTCGCGCTCAATGAGGAGCGCCTGAGCGGGCGCAAACTGGACGTGGGCCTGCCGGGGCGGGCCATCGCCGCGATGCGGGAGGCGGCGGCCGGCCACCGGATCGCGTGGGCGCCCTCCACTTCAGATCCCGCCAAGACCCTCACCCGGACCTTCCCGGTGCTGAAGGAGAATTACTACCGGCTGCGCCGGCGTCTGGACTTTCCCGGTCCGCTGCATGGAATCAAGGTGCGCGCCAAGTATTCGCTGACCCAGATGCCGACCGGCCGCCTCTGGCGCGCCTGGGCGCGGCGCTGGTTCGCTGCCAACCTCGGTGCTCCGATCCAGGACGTCTTCCTGGTCGATCACCACGAGGCCCATGCTGCCTCCGCCGCCTACTGGCCGGCGTGGGGCCAGGACGCGATCATGGTGACCTTGGACGGAATTGGCGACGGGGAGTCCGGCTCGGTGTGGGAGTGGTCCGAGGCCGACGCGTCCCTGCGCAAGATCGTCTCGATCCCCGGCGGGGCCTCGCTGGGCCTCTTCTTCGAGCATATCACCCAGGAATTGCAGATGCGACCGCTGGAGGACGAGGGCAAGGTCATGGCCTTGGCGACCTATGCAGCGGAAAGTCCGGTGGACAAGAACCCCTTCTTGAAGTGGTTCTCGCTGACGGCGGATTCCAAGGGGCTGCCGGTGTTGCGCTGCAACGTCCCGCCGTCGTGGATGGCCCGGGAGGTCGCCCGGAGCGTCTGGTGCACGCCGCGTGAGCAGGTCTGCCGCATGGCGCAGCAGACGCTCGAGACGATTGTCCCGCGGTTCTTCTCCATGCTGGTCCAGGCGACGGGACGAAACGCTTTCGGGTACTCCGGCGGCGTGGCCTCCAACATCAAGGTGAACCGGCTGGTCCGCACCACTCCCGGCATCGCCCGTCTCGAAGTCTGCCCCGCGATGGGGGATGGCGGGCTGGCCCTGGGATCGGCGTTCGCGGTCTGGCGCCATGTCACCGGGCAGCGCCCCCAGCCATTCAACGATTTCCGCCTGGGCACGGATTTCGGCGACTTGGGGCGCGACGCCGAGGCGATCGCCCGCGCCACCTCGGCCGAGCTTTCCCGGCCGGCCGATATTGCCCCTGCGGTTGCCACGCTGGTCGCTGCGGGAGGAATCGTGATGTGGGCCCAGGGCAGGATGGAACTCGGTGCGCGGGCGCTGGGCGCGCGCAGCATCGTGGCCCGTGCGGACAGCACCAAGGCCCGCGACGACCTCAATCTGTTGCTCAAACGTCGCGTCTGGTACCAGCCCTTCTGTCCATCGATCCTGCTTTCCGAGGCCCCGCAATTGCTGGCCGATTACCGGGGACCGTCCGACGCCAATCTCCACATGACCACCGGTTTCATGACGACCAGCCGCGGGCGCACGGCCCTGGCGGGTGCGATCGGCCCGGATGGTTCCTGCCGACCGCAGATGGTGGTGGAAAACGACGCCGATCCGTGGTACCGGCTCCTGGTCCAGGTCAAGGCTCTCACCGGCACGGGCGCGATCATCAACACGAGTCTCAACATGCACGGCAAACCCATGTCCGACGCGGTCGCCGGGATCGTCGAAGCCTGGGTGGAAAGTGGCATCGAGCATCTCGCGCTCGGTTCGGCGTTGCTGACCAAGAAGACTCCATCCTCCCGCAGTTGACCATGACGCCCCCCCCACGCTTTCAGCGCATTGCCTGGCTCGGGTTTGCCCTGGCCGTGCTGGCCGCGACCGGCTTCTGGGCCTATCGCGTGGCGACGGAGCGGACCATCGATGAGCAGCGCAATCTGGTGCCCGTCTCCACCGTCTGGGGGATGCATGCATGCATGGTGGCGTTGATTGCCGGACTCGGTGCCGTCGCGGTGCCAGTGGGCAGGATTCTCGGGCGCCGTCGCGGACTCACCGCCCTGGCCGTGCTCGTGGGCGGCTACCTCGCCTGCGGTTTGGCGCCGCAAACCACGCGGATCCTTTTCGACGAGCATCTTTACGCGCAAATTGGCCAGACGATCGCCCACACCGGCCGGGCGGAAGGCGCCAATTACGCCCGGGTGGAATACGGCCAGTTCGAGATGTACAGCCCATGGACGAACAAGCAGCCCAACGGCCTGCCCTACCTGCTCTCGTGGATCTACCGCATTGCCGGCGTGTCCGACCAAGCCTCCCATTTCCTCAATCGCGCGCTGGTCGGCCTCGCCGCAGCCTCGCTCTACCTTGGGCTTGCCTTGGTGCCCTGGACCCTGCCGGTCGGCACCGCCCTCGCCGCCGCCGTGCTGTTCATGTTCACGCCCCTGGTCATGTGGTGGGGTCACACGGTCGCGGTGGAGCCGGCGGCCGCTGCGACTTCCGCCGTCGCTTTCCTCGCCGCCTGCATTCACGTGCGCCTCCGCGACAAGGAATCCGCCCAGGGCCTGCCCTCCAGCGCACTCTTGCTGGCGGGTGCCACGGCGTTTGCCCTCTATTTCCGGCCGGAGTCTTTGCTGGTCTTCCCAGTGGCGGCCGCCGTGCTCTGGTCGACCGACGACCGGTTCATTGAAGACTGGTCGACCTGGGGCGCCTTGGCATTGTCCTTCGCAATGGCGACACCAAATCTCCTGCATCTCTGGGCGATCCGTGAGGAGAACTGGGGCGCCGCGGACGGCCGGCGCTTTGCCTATGAGTTCATCGGCAAGAACCTCCACAGCAACGGCGGTTATTTCTTTGACGGAAAGTGGTTCCCGGTCGCCGGCACCGCGCTGGCGGTCGCGGGCATCCTGTGGTTGCTGGCTCGAAACCGCTCCGCCGGCCTGGCGCTTGGGATGTGGTTCGCGATGTCCTGGGGCATCTTCATCATCTTCTATGCCGGCGGCTATCATTATGGAGCCAGTTCCCGCTACGGGGTGGTCTCCTGCGCGCCCGTGGCGGTATTCATGGGCATCGGTCTGGCTGGGCTGTACGGCGCATTGCGCAACACTCCGATGCTCGCGTTCGGCCTGGGCGGGTGCGGACTGGTCAACTGGGTCGCAGGCATGCACTATGTCCCGACGTTGAGCCGGGAGGCCATCGAAGCCGTGGCCGACGTGGATTTTGTCGCCAAGATGTCGCACACCCTTCCTGACGGGTGTCTCGTGATCTCGGAAGATCCGTGCATGTGGCTGCTGCAGGGCACCAACTCCTCGCAGTTTTTCATCATCGACCGCATGGTCCACGAGGAGATGCGGGAACTGGTCAACCAGTTTCCGGGCGGGGTGTTTGTCCACTGGGGCTTCTGGCAGAACGCCGAGCCGGGCAAGGCGGCCTCGATCGCCAAGCTCCTGGTTGAGACCAATGCGAAGGAGGTCGCCCGGACGCAGAGCCAGGCCTTCACGCTCGCGGTCTTCCGCATCGACACGCCCGAGGCGATCGCCCGCTTCGGCGGCAAGCCGCCCGTCAACAGCAGCCGGCGCGAAACCGATCTGGACCGCCAGCTGACGCGAGCCCGCGCCGAGGGCGCCCCGCCCGGGACCGGCCCCGCTCCATGAGTTCGCTGTACTCCTGGAGCCGCTTCGCGCTGCGCACGGCCGCCGCCGCCGCCAACGTCGCGGGCCGGCCCACCAAGCTCATTTTCATCGTCACCAAGCGCTGTTATTCCCGCTGCGTCTACTGTGATATCTGGAAGATCAAGGATGCCCCCGGCGGACTTGACGGTGAACTCTCGCTCAACGAGGTGCAGGCCGTCGCGGCCGCCAACCCATTCCTGCAGTGGATTGACTTCACCGGGGGCGAACCGACCGACCGGCCGGATTTCCCGCAGGTGGTGCAGGCGTTCGCCCGGGCGTGCCCCGACCTTCTCCTCGTGCATTTTCCCACCAACGGGATTGCGACAAAGCGGATCGCGGAGATCGCAACGGAGATCCGGCGAACCGGGCGGGCGCGCCTCGTGGTGTCCGTTTCCATCGACGGCCCGCCCGAGCTCAACGACCGCCTCCGCGGCATCCGGAACGACTTCACCCACGCCGTGGATACCTTCGCGTCGGTTCGCCGCCTGCTCGGTTCGGACAATGCGTTCATCGGGATGACGCTGCACGGACACCGGGAGTCCTGCGGACACACCACTTCTGAGCTGATCGAGCAGACCTTTGCGGCGATCAACGGGGCGCTTCGGGCGCAGGCTGAACCCGCGATCGACTGGGGCGACTTCCACCTCAACATCCCGCACCTTTCTCCGCATTACTACGGCAACACGGGCAGCGAAGCGAAGGACGGCTTTGGCAGCACCGCCCACCGCGCTGAAATCAGGGACGCCCTGAAACTGGTGGCGACCAAACCAAGGAACCACCCCTGGTCGCCGATGAGCGCCATCGAGCGGGTTTATCGCGCTGAGGCCGGCCGGTATCTTGCCAGCGGCCGGACTTCCATCCGGTGTTCGGCCCTGCTTTCGACCGTTTACCTTTCGGAAAAAGGTGAGGTGTACCCGTGCACCATTTGGGACCGGCCGCTTGGAAACGTGCGCACCACCGCCTTCGCCTTGATGCCGATCGTCGAAGCCGCCCGTCGCAACGGCGTCCGCCGGGCCGTCGCCGAGCAGAAGTGCCCCAATTGCTGGTCTCCCTGCGAAGCCTACCCCGCCATCGCCGCCTCGCCCGTGCGCTCTCTGCTGGCGCTCTCCCGCCGGGGATGATTGCATGCGGCCAATCTCACCATGAACGACACCATCCGCTCCCAACCCCTGATGACCCGGGCGCTCCCCATTCTGATCGTTGCCGCCGTGCCGCTGGCATCCTTTCTTTCCTTTTCCATTCAGCCGCTGATGGGCAAGCAGCTTCTGCCGCTCTACGGCGGCACCTCCGGCACCTGGCTGGGGACGATGCTTTATTTCCAGCTGGCGCTGCTGCTCGGTTACTCCTGGGCCGCCTGGTTGGTTCGCAAGCGGGTCAAGGTCCAGGTCGGCGCGACCTGCGGTCTGGCCCTCCTGGCGATGCTTACGTTCCATCTTCCGTCCGAACAAGCCGAGAGCGCCCCCGGCATCGGCACCGTTGTCTGGCGCCTCGCGATCAGTTCCCTCCCGGCCATGATGCTGCTGTTCAGCACGTCACCGCTCATGCACGGGTGGCTGCGGCGACGCGGACAAGAGGTGCCCTACTATCTCTACGCCATTTCCAACGCCGGCAGCCTGGCGGCTCTCCTGCTCTATCCGTTTGTGATTGAGACCAGCCTGAGGGTGCCCGAGCAGACCTTCTACTGGCACGGCATTCTGATCATCATCGCCGGCCTGCTGGCCGCCGCCGGTTATGTTCTCCTGCGCACGGGGGACGCGACGGACGCCCAGCGGACTCCCGACGAGCCTGCCGAGACCGTCTCCCTCGGCCTCATCGCCGCCTGGCTCGGTCTCAGCGCCCTCACCTGCATCGGCATGCTGGGCGCAACCTACCACCTCGCTTCGGAGATCGGCTCGACCCCGCTCGCCTGGGTGGGCCCGTTCGGCGCCTACCTGCTGAGTTTCACCGTGACGTTTTCCGAGCGCTGGCGCCGCTGGATGACGCTGACCACCATTGTCTGGCTCGCGGTCAGCCTCGCGGGTTTCATGGTGACCAAGGGCTACACCGCCTCCACGGTCAACTACTTGACGGCCTTGTGGCTCCTCTCGCTAACCGCCAGCGGAAGCTTCCTGGGCAACGCCTTGTTGCACAGCCTCCGGCCGGCGCAGCGCTTCGAGCGATTCTACCTCATCCTGGCGGCAGGCGGTGTCCTCGGCGGCCTGCTGTCGGTCGCCATCATCCCCAGTCTGTTTGCCCGTCCGACCGAGTTTGTCCTCGCATCCACCGCACTCCTGACGATTGGCATGCTTTGGCTCAACGGGCGCCGCGAGCCCAGTGTCGCGATCATCACGGCCGCTGTTTTGTTCGTCCCCGTGCTGGTTCTTGGTTTTCAGCAGGGCCGGCAGGAGACGGCCAGCGGCGCGCGCGTCCTCCACCTTCGCGACCTCTACGGTCATATCATGATCACGCTGAATCCCACGAGCGCCGTGCTCTCCAGCGACACGACGACCCATGGCTCGCAGCTGAACGCCGATGCGGCGGCGCGGCGCCGACCGACGCTCTATTACACGGAAAGCACCGGAATCGGCCGCACGCTCGAGCGTCTGCAGGCGCAGCGGCCGGCCATGCGCGTCGGGGTGATCGGGCTCGGCGCCGGCACTCTTGCCGCCTACGCCCGCAAGGGCGACATCTGCGATTTCTGGGACATCGATCCCAAGGTCATCCGCGTCGCGCGGGAGTATTTCACCTTTGTCGCCGACTCGGCCGGCCAGATCAACCTCGTCCTGCGCGATGGCCGCAAGGCGCTCGAGGATTCCAAGTCCGATTATGACGTGCTCGTCGTGGACGCGTTCACCGGCGACGGCGTCCCTCCCCATCTGCTCACGCGCGAGGCCATCACTGTTTATCAGCGCCGGCTGGCCGCTCGCGACGGACTCTTGGTCGTGCATGCGTCGACGCGCTATTCGCGGCTGTTCCCCGTCGTGGAAGCCACCGCCCGCACCCTGGGCCGCTCCACGATCGATGTGGTCACCGACATCACCGCAAACACCGCTGATCGCGACTGGGACCCCACCCACACGGAATACCTGATCGTCTGCCGGCCCGAGGAGATGAATGATATCTCCGCCTGGTTCCCCGAGGAGGAGGACAAGGGCCGGGTCAAACACAAGGTGACGACGATTCAATCGCCCCTGATCAACTCGCAGCTGGTCTGGAGCGACGGCCGGAACGCGGCGATCGATTCGTTCGAGCTGGGCCGGTTCCTCTTCGAGCCCTGAGGCGGCATGGGATCCTAGAGCGTTTTCTAGTTAGATAGT
>PMBT01000124.1:0-1368 GCA_003153035.1 Opitutia bacterium
TCACTTTCATGTCGGGCACACACAAGTCACCACTGCCGACGACCGGCTCTGTCACGTCGCCTGCTGACGCAGGCGCCGCGCCAGTGCCGGTCGCGGTAGATCATTGAGACGTTGAGCAAAGCAGGAACAAGTTTTTGTGTCTCTTGGCGGGAGTCGCCTTCCTTCTTGCCCTGTATAGCTCGGCATTCCGCGATGCGATAACTCGGATGTTGGACACGGATGATTGGTGGGCGCTACTCCTAGCGCCATGCTTTGCCTGCGCGCCGTTTTATGGTCTCAAGGTTGCTTTCGGTAAAGATAAGCCGCAGCCGACAGACACGACTGAGATAGTCTTGGAATCCCTTCGAGACGCCGGAGTCGATAGCCCGCAACGGAAGTACTATTTTGCAGGCAGTCTGGTGATGCTGCTGTTTGATTTCTATCTGCTTTGGCGAGCGATCACTGGAAGATGAAAGCACTGCCCAACCAGCTCCCACTGCCGACACTGGCCAGCGTCACGCCGGCTGCGCCAGCGGCGGCCGTGGCTCATCCCTGAACGTCTGGGCAGAAAGGCGTGGCAAGCGAACGGTTGACCCAGCGGATGTTTCCGGCAATCTTGCGCCCCATGAAAGGTGAATTCACAGCGATCATCGAGGAAGCCCCGGAAGGCGGCTACTGGGCGATCTGCCCGGAAGTTCCCGGCGCCAACGGACAAGGTGAGACAATTGAAGAAACAAAGGAAAGCCTGAGGGATGCCATTCGACTGGTCCTGGAGGATCGAGTAGAAGATGCACGCCGGGGCCTTCCCGGAGACGCAATCCAAACCGTCGTCGCCATCTAATGAAGCGCCGCGACCTGGAGAAGAGGCTGCGCCATTCCGGGTCTTACTTGAAGCGGGAGGGCGGCGCGCATTCGCTTTGGATCAATCCGAAGACCGGAGTAGTCGAGGCGATTCCGCGCCACGCTGAAATCAAAGAACCACTTGCTCGGAAGATTTTGAAGTCTCTCCAAGCGGAGTGAATTTGCCCAACCAGTCATCGCAGCCGGTGGCACGTGGCTAGTTTTGAGCGTTCGTCGTGGCGAAATGTTCTCTTTCCTAGGAAAGAAGCCAAAGAGACCCTATCAAGTGCAGACTAGCGATACTCAAGTGACGGGCGAGCGACAACAATCATGAAGAAGAGGAAGAGCGGCTCGAAGGAGGGAAAAGGAGGAGACTCTCCCTCTCAGCTGATAGATGCGAGAATCAAGGAACTGAGTGATTGGCGGGGCGAGACGCTCGCTCGGGTCCGAATTCTCATCAAGCAGGCCGACCCCGAAGTGGTCGAGGAGTGGAAGTGGAGAGGGGTTCCGGTGTGGTCGCACGCCGGAATGATCTGCACCGGTGAGACG
>PMBT01000124.1:1373-24031 GCA_003153035.1 Opitutia bacterium
GGCAACACCAGGCGTGCCATCGACTTCCATGAGGGCGATAAGATTGATGAAAAGGTGTTGCAGACGCTCATTCGCGCCGCCGTGGCACTGAACACGTCCTCGGCCGCCCAGCGCCGGGGATGAGAAGATCGTCGGTGGCTTCATTCCGAATCCGAACTTCGACTCGAAATTCGACAAGAAATAAAGGAGCCGAACGAGTCGCTACAGCCAAGTCGGACCTGCCGTCCTCCTGGCAGGCCTCTGAACGTTCGGCATTAAGCCATGAATCCAAATCTCCGTGTGATTGCATCGGTCCTGCTGGTGATTCTCACCGGGTGTTGTGCGACGACGGCATCGAAGCGATCCATCGTTGGCACGTACTCTTCAAACTTCGTTCCTCAGCCGGCGGGAAGGACCTTAGTTTACGTTCTTACCCTAGATGCGGATGGCAGATATTACGCATGGTGGCGCGAGTATACCGCTGACGGGGTACGGGTAATGGATTCATCGCTGCACGCAGAAGGCTATCAAATTCAGGAGGCCAGTCGAGGCACATGGTCTTTGAGCTCCGACCGGCTCTTGTTTAAAAATGATTACCGGCCCGCGGAAGAAAGCGATGCGGTCGTAACCTCTAGAGGCGGACGGTGGATTGTCGTTTGGAACAAGATCGAATACGCGGAAGAGACGGGGCTGAACCAATCGGCAGACTCGACGGTCTCTTCGGCTGCGAAGCAGCCTCGGTTGCCAGTCTTCGGCCGCGAGTCACCTTGAACGTTGATAACATGAGAATAGGTCCGTGCATATTCCGCGACCTCTTGGTCGCGCTCGTTCTATGTGCGTCTGGTTGTACGTTCGGCTTGGTTCACACACGTGAATCGGATCGCGCTGACTTATATCTTCAGTCTGCCGCAGATACGTACCAGGAGCCTGCCAAGCGAACAGATCCTCGGTATGATGGGATCCTGGGTTACCTGAAAAAGCACCCAGACGTTTCAGCGATCTTGGTGGTGGCAAGCAGCGGGCATCACCTTGAAGTCATCTCGCCAGAAGGGATATTCCCAGAGTGGGGTGATGTTTCCATATTCGAGCTGTCGGGCTCCGGTACGATTGAAGTGTCCGACGGAACTGAGTGGATGTGCTATGAGCTTCCTGGTTCTGCCAGCTCTAGGGGCAAGAAATACGCCAACGGAACAATCCGGCTTGCAAGAGACTACACGGCAGTGATCCTGGATTTGAGGATGTCATCCAAATACTGGTTTGGTGACTGGGTGAACCACTCTGGTCAATACAAGATATCGTCAGTGAAAGGATCGGCTGACAAGGCGCCGGACTTGACGGCCTCAGCTGGCACTTCGGCTGCGGAGCAGCCTAGGGCGCCAGCCTCGTCCGCGAGTCACCTGTAGACGTTCGGAAAAGTATGAAAGCATTGGCCATCATCCTTATTGCGATTGGGCTTTTTATTTTGGCATCCGCGGGTTTGAGTCGTATCGGCTCTCTCTTTTGGTCGATCGACTCGGCCGTTGTTGGTGTCTCCATCGAGCCGACTATGCCGGTGTGGGTACTCGGTCTCATCGGCGTGCTGCTGGTCGGAGCTGGGGTGTTCTTGCTAAGGCGGAGGCAATAACCGTCGACCAGGGAGGTCGAAGACTTCTCGCGAATGACCAATCTGCCGAATCTGGCGACACTAGTGACGCCGGGCCGCGGCACGCCGGCAGCGGGCGCACCCGGTGCGCCGCCGCCCTCCTGGCAGGCCTTTAAACGTTGATAAGAACATCCATAACCGATGCGCAGAAAAGACAAAGAGGTCACAGACCGCCAGATCATCGACCACGTTCTCTCGACCGCGACCATTTGCCGCCTCGCGATGGTTGACGACGGAGAGCCCTACATCGTCCCCGTAAATTATGGCCACCGGGATGGTGCCCTGTACGTCCACTCCGTCTCGGCGGGCCGCAAGATCGACGTTCTTTGCCGACACGCTCGGGTCTGCTTCGAAATCGAGAGTTCTGCTGTTATCACAACGCACGCCGAACCGTGTCACTGGGGAACGAAAGCTCGATCGATCGTTGGATATGGTTCTGTCGAGATCATTTCGGACTGCGAAGAGAAAAGGCGTGGTCTGGACATAATTATGGCCCAGCACGGGAAGACGGACCCGAACATGTATGATGAGAAGCAATTGGCAGCAGTCGTCATACTGCGGGTCGCGATTGAACGCATCACCTGCAAGCAGCTGGGCCATTGGGATGATGGAATGGCGAACCAGGCGCCGCTGCCAATTCGGCCGGCGGTCACGCCTCGTGCCAGGTCTGTAGCATTGGGTCTCACAAACTCAGCGGTCAGGCTGCCGTGAACTCCACGCAAAAACGGCCTGCTCGAAATAACCCTCAAGGAGATTTGTGAAGGCGATCGTATACACGGAATACGGGCCCCCGGAGGTTCTTCAGTTTACGGAGGTCGCAAAACCGACCCCGAAGGACGATGAGGTTCTGATTCGAATTCATGCGGCGTCCTTAAACCCACTCGATTGGCACTTCATGAGAGGCTCGCCCTACGCCATGCGCATAGCAGCCGGGTTGCGCAGGCCAAAGGTCACCCGTCTCGGAGTTGACGTGTCCGGGCAGGTTGAAGCGGTCGGCAGGAACGTCCCGCAGTTCCAACCGGGTGATGCGGTGTTCGGCACGTGCCGGGGAGCCTTTGCCGAGTATGGGTGCGCATCTGCAGGTGCCTTGGTGCTGAAGCCGGCCAATATCACTTTCGAGCAGGCGGCGGCCGTGCCGGTGGCGGCCATCAGCGCCCTGCAGGGTCTGCGCGACAAAGGACAGATTCAGCCAGGCCAGAAGGTCTTGATCAACGGCGCGGCGGGAGGCGTGGGGACGTTCGCCGTGCAGATTGCCAAGGTATTCGGGGCGGAGGTGACCGGCGTGTGCAGCACGAGGAATCTGGACCTGATCCGATCGATCGGCGCCCACCACGTCATCGATTACACGCAGGAGGATTTCATCAGGAGTGGGCAGCGGTATGACCTGATATTCGACACAGTGGGGAACCATTCCTTGTCAGATTGCAGGCGCGCGCTGACTGCCAAGGGGACGCTCGTGCTGGTCGGAGGACCGAACAAGGGGCGTTGGCTGGGGCCTCTGAGAGGCATGATCAAAGCGGTCGCATGGTCACGGTTTGTGAGCCAGAAACTGCTCCCGTTTCTGGCGCATTTGAACAAAGATGACTTGATGGTCATGCGAGAGCTCCTTGAAGCCGGTAAAGTAGCGCCGGTCATCGACCGGACCTACCCGTTGAGCGATGTTCCTGACGCCATACGGTATTTGGAGGAAGGACACGCCAGAGGAAAAGTAGTGATAATGACGGAGCATCGCAGTGAAACCTAACAACGCCTTGCACCCGACCGCCCCCCGGCTCCGCTCGTGGGCGGCTGAAGGCGAGCGTTCGCTCGCCGCAGGTCGCGGGCAGCGCCCCGGGTCAAACCTTGAACATGAGTTCACCCGCCAACATTTCCGTCCGACCGTACGCGCTCGATGATATCCCGCGGTTGTTTGAGGCGGCGATCGAGTCAAGGGAGGAGCTTGGACGGTGGCTGCCCTGGTGCCACCCCGGCTATTCCATCGAAGACTCACGTCAGTGGGTCGAGTCGCAGCTCGCGGCCTTTCCGAGCGGCACTCAGTATTCCCTCGTAATTGTCGACGCCGGCAACCGCCTGCTGGGAGGTTGTGGGCTTAATCATCTCGATCGGCCTAATCTGCGGGCCAATCTTGGCTACTGGGTCCGTTCCTCAGATTGCCGGCGCGGCGTGGCGGTGGCGGCGGTGAAGCTCCTGGTCGCGTGGGCATTCGCAAACACCGACTTCTGCCGGCTCGAAGTAATCGCGTCGGTTGAAAACGTGCCGAGCCAGCGAGTCGCCGAAAAAGCCGGGGCCGTTCGCGAGGGTGTGCTGCGAAGCCGCATCAAGGTGCAGGACCGGATGCACGATGCGGTAATCTACTCGTTTGTCCGGGGCCGCCCAACCCCGCCGATCCAGTCGTAAGTGACCGAACCTGGGACAGGCAGGTTCGCGCGTCAGTCTGCCATCCTTCGCACGGTTTGCAGTTCGGGACGCCGCTCGATATCATTCCAGGAAACCTCCATTCATATGCGCTACGACGTCAGCACCACCAAGAGCGCCAGCCAGGCGGCCAATGATCTGCAGGCAGTCGCGAAGCTGCACGGCTTCGGCACGCTTCACGTTTACAACCTCAAGGAGATTCTGACCTCCAAGGGCTTCCCGCAAACCAAGGAGTGCATCATCCTGGAGGTCTGCAACCCCGCCCAGGCCAATCGTGTGCTCAGCCAGGATTTCTCTCTGAATGTGGCGCTGCCCTGCCGGATCTCGGTCTATGAGGAGGGCGGCCGGGTAATGATCGGCATGGTCCGGCCCGCGGCCATGCTCCGGATGCTTTCCAACCGGCGCGAGCTCAAGGCCATCGCCGAAGAAGTCGAGGCGACGATGATCAAAATCATCGATGCCGCGAAGTGATCTGCCGCCCGCCGCCTGCGCGCGCAGTCCGAGTGGGCTAGATCCCCGGATAGGTCACTTTGCCCTTCGCATCGATCCGGATGATCCCGCGGCTGGCCAGCGCATCCACGATCTCGCTGGCCTCGTTGTCGGCCAGCTGGCCCTGGAACTGGGCATTGATGTGCGAAAACAGGGTGGACTTCCGCGCCGGGCGGTTCGTGGTACTTTTCCTGAGACGGTTCACCGTGATCGTAAGCTTGTCGGTCGCGACGACCGGCTTGCCTTCCGAGAGGATCGCCTTGATGGAAAATGTGTCGTGGCGGGAGACCTTGAGCTGGGCCTGCCGGAGATGGGCGATCAACGGGTCGAAATCCTTGTCCTTGGAAATAACGTGGAAGCTGCCCGCCGGGTCGCCGGCCGCCGCCGCTCCGAGGTGATAGGCCAGGGCGAGGTCGAGGGCATTCCTTCCCGAGGCGTTCATCTCGACCAGCCGGACCTGGGCCGCATGCTGCCGGATCTGCTGCACGAGGCCGATCTCCAGCCGCTTCTGAGTCTTGCCGAGCAGCAGGGTCACCTCGACGGACGTTTCCCCGATCCCGCCCAGATCGATCGCCTGGATGTTCTCGAAATCGACGAAGACGTGGTGATCCGGCTCCTTTGATTCCATGTTATGATTCAAGCTCGCCCCACTCTAGCGCGCTTTCCTTTCAAGGCCAGTCATTCCTCGCAAACTCGAATCGGCCCGCCGCCGCCGGCGCCACCGTGGACAAACCGCGCGAATTGGTTATGCCTTGGTCCGTGCGCGCCTGCGTCCCATTACCACAGTTGTGGAAACCCCCGGTCCGGGCTGGCCTCGCCTCGGCAATATTGCTCGCGGCAACCTCCACTGCGGTCGTGCGGGCCGCCTTCGACTCCCCGCCAATCGCCCTAACCACGGCGGGCAAGGTCCGCGGCCGTGTCGATCAGGGGATCAACGTCTTCAAGGGCATTCCCTACGGCGCCGATACCTCGACGCGGCGCTTCCAGCCGCCGGTTCCGCCCGAATCTTGGATCGGGGTGCGCGACGCGCTCGAGTTCGGTCCCATGGCTCCGCAGCCCAGACCGCCGGAATCCTCATTTTTCCCCTCTCCCCGGTCCGGCACCTTGATCAGCGAGGACTGCCTCTACCTCAATGTCTGGACGCCCGCCCTGCGCGACGGCCACAAGCGACCGGTCATGGTCTACATCCACGGCGGCGGCTACACGACCGGCTCGGCGAACCTCGACCTCTACGACGGCGAGCGGCTCTGCCGGCGGGGCGACGTGGTGGTGGTCACCCTCAACCACCGGCTCAACCTTTTTGGGTATCTCTATCTGGGCGAACTCGGTGGCCCCGAGTATGCCGCCTCCGGCAACGTTGGCATGCTCGATCTGGTGCTGGCACTGAAATGGGTCCGCGACAATATCGCGGAGTTTGGCGGCGACCCGCATGCGGTCATGATCTCCGGCCAGTCAGGTGGTGGCGCCAAGTGCGCCACGCTGATGGCCATGCCGTCGGCCCGCGGTCTGTTTCAGCGCGTGGTCACGCTCAGCGGACAGCAACTCACCGGCCGCACGCGGGCCCACGCCACCGCGACCGCGCGGGCGGTGCTCGCGACCCTGCACCTGACGCCCGACCGCCTCGAGGCGCTCAAGACGATCCCGATGGAGCAGCTGGTCGCCGCCACACAAGCCCAGTCGTTCGCTCCGGTGACGGACGGTGGCGTGCTGCCGCGCGATCCTTTCGCGCCCGATGCTTCGCCGCTCTCGGCCGACATTCCGATGATGATTGGCAACACGCATGACGAAACCACCCTGCTGATCGGCGCCGGCGATCCGTCGACTTTCAACCTCGCGTGGGAATCCCTGCCCGCGAAGCTCGAGCGGCACGTCCGGGCGTTCCTGGGGACCCTGGACTCCGGGCAGGTCGTGGCCGAGTACCGGCAGCTCTACCCCGAAGCCTCGCCCAGCGATGTCTTCTTTGCGCCACCACGGCGGTGCGCTCATGGAAAGGCATGGTGCTGGAATCCGAGCGCCGGGCCCGTCAGGGTGGCGCGCCCACCTACGTTTTCCAGCTGAACTGGCGGACGCCGGTTGACGGCGGGAAATGGAAGGCGCCCCACACGCTCGACATTCCGCTGGTGTTCGACAACGCCGCTTATGGCGCGTCAATGATCGGCCGCGGTCCGGGGGCGCAGCGCATGGCGGACCTGATGAGCGAGGCGTGGATCGCATTCGCGCGCACCGGGCAACCGGACACTCCGCACCTTCCGCCCTGGCCGCGCTTCGAGCTGGAACGGCGCGCAACGATGGTCTTCGACCTCGACCCGCAGGTCGTGGATGACCCGCGCGGCGCCGAGCGCCGTCTCTTTGCGCCCGTGCCCTATGTGCAACCCGGCACTTGAGCCGGAGGCCGGAGCGCCGGATTCTGCCTTCGCACTTTTCGCGGAGGTCGTGCTAGGCCGTGCGGCCAGGGATTGCCGCACCCGCCTACTGCCGCTCAAACACGCTGTACGCTCCCATTATCCCGAGGTAAAGACGCCCGTCCTTGAGGCCGACATCCACCTTCTCCTCCCGGTCGCGCGTGCCCATTTTCGCCTTGATTAACAGTGTGCTGCCCTCGAGCCGGTACGTGCCCTGGGTGTTCTCCGGCGGCACGCCCGGCCGCTGATTGATGGCCGCGATCGCATCGCCCGGTCCGAACGTATAGGTGGCGGCCGTGAGGTTCTTGCGAAATTCCTCGGCCGCGTTCTTCGTGACTTCATCCGGCAGCCCCTGGGTAATGGCCGCAACGGACAGCTCGACGTTCAGCACCCACTTCCCGGTGATTTCAGCTGCCGTTGGCGGCCGGCCGCGTCTGGCGAGGATTTGCTCGTCCTGGATCTCCTGCAGGGCACGCTTCTTCAGGCCCTCGTAATCTTTCAGGTCTTTGCGGTGCGCCTTGACGGTCGCAATGGTCGTCTGGTCAGGCTCGGGATCCATCGTCTGCTCGGGATCACTCAGGAAGGCGAGAATCGAAGCGACCGCGTCATTGACCTGTTCATAGCGCTCCTTGGTCCACCCGGTCTCCGCGAAAACTTTCGCCAGCTGGGCATCGATCGCCGCCTGCTTCTCCTTGTTGCCATGGGCAAACATGCTCTTCTGCTCGACCACCTCCTTGGCCAGCCGGATCTTGCTGAAGTCGGCGTAATTCGCTTCGGTGAGCCCGGGGGGAGTTCCCTCTCCTGCCTGAACCGCCAAGGCAAACCCGAGAAGCGTTCCGGTAGCAAAAATCCACCACAACCGAGATAGGCAAGATTTCATGCGCCCACAGTACCGGGGCAATCCGCCCGATCAAGGATTGTCCGCGCCGGCCGCAACGTGCGTGGTTCCCGCTAACCGCAGGCGGACCGCGTCGAACGACCAGCCGGCTTCGGATCGACATCATCCCACCCGCGCGCAGAATGCCCGCCATGGCGAAACCCAGTCCGGCCACCCCGCGCGTCGTGATTATCCGGGAGACACTTATTGAGCTCTGCCAGCTCCTGAAGTTCGGCGGGCTGGCCGGCAGCGGAGGCGAAGCCAAGCAACGCATCTCCAATGGCGAGGTGCTGGTTAACGGAACGCTGGAAACCCGGAAGCGCAAGAAGCTCGCGCCCGGCGACACCGTCACCCTAGACGGCCAGACGATCGTGGTGCAGGTGGGCTCGCCACCACCTGTCACCGGGTGATCACCACGGCGGCGTCGCGGGCGGTGAGTGCGACTCCTCGGAGCACGCCACCGGCAATCGCGGCGGCCTGCTCGCGTTCCGTACCTGTCTCCAGGTCCATGACGTTCACTTTGCACAGTCCGTCCGCCAATCCGGCGATGCGCAAATCCACCGTCGCCGGCACGGCGCCTTCGTCCGCCTGGACCCGCAAGACGGCAAGATCGCTGTCGCCAATGGCGTAGCCCCGGATGGTACGCCCGAGATCGGACAAGCTCAGGCGGTCCAACTGCGCCCAGGCCGGCCCGAGACCTTCGATCGTGATCGTATGCGAACCCGCTTGGTAGGTCAGCACGACCGGCGGCGGGGCGGGCTGGCGGCTCCGTGCGTCCGAGGCCTTGAGATTCGGCAGCGCCGGCCAAGCCTGGTGAAACGCTTCCTTCCCGTCGAGCAACACGCGAACGCCGGCGCCCGCCCCGGCAATGCCCGCCCAAACGATGCTCGCCTGGCCGTCGGCCGGCGCGGTGAACGCGAATTCGATCGGGCGAGGCGGCTGCTCCGCTGCCGGCGATGGCACGATCATCGACGAAAGCTCGGTCAGGCATTCGGGCCTGGCGTCGCCCGGAAGATCAAAATGGAACCGCGTTGACGCACCCCACCCGCGACCCGGCGCAACCGCGAGCGGCGCCGGTTTCGCCCCGAGGATCTCCACCGCCACCGGGCGCGCCGGCAGGTGGGCCGGCAGCTGCGAGATCTTCAGGATCCGCGCGGCATGGGCGAATTCGCCGTAAAGATCCAGCTTCACCACCCGTTCCCAAAACCAGTAGGAGGCCGCACCGGCGTGTCCCGCCAACATCCCAGCCCAGATGCCATCGCGCACTACCATGCGT
This sequence comes from Opitutia bacterium, assembly GCA_003153035.1. GTDB lineage: Bacteria > Verrucomicrobiota > Verrucomicrobiia > Opitutales > Opitutaceae > Fen-1467. Next base: position 10,454 of record PMBT01000124.1, read on the forward strand.
TCGTTCTTGTTGAGTTCAGAAGTGCCGCGGCCGAACTCGCCGTAAAACCAGGGTTTCCCGGGGAGCGGCTTGTTGCCCGCAATCGCGGTGAAAACCTCCCGCGGATAGGCATGCGGCTGATAGTAGTCCATCGCCGCATAGAGCTCGGGATGCTGCACCGCGGAGCTGGTTACTACGAGGTGGTGATAAGGATCGAGCGAGCGGACGTAGGCCGCCATCTCATTGTGCCAGGCGAGGACCGCCGGCCAGTTCTGATCCTTCTGGATCGCATCGGTCCACTCCACCTCGTTGAACAGCTCCCACGCGAGCACCGACGGGGAGTGCCCCCAGCGGGCGATCGCATAACGCAGCCATCGGCGGGAATAGTCGCGGGCCGTTTCGTTGGTGAAAAAATCCTGCGGCTTGTCGAGGAAACCGCCATTGGCCCGGTTCCACGGATGCTCGTTCCAGTTCGCGTCGGCGCGCGTGCTGAACAGTCCGTGGTGAAACAGCACGAACTGAAACCGGATGCCCGACGCCTCCGCCGCGCTGACCAACTCGTCCCACTGGCGCAGCGCCGCCGGCAGGAACTCCCCGAGCGGGGCGGCTTCCCGCCACGTCCCCTTCTCCGCGGGTGCGTATGCGTTGTGCCGGATCAGGACCGGATTCTTTTCGTCCCAGGCGCACGCCCAAATGCGCGCCCAGTTCATGCCAGCGGCGCCCATGCGAAGCAACAGTTCCGTCAGCGGAGGAATGTCCGGGTAGCGCCAGCAGAGATCATGCCCCAGTGGGAAATACGGCTGACTGGAGTCGGTCACAAACCGCGTCCCCTGGGCGTGCACGAATCCCTCTGGCAGCCGGGCACTTTCCGGCACCACGACCTCCGCGGCCGGCCCGGCGACGAGCTCGCCGTTGCGCGTCAGGGTCGCGTGATAGTGCCCGGGGTGCGTGGTCGTCAGCCACGCCTTCCAGCGGCCTTCGTCGAAGTAGGCCAGCCGCTCCTCCCGATGACCATCAGGCGCGGCGAAGACGACCCGCACATCATTCGCCCGGCAATCGTAGGGATTGCCAGGTATCGTGGCGTCAAAAGCAACCTGCGCGGGACCAAACCACGTCGTGACGGTCAGGGCGAGGATTGAGGCAAACGGCATAGCCTATCGCAATGCCGGCTTGCCGGCGCGAGGACCAGCGTGAAATCACCGCTCCGCCTAGGCCGTGCCCGACTCCTCCGGCCGGCACGACCAAGTCCAATCGTTCGAATCTGATTCCATCGGCTGCTTTGCATCCAGAGCCTCATGGCTTTGGCTGCTTGCGATCCGCCGCCGTGCGGCCATTGCCGGCGCCAAACGTTTTCTACTCAGATCGCCTTGGGCTCGCCAGGCTGCAGAAACGCGGCGATCACGGCGAGCGTTCCGGCGATGACGTCGCAGCTCGCACCGAAGAACATGCACACCGACGTCTGCAACATTTCCGGACCGTGCCTGAAACAGGCATGCCCTCCATCCGCCAGGGCTAAGGCGAACAACAGAACGACCGCGGCCACCGCCCAAGTCAGGATCCGCCAGCCCCACCCCGCATGCCCCTCAAGAAAGGCCGTGCGCGCCAGCGCCGCGCTCGCAAGGAGATTGACCGCGATCATGAACCAGAGCGCCGGGACGGACCGCTGCGGAGTCGCCCCGCGGAAATGATCTGTTTTCACCGCTGGAATCACTTCGACGGCCAAAACGAGCGCAACTCCGACAAGGAGGACACAACTGATGATCAGGATGCGACGGAATCTGATGGGGTTAGTCATGGATGAAGATCACTTTTCGATTAACTACGCAAATGGCCGGGCGGGCTTTCTGCCTTATTCCTTTGCTCCTGGCGTCAGCGCTGCGAGCGGCGTGAGCGTCACGGGACCGAGCAGTCCCGAAAGGCGCGGCGCCCACCGGGCCGCGGTGAACATGCCGTCGGGACCGCGATTCTCCCGCAGATGCGCCGGAAAGTTCGCGTTGTAGAATCGCTTCCACCACACGCCGCGGCGGTCCAAATCGGCAACGCGGTTGGCACCGAGGTTGGAAACGGCAATCTCCAGCGTGTTCTGCTCCTTCAGTTGGCCCGCCGGGACCACGAGCCGGAACGGCGCCTTGATCAGCGTGCCGATCTCCTCACCGTTCAGCTTGACGCGAGCGCTCTCCGCGACGCGTCCGAGGTCAAGCTGCCACGCTTTGGCTGTGCCCGCCGGGCGGGCGAACTGGATCATGTATACCGCCATGCCGGAAACCGCCTTCATGGCATCGCCCCCGAATTCGGTCCACGACTTCAGCTCCGGGATCAGCGCCGCGGCCGGCAGTTCGGGTCCGCCCGCGACAAACCGCACCCACCAGGGGCCGACGAGCGGACGGGCTTCGCCCGCCTCCCTCCAAAACGCAAAGGCCGGACCCTCCACTGCAGCGGTGAAGGTCTTCACGAGGCACGAATCGTCCGGCTCCAGCTGGAGCCAAACCTCCACGGTGCCTTCCACCACGGCGCGCATGGCGGCCAGGCCGCAGCGTGCCGTCATCGGGTCGAAGATGGCCGCGAATTTCGCGCCCGCCGGCAGCGGCACCCAGCCCGCGTAAGGCGCCCGGCCACGGTTGAGCAGAAAATAGACGTAGCCGCCTTCATGGGCGCGGCGCTCGAATGCGAGACCCTGGTCGACGAGCACCGTGCGCCGCACGCCGGCGCGGGCCAGCAAAACCTCGGGATCGCCGCCGATGAGAAAACGACCCTTTCCCACCTGCGCCGTGGCGACGCCAGACGCGTCGGCCGTTGGCGATCCGATCTCCGCCTCGAGTTTCTTGAAACGCGCGCGGCGCGCCTCGAGTTCGCCAAATCCGGGGACATCGGCCGGCAGGCTTTTCTGGATGAGAATGGTCGCACCGGCTTTGGCGAGGGCCACGAGTTTCTCCAGCGTGGGCAGTGGCATCAGCCTCGTGGCGGGCACGAGGATGGTCTGGTAGCGGCTGCCGCTGGCCGAGAGGACCCCGTCGGCGCATTTCACGTCCGCCAGCAGATGGTCGGAGACAAAATCAAACGTGAAGCCCCGGTCGAGCAGCGCCTGACCCGCGGCCTCCGCGGTCGTGCCCTGCGGGCCGTTGAAATGCGGCATGCTACCATCCCCGCGCTCCGCCCACCGGTCGTGGATCGGATAGTAGAGCAAAACGTCGTTGGCCGGTTTGGTCGACTGCAGGAACGACTGGACCCGGGCCACGTAGGCGTTGAGGGTGGCGAAATCGGTCCAGAACGGGTTGGACGGATCGAATTCGGTCGCGGCGTAGAAATGGAAGCCGGGCCAGGGCTCGCCGGGAGGCGAGAAGGCCGTGCCATGGTAGACGATGTGATTGACGCTCCCGAGGAAGGTGAGATCCACCCGCTGCTTCACCTCCGCCAGCGTCGACGAAAAATGTTCGCCCAGCCAGGTGCAGGTTTCCGCCGAGGTCAGCGGCTTGCCGCAGAGGTGCGCCGCGGAGGAGGCGAATTTCATGTTCAGGGGATCGCGGCCCTCCGTTTCCGGAATGCCGCTGGCAGCATAGAGGTCCAGGATGTTGGCCGGTGATCCGTGAGCCTGGTAGCGGACCAGGGCGCCGTGCGTGGCCGCCCAGGCGCTCCAGGGGCGCGCGAACTCCTCCAGCATCAGGTCGAAGACCGTTTCGCGGTGATCCGAAATGACACGGGCGTTCATCTCCTTGGTGTCACGGCCGAAAAACGCCGGGAGTTGCTGGCGCAAATCATAACCGCGGCGGCGGGCGAACTCTTCGAGGAAGCGCGGTGTCCAATCGGACTCGCCCTGAGAATCATCGACCTCGTAGGAGTCGCAGAAATACGCGCGCAGCCGGTTGACGTTGTGTCCGGTGTAGGCCGCGTCGAACGGCTGCAGGTAGTCGCGCAGCGCTGCTTCCGCCAAGTGATCGATGACGAAGCCCTCGGCGCCCGGGCCGGCCCGCTCGACCAGTTTGCCATGCCAGCCCTGAAACAGCGCATCGAGCGTCCAGTTGCCCTCTGGGGCGGTCCAGTCGAGTTTGCCCCCCGTGCCGACCCGCGCCGTGAGGTCGAGCCGCTGGCCTCGATCCGAGCAGGCCATGAGCGCCACGAGCGGCAGCGGCTTTTCGTAGCGCACCTGGAACAGGGCCAGGTCCTGCAAGTCGGCGTTCGCGGAGAGCGGTTCTTTGAGCTCGGCCATCGTCACCTTTCGCGGGCCGGCCGTGCTCACGATCGGTCGCTGCAGGAAGGTGACCGGTTCGGCCAGGCGCTCGCCGGCCTTTAGGGTGTAGGATTTGCGGGCGACGTATTTGGCGGCGTCCTCCGGGCCGACCCACGGCCCGCCGAACGGCCAGCCGTTGCCGGTGTCCATATCCAGGCCCAGTCCGAGGCGCTCGCCTTCGTCGAGGACGTACTCCAGGCGGCGCATCCACTGGGGGGTGAGGTAGCGGACGAAGCGGGCCTCCTCTCCGCGGACGCCATAAATGGGCGTAATCTCGAGGCCGCCGAGTCCCACTTGCGCATATTTCTGCATCTCGCTAATAAAGTCGGCATCGGTACCAATATTGCCGAGCCACCACCAGCGGGCCCACGGTTTTGCCTGGCTGGTGATCTGCGGCCACTCGAGCGAGGCCGCTGCCGCGTCCCGGCCAAAGGCGGAGCCTAGGCTGGCGATGACGAGGATCAGCAGGGGAATGAACGCCGCGACTCTGGGTGCTTTCATGATCACGGATCTTAAACGAGGTTAGTCCAGCTTGCCGCCTTCGACGTCAAAAGGCCAGCGGCTAGACCGAAAATGAAAACGACCGGTCGCCCCCTGTCCTAATGTTGGACGGCAATGCCGTTCGCAGACGAGGGCCGGCCTCATATCATAGGATGCATCGGCGTTCGCCTCCCCATCCTTAATCGCTTTACCCATGAATCGTCACGTCCTCGCGCTGTTGTTTCTTGTGTTGCCCTCGCTCGCTGCTGCCGATTGGCGGAGCGATGCTGATGCCCGGATTGAACGCCTTCGCAAAGGCGATTTCACTGTTGAAGTCCGCGACGCGGCGGGGGCACCCATCGGGGGCGCAACGGTCTCCTACCAGCTCAAGCGCCACGCTTTTTTGTTCGGCACGGCGATCGCCTACGCGCCGTTTGCCGACCAGGGCGAGGACGGTCGGCAGTACCGGCAGTTCATCCTCGACCATTTCAGCGCGCTCGTCTGCGAGAACGAGATGAAGTGGTACTCCACCGAGGTTGAACGCGGCCATGAAGACTACGCCCAGGCCGACGCCCTGCTGGCCTTCGCCGCCCAGAACGGCCTGCGGATGCGCGGCCACTGCCTGTTCTGGGAAAAACAGAAATATGCCATGCCCTGGCTGGTGGCCCTGAATCCGGCGGACCTCAAGGCTGCGGTGGAGCACCGCCTGACCGCCACCGCATCCCGCTACGCCGGGCGGCTGGCAAGCTGGGACGTCGATAACGAGGCGCTCGACGGCTCGTTCTTTCGCGAGCGCCTCGGCGCCGACTTCATGGCGTGGATGTTCAAGGAGACCGCCCGCCTCGACCCGAAGACCCCGCTCTTCGTGAACGAATACGCCATCCTTGGCAACCCGGAGAAGACCACGCGCCTGCTCGCGCTGGTCAAGGATCTGCAGGCCAAAGGCGCGACGGTCGGCGGGATCGGCATCCAGTCGCATGACAGCGACCGGCTCACGACGGACCGCGAGGCGGCCCCGATGGCGGGAGAACGTCCGGAATGGATGATGAAAGCCCGCCTCACGCCCGAGATGTTCCTCGCCACGCTCGACCGGCTTTCCGCGGAGACCCGGATGCCGATCCATCTGACTGAAATCAGCGCAAAGACCCCGGACGCCGTCCGGCGCGGCGAGGTCCTGGACATGCTTTTCCGGCTCGGCTTCAGCCACGAATCCGTCCAGGCGATCATGCTGTGGGGCTTCGGCGCCAAGACCCATTGGATGGGCCCGGACGCCGCGTTAATGAACGCCGACAACACTCTGAATGCCGCGGGCACGAGGATCAGCCACCTGCTGCGGGAGGAATGGACCACCCGTGGTTCCGCGACTGTTGGTGCCGACGGTCGGACAGCGTTCCGGGGGTTCTACGGAGTTTACACGCTGAAGATCACCTTGCCTGACGGCCGCCAGATCGCCCGGGACGTCAGCCTCACGAAGCCCGCCCCGGCAGCCGTGGTCCGCCTGACGGAGTAGCGGCGAAAGTCGTCCGACAGGCCAGCAGTTGTTCCACCACGACCGGGTGACGGCCATCGGGATCACCACAGAGCCGCGCCAGGCCCACCTCCGAGACCTCTGCTTCCTGGAAAATGGATTGGGTGGTTGGAAGAGACGTCAGAAGCACCAACGTCCCACTCGGCGGCCCTTCAAATGAACGCCAATGGCGCAAACTTGCAGCCGAGGACGGCCGCCGAATCCCCCGCGAGCCACCGGTCAAGCACGGTTGCGTAGACTTGGCGGAAATCGATGGTGTAGGTGAGGTCCTGGTTGCGGTCGACATTGAGGTCGGGTGCGGTGCCGTGCAGGCCGCCCTTGACCTTCGCCCCCATGACGAAAAGCGGCGCGGCGGTGCCGTGGTCCGTGCCCCGGCCGTCATTCTCCATCGGCCGTCTTCCAAACTCGGAGAAGGTCATGGCGAGGACCTGGTCGGCAAGCTGGTGCGCCTCGAGGTCGCGCTGGAACGCCGCGAGTCCGTCGCCCAGCGTCTTGAGGAGCTGGTCCTGGCGGCCCTGCTGGTTGACGTGGGTGTCGAAGCTGCCGAGCGAGACGAAATAGACGCGCGTGGAAAGGCCGCCGGCGATGAGTGCGGCGACATTGCGTAATTCGGCAGCGAACGGGTTGCGCGGATACTCGGCACCGGGCCGATAGTCGTCGAGGAGGCCCGCGACCCTCTGCTCGGTGACCAGGGCGTCCATCATCGTGTGGCGCAGGTACGAGACGCTTTCGTTCTCCCCCCCGCCGGGCTGCTGGAGGAGCTTCTCGAGCAGGCCGAGGTTCTCGTTTCGCTGGTGCCGGCCGCCGTAAGGCGCGACTCCGAATGTCGGATGCTCCTGCTCGGCGAGAAAGACTTCCGGCACCTCGCCGGTCAGGTGCACGCCAAGCGGATCGCCGCCGGCCGGCGCGCCGCGGCAGCAATTGTCGAAATAGCGGCCGACGAAACCGGTGAAACGGTATTCGTCGCTGCCGCTGGCGGTCTCCCAAATGTCGGTCGAACGGAAGTGGCTCTTGTTGGGATTTGGGTAGCCGACGTTCTGAATGATCGCGAGTTTGCCCTCCTGGGCGAGCCGGTGGAGGCCGCCACAGGCTGGGTTGAAGCCGAGGTGGTCGTCGAGCCGGAGGACCTTGTCCCTCGGCACGGCAAGGCTGGGCCGCAGGTGGTAGTAACGGTCGTCCGTGTAGGGCACGACGGTGTTGAGCCCGTCGTTGCCACCGGCGAGCTGGACGAGAAGGAGGATCGGCAGGTCCGGTCGCGGCGCCGGCACGCCGGCGCGGGCGGAAGCGACGAGGAAGGACGGCGCGTAGCGCGCAAAGGCGAGCAGACCGAGCCCCCGGGCGCCGAGCTGGAGGAATTCGCGCCGGGTCGTGGGCAGGAGGTCAAGCGGGTTTTTCATGGCGGCGGACGGAGGCTGCGTGTCAACAAAGCTGATACTCCGGGGTTTCGAGGACGGTGACGACGGCGTTGCGGACGCGGGCCAGCGCGCGCGCGGGTGGATCGTCGCCCGCGAGGGCGGCGGCAACCGCCCGCCGGTAGGCCTCGCCGGCGGACAGCGGAAGGAGGGCGTGGAGCAGGCGCCCGGCGGCCTCGCCGGGGCTGAGCACGGCGTACGGCTTGAGGGCGTCGTCGCCGACGGTGAAGGCGGCCGGGCCCGCCGCGCGCGCCGTCTCGACCGCCTTTTGCTCGTCGGCGTTAAGCCGCGATTCGTCAAACGGCTGGAAGAGCGCCCGCGTCAGGGCACGCCGGGCGTCAAGCGTGGTCGAGCTGATCCAGTCCCGTCCGCCCACCCAGCCGCGGACGTTGGGTGGATTGTAGAGCATCTGGCCCATCTGACGGAAAGCGGGCTCGATCCGGCGCGGCAGCGGCGGGACGGCGAGGGAGAAATCCTGCAGCAGGCCCAGGTAAAATTGCACCGGGCTCTTGATGCAGGCAGCGCGGAACTGCGGGGCGAAGAACAGGCGGCTGGCGAAATACCGGTGCGTGAGCCGGCGCAGATCATATCCCGTGCCACGCCACCACTCTCCGAGGGCTTCGAGGCAGCCGTCTGGCAGTGCCTCGTCCGTCAGGTAAAACCGCGTCATGAGGGCCGGCAGGTGGGTGCCGGCGGCCGGCTGGTTGTAGATCAGGTCGATGACATCGTCGCCGTCGTAGTTGCCTGTCCGACCGAAGATGGTCTTGGGCCGGCTGTCGTGCTGGCGGGGTGCAAAATGGAACTCACCCAGGCTCTGCGCATAGCCGGTGAGGGCGCGCGCGGCCTCCTTGACGTCGTTCTCAGTGTAGTGGCCGATTCCGAGGGTGAAGAGCTCCATGAGCTCGCGGGCGAAATTCTCGTTGGGCGCGCCATTGCGGTTCTGCTGGAGATCGAGGTAGTCGATCATCGCCGGCGAGCGCAGGACGGCCTTGGTCAGCGCGGGCGCCGGGCCGGCGCTGCGGGCGCGGAGCACCTCCTGGTGGCGCCAGAGCAAGGCGGTGTTCTGAACCTTCTGGGCGGCCACAACGTAGACATTGCCGAGGAAAAGCGTCCATTTTTCGCCCGCCGCAAAGTCGGGCCGGCCGGCCTGCTGCAGCCAGTGGATCGTCAGGTCCAGCAACGCGCTGCGCGATCGCTCGCGGGCCATCTGAAGAAACTCGCGCCGTTCCGCCGGGGCGAGGGTGCGTACCTTCCGGGCAAACTCCGGAGTGTCCTCCTCGAGGGCCGCGACGGACGGCGGCGTGGGCATGGCCGGAGGCGCGGCGGGGAAGAGACGTTCCAATGTCGGGGCCAGTCCGTCCTGGATCGCGCGCGCGACTTCCCTTGGCTGCGCGGACCACCCGACGCGCCGCAGGAGATGCCGAACGGACTCCTCGTTCCAGTCCGCCGCGGGCAGCGGCTGCCAGGCTTTTTGCGGATTCAGGGCGAGTTTCATGGCGGGTCTTGAAAAGCTACGCTAATGATGACGCCATTAAACGCTAATGGTTTCAAGGCGTCGTTCTTTCAGGCTGAGAGCCGGTGGGGCGGGCTTCACGCCCGCCACTGGGAATCTGCGCTCTCCGGCGGGGATGATCCCCACCCCACGAGTTTGGCTACGGGGCAGAGGCCCGCCAGACGCGAAAGCGCCTGATTTCAAACCGACTGTCGACGGTGCGAAAGCCGAACCAGCCGCGGGCAAGCGGCTGCGAATCCGCGTAATCAAAGATCAGTTCGCCATCCCGGACGAACTGCGCCCGGCCTCCGGCGGCCACCAGCATGAGGCGATACGAGACGTTGCTGTGCAGGAGGGTTGCTGGCGTCCTGAGGTCATGCTCCGGCAGTAGCGGCCGTTCGCCGTTGCCGGCGTAGCGGCGGAAGCGGGTCGTCGTGTTCGAGTTACCGCCATAGCCCACATAGTAGAGCCGGAGGGAATCGTATTCGGCCAGGGCGCCAGTCCGTTTCGCCGAGGTTGCGAGCACACTGCCTTCGGGCGCAGCTGGGTCGGTGGCCATCCAGAAGCAATTTAGGTCGGAAACGCCCTGCCGGCCAGCAGTGCGCGGTCCGCCGCGGCCGAGTGCGGTCGCCTCATAGGTGATGATGACCGGCGCGGTGAGTGCGGGACGGAACCAAACGGTGCAGCCGCCCGCATCATCGATGACAAGAACGCCATCGCGCGCGGAAACCGTGCCGCCCGGCCGCTGCTCGACGAGCCAGCACGAGAGATCGGCGAAATCATCCTGATGCAGAAGCTCGCCTGGCTCAAAGCGTGCGGCCGGCGCCTCGGCCACGCCTGGGTTGGGCAGAGCCAGCAAGACCAGCGAAACCAAGATGGAGCGGCTTGCCCTCAAGAGGCTTCTGGCGCGTTGGGGACAACGCGCTCCACCGGTGTCACTTGATTCTGCACCTTTCAGCAAATGGGCTGCCCCGCCCTCCCGACCAGGGTCACACCTGCATGGTTGCGTTCACTCCTTTTTGCGCCGGGAGAGCAGCAGCATCGCGGCGCCAAACACTACGAAGATCGAGCCCCAGACCAGGTTCACGTTCTGACCGAGCGAGTGCTGGGTGTAGATGACCGGATCGGAGATAAGACCGTAAACAACCAGGATGCTGCCGAGCAGGAGAAAGAGCAGGCCCATCGGGATGCGGACGTCGAGTTGCATGGGGAGAAAGATCAAGGGTTACCAGAAGATGATGTTGAGGACGACCGCGCCGGCGAGCACGACCACGCCGAGCGTCGCCGGACGGAGGTACCACGGCGTGTCATGTTCCCGGATCTTTTCCGTGAGCGAATAGACGAGTCCGCGCAACTGGTCGTCCGTCTTGTTCGGAGCGGTCGCCAGCGAAATGACAATCGTGGCGAGCATGCAAATGGTCCAGGCGAAGATGGCCGTCCAGAAGTTCTGGGCCATGATGCTCGGGTAGGTGTGAACGATGGTCACCCACCCGCCCTGGGTGAGTCCCACCGCCGCCCCGACCGGAATGGTCAGGCCCTGGTGGACCGCCGCCGCAACCGTGCCGGAAATCAGGCCCCAGAAGGCGCCATGGCCGCTCGTTCGCCGCCAGAACATGCCAAGCAGGAACGTCGCGAACAGCGGCGCATTGACAAAGGCAAACACCAGTTGGAGGACGTCCATGATGTTGTTGAACGCCGCGGCGAAGTACGCCGCGCCCATGCTGGCGAGGATGCCGAACACCGTGGTCCACCTCCCCACCGCCAGGTAGTGGGCATCCGTGCCGTCCTTCTTGATATGGCCCTGATAGAGGTCATAGGTGAAGACCGTGTTGAACGCGGTCACATTGCCGGCCATTCCGCTCATGAATGAGGCCATCAGCGCGGTCAGGCCGATGCCCAGCATGCCCGACGGCAGGTAATGGCCGAGCATGAGAGGCACCACCATGTTGTAATCGTAACTGCCGTCCTTGGGCGGCAGCTGGAAGCCGTGCCCGCCGACGGTGAGGGCCATCGCGATGAGGCCGGGAAAGATCACCAGGAACGGGAAGAACATCTTCGGCACCGCCGCCAGAAGCGGGGTGCGACGCGCCGCTCCCATGTCCTTGGCCGCCATGGCGCGTTGCATCACGAGAAAGTCGGTGCACCAGTAGCCGAACGAGAGGACGAACCCGAGGCCCATGGCCAGTCCAAACCACTCGACGCCCATGGGGTTGGAACTGGCCGAACCGGCATGGGCCCACGACTGGGTGTAAGTGCCCGCCTGAAAGCCCGTCCGCTGGGCCAGCACATCAAGCTTCTCCACCAATCCGTGCCAGCCGCCGACATCCTTCATCCCGAGCAGCACCAGCGGCAGGAAGCCGAGGACGATGAGGAAGAACTGGAGGACCTCGTTGTAGATGGCGGAGGTCAGCCCGCCCATGAAGATGTAGAGCAGGACGATCACGCCGGAGAGAATGATGCAGAGGTGGAAATTCCAGCCGAGAATCGAGTTGAGCAGCAGCGCGAGTGCATACATCGAGATCCCCGACGACATGATCGTCATGAACGCAAACGTCAGCGCATTGAAACTGCGCGTCTTTTCATCAAAGCGGAGCTTCAGGTATTCCGGGACCGAGCGCGCCTTCGAGCCGTAATANNCGACGAAGACCATGGCCGGAATGGCGCCGATCCAATAAAAATGGCTGGTCATGATGCCGTATTTGGCGCCCGAGGCCGCCATGCCGATGACCTCCTGCGCGCCCAGGTTGGCACCGATGAAGCCGAGGGCGCAAACCCAGGCCGGCAGCGAGCGGCCGGACTCGAAGAAATCCTTGCTCGTCTTGAGGTATTTCCGGAGAACCCAGCCGATCGCGATGACGAAGGCGAAATAAATGCCCAGGATGAGGTAGTCGACTCCGGCCAGCTTCAGCAGCACATCGTGACTGCCGCTTCCGTCGGCGGTGGCGAGGATGGATAGAGGGAGCAGGGATTTCATAAGCAGGGGTTGAAAAGCGCCCATTCCCGTAACGAACGATCAGAGACTTGGAAAGACTTTTGATTCGCCTTGGGCCCGATAACTCGAAGCTGGCGTCGACTGGTACAGGAAGTGGCGAAACTGACGATCGTCGACGCGGGAAATGAAGCGTCCTGCTCAAATGCCCCGGGTTGTGCCCCGAGGACCCTGATTCTGCGCGCGTTTTTCGCTCCAGGTAGCCGGGAACCGAACTGTCCGATATCGACCTGGTTGACCCTTCTGCACGCGCGAAAATCCGGTCCCATTTCCCTCGTAGAAGGAGTAGTGAACTGCACAAGCCGTTGCTCCATATACTTTTCTTAAGATCGCTACCCCAGCGCTGCTCTGCCAACCGGCTCCAATCAGGCAGCAACCATGCATGCGCCCGTGTCTGTTGAGGGTGCGTTTCCCGCCGTTATCAATTCTCGGCTGGCAGCAATCCTGGCAGACTGCGCCTTCACCTGTCCCCTTTTCCTGAGGCTGCCACCGCATGGACGCTGGATTCTTCAGTGCACGCAATCCGGGAACTCCATTTTTCCAAAGCAAACCCAGCAACGAAATCAAGGACCAATAACGAAACTGAACCGATCGAGACCACCGGCGGCTTTGCCGGGAACACGCTCGCGGGCAGCCGCGTGAACATCAAGGTCGGCGGCCCTGCGGCCGCGATCAACGATGGCGCGGATCCCGCGGCTCAAACCGGCCTCTTGCACGCCGACGGCCGCGACCTTGGCGCGGCGCTAGGCCGTGGTTTCTTCCGCTGCTCCGCTTCCGATGCACAACTATGTTCAACCTTGAACATTGTTGTGCAGGCGGGACGGCGCACCCAGGGGGAGCGCCCGAGCCGATGTGGCCGCGGCACGGGAAAAGCGTGACGCGGCGGAAGAGCTTGGCTACTCCATCCTCATGAAGAACCCCCTCCCTGCCACCCGTTCGCTCCTCTGGAAACTGCTGGGGGGCCTCCTGCTTCCGGCCGCCGCGGCCGCCGCCGGCCACTATCAGAACTTCGAGGTGGCGATCTACATCCCCGTCATGGTGGTCCAGCACCTCGGCGACCCGAAGGTCCTGCAGAGCGAGTGGGACACGATCAGCCGCCAGGTGAAGGTGGACAAGGTCTACATTGAATCCGAGCGCGACCGCCGGGTGGCGGATGACGCGCTGCTGGAGAAAGTGAAGAAATTCTTCCAGGACCAGGGGGTGAAGGTGGCGGGCGGCGTCACGTTCTCGGACAACAACACCAACCAGTACCGGTCATTCTGCTACACCAACCCGGAGGACCGGGCGTACGTCAAAGGGATCATGGAGCTGACCGCCCGGCATTTCGACGAGATCATCCTGGACGACTTCTTCTTCGTCACCACGAAGTACGCCTCCGACGTCGCGGCGAAAGGCAGCCGCACCTGGACGCAGTACCGGCTCGACCTGATGGACGACGTCGCGGAAAACTGCCTCGTCAAGCCGGCCAAGGCG
>PMBT01000124.1:24063-69900 GCA_003153035.1 Opitutia bacterium
ACCGATCAGTTCCTGCAGCAATACGAGAGCTACCAGATCTTCCGTTACTTTGAGAACATCAAGCCCGGCGGGAACGGCGGCGGCTGGGTGGACACCTTTAGCATCCAGTACCTGGACCGCTATGNNGAGCAGCTCTGGAACACGATGTTCGCCAAGGCGCCGGAGATGACGCTGTTCAACTGGGCGGCCCTCCTTGAACCGGTCCACCCCGGAAGACGCGACGCCTGGCAGACCCTGCCAACCAGTTTCGACTATTTCCAGATCATGCCTTTCTTTCGGAACGGCCCGGCCGCAGGCACACCTCTTCCCACCATGGCCCGCGTGGCGGGCAACTCGCTGGAACAGGTCGACGCCTTCCTCGGCAAGCTCGGCCGGCCCATCGGCATCAAGTGCTACAAGCCCTGCAATTCCACGGGCGAGGACTTCCTGCACAATTACCTCGGCATGATCGGCCTCCCCATCGACCTCTACCCGACCTTTCCCACCGACGCCGAGATGGTGCTGTTGACCGAATCGGCGAAATTCGATCCCGAGATCGTCGCCAAGATCAAGGGCCAGCTGGACGCCGGCAAATCCGTGGTCGTCACCTCCGGACTGTTCCATGCGCTCCAGGGCAAAGGCATCGAGGACATTGTCGAGCTTCGCTGCACCGACCGGCGGATCGTCGCCGACGGCTATTCGACCGGTTTCGGCTCGGGAAACCGCAGCGGTTTGGGCGACGGAACCCGACCCCAGCAGATCCTCTTCCCCGAAATCCGTTTTCTGACCAACGATGCCTGGGCGCTGGTCAGCGCCATGGCGGACGACGTCGGTTATCCGATCCTGCTCATGGACCGTTACGGCAAGGGTACCATCTATGTCTGGACCATTCCAGACAACCCCCACCACCTCTACCGTTTGCCGCCCGCGGTAACCAGCGCGGTCAAGGATGTGCTGATGAAAGGATTCTTCGTCAGGATTGACGGATCCAGCGAGGTCGCGTTGTACGCCTACGACAACCACACCTTCATCGTCGAGTCATACCTCGATCACGAAACGGAGGTGAAGGTCTCCGTTGCCGGCAAGGTCACGAAGCTGCACGATCTGGTCACCAGCGCGGATCTCACCGGCCGGGATCCGCCCGCAAGCCGCTGGCCGCGGCGGTCAGAAGATGGCGAGCGGCGCAAGGTGTTCGACGTGCACTTGATGCCGCACAGCTACAGCGTCTTCGCCGCGGAGCAGTGACCCGGGTGCCGTACCACCGCCAGTGACCCCCGGCCCCGCCCGTCAGGCGGCGCCACCAAATCCTTCCGCAGTTCGCCAATGGACCGGCGGCGCGGACGGCCGGGACGGATCAATGCCTCAACTTTTCTGCGCCGTGACCGGCGTGAATCCGGCCAGGCGGAGGTAGAGGATGAATGCGGCCAGGCCCACGGCCAGCATCGCCGCCTGGCCTGCAGCCAGGGTGAGCGTCGAGGCCCAGACCAGTGGGGCCACCACGGCCGTAGCGAGGGCATTTCCGGACGTTTGAATGAACCCCTGGCAGGAGGCCGCCAGTCCACGCTGCTGCGGAAACAGATCGAGCGCCATCAACGTCAGGCTCGGCATGGCCAGCGCCGAACCGGTGAAATAGACGAAGATCGGCATCACGCTCCATGGCAATCCCGCCGGGACCAGCAGATTCAGCAGCACGTTGCCCACCACCGCCGCTGTCATGATTCCGTAGCCCCACCAGACCGTCTGCCGCCGCGTCAGTCGCCCGGCGGCCCGGCCCGAGAGCCAGGCGCCGGCCACGATGCCAAGCGTGGAGGGTCCGAACAGCCATAGGAAGCCGGTCTCGCTTACGTGCAGGTGCTGAATCAGGAAAACCGGCGCCGACACGATATAGAGAAACACGGCGGCGAAATTGAACGTGACCGCGATGGCCAGCGCGACAAACGGCGCGGTTGTCAGCACCTGCCAGTAGGAACGGAAGAGAAAACCCGGACTCATCGGCTGCCGCCGATCCAGCGGCAGCGTCTCCGGCAGCGACCGCCAGCACACGAACCAGACGGTGGCGGTGAACAGCACGAGGAACGCGAACACCGCCCGCCACCCGAACCAAACGTGCAGCCAGCCACCCATCACTGGCGCCACCGCCGGGGCCACCGCAAAAACGAGGGTGATCTGGGACATCAAGCGCTGGGCCTCAGCCCCGTCGAGCACGTCGCGGACGATCGCGCGACCCACGATCATGCCGGCGCCCGCCGTCATGCCCTGCATCGTGCGGAAAAACAGCAGGCTCTCGATGCTCCAGGCCAGCGCGCAGCCCACGGACGCGAGGAAAAACAGAGCGAGCGCCACCAGCGTTACCCGCCGCCGCCCGAGCGTGTCCGAGAACGCGCCGTGCCAGAGCGCCATGAGTGCGAAGGGGGCCATGTACGCCGTCAGGGTTTGCTGCACCAGCATGGGCGAGGCGTGGAAGGTCCGGCTGATCTCCGGCATCGACGGCAAATAGGCGTCGATGGAAAACGGCCCCACGGCGGCAAGCGCGGCCAGCATCACAGCAAGGCCGCGGTGCCGGTGGGCGGTGGGCTTGACAGGGTCGGTCATCGGAACCGGTCACCATGAAACCTCCGGGCGGTGGTGACAATTCCCTTTGCACCCGATGGCGCGCTGGGAAACCAGCAGGCCGGCCTACCTGCCGACTCCAGCGGACCGAACCCCCCGGGCCACGGCGGCCCGGGTCGCCTTTGCGGTGCGGGTCGCAGCCTCCTCGGCCGGCAGGGCGCTGAGCTCGGGGTCGAAGGGCTCCGCGGTCACCGGGCCGTCATAGCCGGCCTCGGCGAGCGCCTGCATGAAGCCGTCGATGTTAATCACGCCCGTCGTGCACGGAAGCTTCCGGCGATTGTCGATAAGCTCCGCGCGGGGAACACCCGCGGGCGCGTCGTCGACGTGCACGTGCACCAGGAGTTCGCACGTCAGCGCGCGCAGATCCTCGCGCGTGCCGCCAGCGCAATGCCAGTGCCAGGCATCGATGAGCAGCCCGCAGTTGGGACCAATCGCGCGCGCCAGCGTCAGGATCGAAGCGACGGACCGGACGAACGGATGCTGGAAACTGCGCAGCGTGGTTTCGGGTCCGATGAATTCGAGGCCCAGGCGGATGCCGTGTTCCGCGAGGAGCTGGGCGACCGGCTTGAATCTGGCGACGTGAAATGCGAAGTTGTCGTCGTAGGACCGTTCATCACTGCCGGGGAAAATCCACATGCCGGCCCGCAACGCGCCGAGCGCGCGCGCGCTGGCGAGCAGCGGCGGCAGTTTCGCGAGCCAGTCCCGCCATTCTGCCTCCGTCACCCGGTACGGCATGAATGGAAGGTTCCACGCCCCGATGCGCAGGCCGTGCTGGAGGAAAAGATCGCGGACCGCCGTCGCGCCGTGGGCGGTGACTTCCTCGTGCAGGGGGGCGAGCTGGGCGTCATAACCGCCGAAGCCGTGGCGCTCGGCGAGCGCCAGGCCTTCGCGCAGGGATGCTGAGATGCCGACGTGACCGGGATTCAGGGAGGAGAACATAAAGGAAGGGGGCTAAGGGATTCGGTTGTCGTCCGGATCGACGAACCTCAATCCGTGAATTTCGCCTTGATTTCGCCGGAAGCGAGCATTGAGAGCATGGCGCATTTGCCGGACCGCAGGGGCAGGTCCACCCGGCCGCGGCGCCGGGCCGACTCGTGGGTGGCAAAGATGATCTCGGTTGCGCGCAGGGCCCGTTCGCTCGCCAGCTGGGGCACCGTCCCGGCGTCAAGGCAGGCGAGCACGTCCGCGATACCCCGGTAGATGGCTTTGTCGTCGTGGATATTCTCACCCGTGTCGATGACTTCCCAGCCGACCTGCCCGTGCCGCCGGATGCGCAACCAGGGGGCGTCGAACAGGATTTCGATCACGCCGCTCTCGCCGGTGAGCCGCAGCAGGCATCCGAGTTCCGCATGCTGGTGGCCGAAGTGGTAGACCGCGCGCACCCCGTTCTGGAAACGGAACTCGGAGAGGCCGTGGCCCGCGTTGATCGCGCCAAACACCTTGGTCGCGTCGCGCATGTCAATCTGCCCCAGCACCCATTCGGCGGGGAGGTCGCCATTGAAGAAGAACATCATGTCCAGCACGTGCGTGCCGGCGTCGGAAAGGTTGTGCCACGCTCCGTCCAGGCGCAGCAGGCGGCCGATGGCGCCGCCGTCGAGCAGCTCCTTCGCCTTCGCCAGCGGAAGGTTGAACCGGCGCTGGTGGTTGATCGCGAGAAGGACGCCGTTCCGCTGGCAGGCCTGGTGCATCCGGAGGCAGGCGTCCCAGTGGATGTCCATGGGTTTCTCGCAGATGATGACCCGCGGCTTGAATCGCGCCACGGCGCACACCACCTGAGCGTGAAGGTGGGGCCAGAGGCATACGCTCACTACGTCGGGCCGGATCGTCCGCATCATCCGGCGGAAGTCGGAAAAAACCGCGGCGGCCGGATTGTGCGCCGCCACGAACGCGTCGGCGTTCTCCCGGCTGAGATCGGCCACGCCCGCGAGGGTGCAGCGGCCGGAGGCGGCGTAACCGGCCAGGTGGCGGTGCGCCATGCCGAAACCGGTGGCGCCGGCGGTGGCCCGGGGTTTGCCGGCGCCGATGATCGCGACTTTCAACGGAGAGGAAGCGGGGGTTCTCATGGGTGACAGCGTAACGCCCGTGGCGTGATTGGCGATTCCGTTTCGCCGAAGACCGCGACCGGGGTTCCGGTTTTCTGCCTCGCCGTCACGCCATCCACCCGACAAGACTTGATTGCGAATGACGAATCCGCGCCTCTTTCTGGTCTTGATCACGATGGTTTGGTCGGCGCGTGGCGCCGCGGTGCTGCCGTCGGACGCAACGACCCCGGCGCCCGGCGCCGCGACGACCGCCGCGGATCCGGCCCAGATCCGCGCCTGCCTCTCCCAAATTGAAGGAGAACTGAGCAGCGACATCCTGCCGTTCTGGCTGCAACACACGCGGGACCGCGAACGCGGCGGCTTTTATGGCGAGATCAGCAACGACCTCGCGGTGAAGAAAGACGAGCCGCGCGGCGCGCTGCTCACCTCGCGGATTCTCTGGACCTTCTCCGCCGCCTACCGTCGCCGTCAAGACCCGGCCTGCCTGGAGATGGCCCGGTGGGCGTACGACGATCTGCTGGCGAGATTCTGGGACAACGAACATGGCGGGCTGTTCTGGTCGGTCACCGCCGACGGCAAACCGCTGCAAACCCGCAAGACAATCTACGGCCAGGCATTTGGCATCTACGCGCTGGCGGAATACCACCGCGCCACCGGCGACCGGGCGCCGCTTGACCGCGCGATCGCCCTGTATCGCACGGTCGAGTCCCACGCTCACGATGCGGTGCACGGCGGTTATTTCGAGGAGTTCACCCAGGACTGGCAGCGGCTGCCCAATTCCCGCCGGAGCTTCGTCAGCCGGGCTCCCAAGTCCCAGAATACCCTACTGCACGTGATGGAGGCCTACACGAATCTGCTGCGAGTCTGGCCCGATCCGGAGTTGCGCGACCGCCTGCACGACCTCGTGGACGTGATGCTGACGCGCGTCCTCAATCCGGCCAATCACCACCTGCGATTGTTCCTCGACGAGGACTGGACGCCGCGCTCCGACGGCATCTCATACGGTCACGACATCGAGTTCAGCTGGCTGCTCATCGAGTCTGCCGAAGTACTGGGCGATCATGAGCTGATCGCGCGGAGCAGAACCGCGGCCGTGGAGGTCGCCCGGGCCACGCTCGCCGAGGGCGTGGACACGGACGGCGGGCTGTTGTCGGAGGCCGGGCCCAAGGGCCTGACCAACACGCATAAGGAGTGGTGGCAGCAGGCGGAAGCGATGACCGGCTTTCTCAACGCCTACCAGCTATCCGGCGATCCCCGTTTTCTCCAAGCTTCGCTGCGCAGTTGGGATTTCATCGCGAAACACGTCATCGACCGGGCGCACGGCGAGTGGTACAATCTCCTGGCCCGGGACGGCACGGTTCTTTCACACGACAAGGTCAGCCTCTGGAAATGCCCCTACCACGACGGACGGGCCTGCATGGAGATGATCGACCGCCTCACCGCGGTCCTCCGGCCGAGCCCGCCGACGCCCTAGCGCGGCGGATACCGCCGTTTTGACAAGCTCCTCCTTCGACCGGCCCGGGATCGCCGGAGATGCTGGCTAACGGTCCAACCGCCGTTTCACTGCCGCGGTTCCAGTAGTCGCCGGATTGTCTCGGTGAGCAGGTTGACCGCATACGGCTTCGTCACGATCGCCTGAAACCCGTAGCTTGCGAAGTTGGCCATCACCGGATCGTTGGAGTAGCCGCTCGACACAATCGCGGGCACGTGGGGATCCAGCTTGCGGATAGCCTCCATCGTTTCCCTGCCGCCAACTCCGCCGGGAATGGTGAGGTCAAGGATGAGGACCCCAAAGGGCCGGCCGGCAGCCTGCGCGGCGGTGAACTCGCGAACGGCCTCGGCGCCGTCTTTGACCGCCGTGGGTTCGAGCCCCAAGCGCTCCAGGAGCACTGAAACGACAACGCGGATGCCCTCTTCATCATCCATCAACAGCACCCGGGCGGCAGGCAAAGGCGCCGCTGCCGCCGGAGAGGCCGGGGAAAGCGGAGCCTTCGACGGCAGTTTCGGCACGCCGCCGGCGGCCGGCAGCCACAGGATGAACGTGGCCCCCTGGCCGACGGCAGAGTGGGCCTCGATGCAACCCTGGTGCCGCTTGATGATCGAATAGGCCGTGGCCAGGCCGAGTCCGCTTCCGGTCTTCTTCGTGGAAAAGAACGGGTCAAAAATCCGCGGCAGAATCTCGGGCTTGATGCCCTCGCCGGAATCGGCGATGGCCAAACGGACATAGCTTCCCCCGGCCAGCGCGTTCTTCGCACCCGGAGCGATTTCCTCGTTGGTCAGCGAAATCCGGACCACCCCCCCATGCGGCATGGCCTGCATGGCATTGATCACGATGTTCTGAATCGCCTGGCTGATCTGACCGGGGTCCACCTCGGCGTTCCACAGTCCGCGAGAGATGTCAATGTCGCCGCGCACGCTGGAGCCATGCAGCACGGACTCGGTGGCCGTCCGGATCAATTCGGGAAGTGCAACGGTGGTCCGCACCGGATCGCCGCCCTTTGCAAAGGTCAGCAGCTGCTGCGTGAGGTCGCGGGCCCGGAACGCGGCCTTCTCGATTTCGCGCAAATACCCGCCGGTGGCCTTCGACACGTACTCATCGGAAATCGCGAGCGACAGATTGCCGATCACGACGGTCAGCAGGTTATTGAAATCGTGGGCGATGCCGCCGGCGAGCACGCCGAGTGACTCGAGCCTGGCCGCCCGCTCGACCTCGGACTCAAGGCGCGCCTGGCGCTCCAGCTGTTCCCGGATCTGCCCGGTCTGCTGCCGGACGCGGCGCCGCAACGAGGTGCCCCAGATAATGCTCAACAGAGCCAAGACACCGAGAATGGCCGCCACAGTGAGGGCGCGCAGGATTGTCCACAACTGCGCGGCCTGGACCACCACCACATCCGCCGGAGAACGAAGCTGCAGGTGGAATCCGCGCACCTGCCGAGCGTCATCGTAATCGATCCGGTAGATTCCCGTAAGCTCCAGTCTCGCTCCCAGGTTGAATCCGCCCGGCGCTGGTATGCCGGACGAGAGGTCGAGCACGGATTCGAACATGGTGGTGCCAGCCTGCAGAGTGAGGCGCCTGTGCTCCGCCAGGCGCAACGTGTCGATCAAGTTTCCGCGCACGGTTACCAGCCGACCATCGAGGGCCGGAGAAAAACGCGACGGATCGCCAACCAGCAAAGGCGCGGGGAGAGTTCTCGAACCGCTGCGGCGGTAAACGGTGTCCCGCAGTACCGTGCGTATGCCTTCCCGCCCGAGCATTCCGACCGCTTCAATTAAGTCTCCTGCCGCCAGCGGCTCTATCGAGCTGCTCAACAACAGAAGTCCCGCCTGGTCATCCTGCGTGAAGACAAGATGTCCTGGCACCGCGTAGAGTACCACGCCAGAGACGCGGACGCGCATCAGTTCACGCTCCGAGCTGAGCTGTTCCAGGCTTTTGATCGACCGCACGGGCAGATCGAAGAAGTCCACCGGGGCATCTTCGTCGACAGAAATGCTGTGCAGAAAAGGGATCCACAACTGAACGCCGGCGATCCGGCTGCCGTACGCCGCAGTCACGCAGACGCCCTGAAGGCGAATCAATGAACCGGGGGTGGCTTTGAAATTCTCCGGCGAATCCAGCAGGCCGACGAATTCACCGGTTGGGGTCGCCACGTAAATCCGCCGGCTATCGCCGTCCGACTCCGTGCGCTGAAGAAACCCGCGCATCTCGACCCACTGTCCGTCTTCCTTGCCGGTGATTGCTTGATCGAATGTGACCGGTTTGGGCGGCGAGGCGGTCATTGAGCCGAGGTCCCGGGCACGTCTCAATTCCACGGCTGGTGCAAACCCGCCGTCAATCGTCACCCCTTCGACAGCCAGATGCTGCACCAGCCTGGGCGTTTCGATCTTCTCCCGCGAATATCTAACACGGAGGCATCCGGTGACATCCTGAAGAAAGAAAAAGTCCGTCTTGGGATTCACCCAAACGACCGTCCCGGAAACGGTCACCGGCAGGCCGCGCGCTGCCTCCTCGGACGTCAGTCGGCGAATCTGATCGATGCTATCGAGCGCAGCGGATTTGTCGGCAGTGTGGTTCGGCGGAATCCTCGAACGGACTCGCCGGTATAAGGCTGACTGGAGGATCCATTGAGCTCCGGAGATCGCCACCCGACCCACCGCCTCCACTTCCGCCTCCAGCAGAAGTGGCTGTTTTTGGACAGAATGAACAACCAGCAGACCGGTATTATCCCGAATGACCAGGAAGGAGCCGACCTCTTGGGATTGGAGCCGGCCGCGCACATGAACCTCCTGGGCGTCCGGAACCTGGAACACCTTGTCGATGGGGGTCACCGGGAGCTCAAAACCGGGATAGCCTGCGAGCGAACCCAGCACGGTCAGGTCGCTCTGCCGGCTAATCCATATTTCGATCGTGGTTTCGGTTGCCGTCGCGTCGAAGCGATCCGAATACAGACCGGCCACGCGGACAAACTGGCCCCGCCAGTCTGGAATCGACCTGGGGTCATCCGGCTTGAGCCAGCCGATCACCGGACGGCCTTCGACCACCAGTGCCAGGCGCAAATGGTTGTAATCCTGCATTTGTTGCCCGTCGACATAGCCTTCAAGCGACACCATCCGGCCGCTAAACGGGCCGACCTCGTGAATCCTCCCCGTAATATCAGGCGGAACGACCGGCTCGTACTCCTGCAGGATTTTCACGGTGACCGCACCGGCTTCGAGGCCCTTCGACGGGACGAGGCTTCCCTCAATCAGGACGCGTTGCCCGGACCGCAACGCAGGGGGAGACTTCGATAAAGGCAGGTACCTGCCGACCCCGTCCTCCTCGAGCCAGGAGTTTCCCCAGGAGGGGTCGTAGAAACTCACGCGTCCTTCGAGCCGGAGAGAGTGCGCGACCAACTTCATTTCGGGCGATAGCCCATTCAACTGGGTGAGAGCGGTGATGGCTTCGATTGGCGCGGCAGGCGCCGGAGTCGCGGAAGCATCAGCCGCACTTATCCGCCCGGAAATGGGCGCGAGGAAAATGGCCACGCACAGCACGAAGCGAGGTCGCCCGGGGCGATTAGTGAAGTCCTTGCCGGTAATCCAGGAAAGCATTTTTTGCCGGGTCAGTCCCGGCACGGGCCACTAATCCGGCCCCAAAACGGTGCTTGGGTCAAGCTTGGCAAACACCCAGAAAAAGCCAGAACACACCCCAGTTTTCTGCAAACCCAAGGGGCAGACCCAGCCTTGGCCGGAGGCCGCGGCGGGCAGGCTGCCGGTGTCATGCGACCCAAGCGTCCCGCCCATGAACAAAGACCGGGTTGGTTGCTTCCGCCGCAATTAGGCCGTGACGTCGCCGCTTCTCTCCTTCATCCACAGGTCAAATGAACCGGCGTGATTTCATCGGGGTTTCGGCCGCGGCGGCCGCCAGTCTGCTGCTGTCTTCATCCGCCAGTTCCGCGGCGATCCCGCAGCCGGCCGTCCAGCCCCGCATTCCGCGGCGGCGCGGGTTCAATCTGCCCGGGATGCGCGGCCAGCGCGCGCTGGCCTATGCGGAATCCGATTTCGCGTGGATGGCCGGGTGGGGCTTCGATTTCGCCCGCCTGCCGCTGTCGTACTGGTCCTGGTCCAGCCGCAAGGACTGGATGCGCATTGACGAAGCCGCGCTCAAGCCGGTCGACCAAGCCGTTGAGTACGGCCGGCAGTACGGCATTCACGTCAACATTTGTCTCCACCGGATCCCGGGTTACTGCGTCAACGGACGCGAACTGGAGCCCTTCCTGCTTTTCGACAGTCCCCGGGAATCGATGGAACAGGCGCTCGCGGCCGCCGTCCATCACTGGCGGTTCTTCGCGGAGCGCTACCAGGCCGTCCCGAGCAATCGACTGAGTTTTGACCTGTTGAACGAGCCGCCGTGGATGACCGATCAGACCCGCTACGTGGAGATCGTCCGCGCCCTCGTCGCGGCGATCCGCGAAAAGGACCCGGACCGCCTGATCGTGGTGGATGGCGCGGACATCGGCCAGACGCCGGTGCCCGGAATCGTTGATCTGGGCGTGGTCCAGAGCACCCGCGGATATCTGCCCAAGGCGGTCAGCCATTTTACCGCCACTTGGGTGCCAAAGAACGAATTCGAAACGTCCGCCCCGCCGGCTTGGCCGCTGGTGGACGACCGGGGGCAGACCTGGAACCGTGAGAAGCTCCGCCGAGAACTCATTGTCAAATGGCAACCGCTCGTCCAACAGGACGTGCCCATCCACGTCGGCGAATGGGGCTGCTTCAACCGGACACCCCACGCGGTGACCCTCGCGTGGATGACCGACCTGCTGGCGCTGTGGAAGGAAGCCGGCTGGGGCTGGGCCATGTGGAATCTCCGGGGCGATTTTGGCATCGTCGACAGCGGCCGGGCTGATGTGCCCTACGAGGATTTCCACGGGCACAAGCTCGACCGGAAGATGCTCGAACTGATGCTGGCAGGCTGACGCCGGGTCATGCCCGCCGGGTGGACGTGCGGCCAGGCGATGCCTCAAGGCGCGTCCGACTGCGGCGTCGCGCGCAAACGATCGAGCATCGTGCGCGCCGGATCAAAACCGGGATTGATCCGCAAAGCCGACTCGAGATGCCCGATCGCCTCGGTCCGCCGCCCGGGAATGTCCGACAGGAGGAGCCCCAGGTTGAAATGAGCCTGGAAGTAATCGGGTTTGATCCGGATGGCCGCCTGGTACTCGCCGATCGCCTCGGAGGACCGGCGGGGGGTCCGCACCAGGGCGTCCGCCAGATTGTTGTGCGCCTCGGCCAGACCGGGGTTGGCGCGCAAGGCGGCTTCGTATTCGGCAATCGCCTCGGGCAACCGGCCCGGAACCCCGGCCAGGGCGATGCCCAGATTGTAGTGCGCCTCGGCGAAATCTGGTTCCGCCCGCACCACGGCTTCGTATTCGGCAATTGCCTCGGACCTTCGTCCAGGGAGGCTCGCCAGGAGGAGCCCCAGGTTGAAACGAGCCTGGAAGTAATCAGGTCTGCTTCGAATCGCCGCCTGGTACTCGGCGATCGCCTCGGCTGACCGGCCGGGGGTCCAGGCGAGGGCGTTCCCCAGGTTGAAGTGCGCCTCGGCGAAATCAGGTTTTGCGCGCAGCACGGTTTCGTATTCGGCAATCGCCTCGGGCAGTCGGCCCGGCACCTGCGCCAGGGCGATGCCCAGATTGTTATGCACCTCGACAAAATCGGGCTGAAGCCGGAGCGCTGCCTGAAACTCAGCAATCGCCTCCGGCAGACGGTCCGGCATCTCCAGCCAGGCATTTCCAAGGGCGTTGTGGAACTTCGGATCATCGGGACGGAGCCGCAGCGCGGTCCGGTACTCCGCGACCGCCTCGCGCACGCGGTCCGGCAGTTCGGCCAGCATGAGCCCCAGAGCGTAGTGCGCCTCCGCGTCGCCGGGCTTGATTCGCAATGCCGCCTGGTATTCAACGATTGCCTCGCGCAGGCCGGGGGTTCTCGCCAGTATCCGCCCCAGATTGTAGTGCATTTCCGCCGAACCAGGCTTGAGTCGAACGGCGGTCCGGATCTCGGCAATCCCATCGGACAGGCGGCCAGGCAGTTCCGACAGCGCAAGCCCCAGATTGTAGTGGATCTCCGCCGAATCGGGCTTGAGTCGCGACGCCGCCTGGTACTCGGCAACGGCCTCGGGCAGACGGCCCTGGGTTTTCGCCAGGACGGTCGCAAGATTGCTGTGCGCATCCGCAAGCCTCGAATCGAGCCGCAGGGCCGCTTGAAATTCGGCGATCGCCTCGGACGAACGGCCCGGAATCTGCGACAGCGCGAACCCCAGAAAGTTGTGCGTCGCCGAGATCGCGGGGTCGATCTTCAGCGACGCCTCGTACTCGGCGATGGCCTCGGGCAGCCGGGCCGGGGATTTCGCAAGGGCAAACCCAAGGTTGGTGTGGGCGGCCCAGCTGTTCTCGGTCACAGCGACGGCATGGCGGAACAATGTCATGGTGTCCTGCCAGAGGTCCAGCTGCCGGGAGGTCAGGACGGTGCAGCCTGCGAGAATCACGCCGGCTGCCGCACCCAGCAACCCCGAGCGGCGCGGCCAACGTGCCGCCGCATCACCCGCCGCCCAGGCCAGCATGACAAAAACTCCGACCAACGGCATATAGCTGTACCGATCGGCCATGGATTGCTCGCCTACCTGCACGAGCCCGATCACAGGCACCAGCGTTCCCAGATACCAAAGCCATCCCGCCGCCAAGTACGGGCGCTGCCGGTACAGCGCGCCAACAGCGATGGTCACTCCCGTCAGCAGCACGCCGGCAAGCACCGCCCGGCCCAAGAGCTGACCAACGGGATACGGATAGAACACCGCGAGCCTGGTCGGGTAGACGCATTTGCCGAGGTATTGGCAGTAGGCGAGCAGAGCGTTGGCGATCCGGCCCGGCCACGGATAGCCCGCCGTCGTCTTGAGCGCCCCCACGTGTTTTTGCGCGAGGAACGTCAGCACGCCAACCGCCGCAGCAACGGCGAAAAACGGGACCTTCTCGACCACCAGTGACCAGATCACCGCAGTGCGCGAGCGGTGAAGCATGCGATCAAACCGCTTCAAGGGCCAGAAGTCCAGGAGGAGCAGAACGCACGGAACCGTGACCAGCATCGGCTTGGTCATCAGGCCCAGGACGAAAGACGCCACGGCTAATCCATAGAATACCCAAGCCCGGGGTTGCCGGGCTTCCTGTCGCCGCACCCAGTGCGCGTATGCCCAGATCGTGAGCAGCCAGAACAGAGTGCTGAGCACATCTTTGCGTTCCGCGATCCATGCGACCGATTCTACATGCATCGGATGCAGGCCGAAGAGCGCCGCCACCAGCAGACTCCGCCAGACGGCTCCTGTCATTTTTCGCAGGACGACGAAGACCAGCAGTGAATTGAGCGCATGCAACAGGACGCTGGTCAGGTGATGCCCCCACGGATCGAGGCCGAAGATCTGGCAGTCCGCCATGTGCGACAGCCAGCTCACTGGACGCCAGTAGTCGATGTCTGCGCTCAGGAATGCCCACTTCACGTTAGCCCAGGTCAAGCCGCCCACGACATGGGGGTTCTCCATTACGAAGCCGGGATCGTCGTAATAGATGAAGTCATGCCGCAGCGCGGGCAGGAAAATATTCGCCACCAGCAGGAATAGGAGCACGCCGAGCAGCCGTGGCTTGCCCAGGCCGAAGAAGGTGCTGCCCTCACCCTGGCTAGCGGAGGTTCCGGGTTCGCTTCGCCGACTCTCCTGATCAGCGTCTGGAGGCATCGGCGCAGGGCTGGATTCTCCACGGGCCGAGCCTCGCCTGAGTCGGGAGTCTTCCTTTCGTGCTGGCCGCGGTTTGCCCACCGGTGAACTCAAACCAACCCGCGCGAGGTGACGCAACTCGTTTTGAGGCGACAAATGCCGTCATTGCGAGGAGCGGAGCGACGATCTGTCCTCCGGAGGCTTGGCGGAGGAGGATGCAATCCATCCAACTGGATCGCGACGAGTGCATCCTGCCTCGGCGGCCACGTCCGGCTGCACCGGACTCGCGATGACAGTTGTCCTTTTGTTGGTAGATCTAGTTGGATCTTGTCGGCGGCGCCGCCGCCGACAAACAACCACCCATGAGTCCACCACCATCGTCCGTTCAGGCCCGGGTCTATCACGCCAACCCGGAAGGATATGTCAGTGCCCTCGCCGGCATCCAACGCAAGACACTCCTCGACGGCGGTCGCACGCAACTGGTTGAATTCAAGCTGGCAACGAGCGCGGTGATTCCGGCCCACCAGCATCCCCAGGAGCAAACGGGTTATCTGCTGTCCGGACACCTGATCATGACGATTGCCGGCCTGGTCCACGAGATGGTTGCCGGTGACGGTTGGACAATCCCCGGCGGCGTCGAGCACGGCGTGCGGGTCCTCGAAGACTCAGGCGCCATCGAGGTGTTTTCGCCCGTGCGCTCGGACTACCGCAATTGATCCGCCCCTGCGAGACTGGTCGACGTTTGACGTGGTGGTTTCCGTCGGGGCAGCTGCCGCATCAGCCGCGGGTCGCCTTCGACACCGGTCAAGTGAGCGGCGGTCCTTAGCAGCTTATCAGGGCGTCTCCCGCAGGTAGAGCGGCTGCAACTCGGCCGCCAGCCGCCGCAATCCCGGGTCACGGATCTCCTCGCCGAGGGCTGCGCCCAGCTTCAGGAAATTGGTCAATGATCCCGGGGTCAGCCGGCAGAGTGATGGCTCGTCCAGTTTATCTAGGCACACCCGGTACTGCTCGCGCGCAAGGTCGGTCTGTCCGCCCACCCACAACACGATCGCGAGCCGGATGCGGTCCTCCAATTCGAGACCAGTGGGTGCCGGCAGCCTGACGAGGATCCGCCCCAGCGTCGCAGAGAATTTCTGCGCATGCCCGGTCTTTCCCTGAAAATAAGCCAACATCACCAGCGCCGGAAAGTACCCTGAGCTCTGCTCCAGCTCGGGCTCCATGAAGCCGGCCAGCTCCTGCCTCCCCATCTGCATCAGATAATCAGTCATCTGCACCGCCCTGGCCTCGGGCAACTGAGCCGGCGTCACTTCAAACAGGAAAACGTTCTGCTCTTTCAGGGCCTCATGTTCCGCCAGCCGCACAGGGATCAACCGCAGCCAGAGCGGCACACCTTTCCCATGCAGCAATCCGAGGATGAACGCATCTGCCGGTGTGGGCTGGGCGGAGGTCAATCCGCGGTAGAAACGCACGAAGTTCTCCTCAAAACCATCCCACGAGACCAACGCGATGTGCGTGACCCCGTACTGGCGGACCAGCTCATACGCCCGCTCGGGCGAGGCGGCGGAGAAGAGCTCCGCGGCGTGTTTGAAACCCTCGACATTCTCCCAGTAGAGCGTCCCCAGGCCCTTGAACCCGCCGTAGTAGATCAGATGATTCGTGGTGGCAGGCGTGCTGGCAATGACCACCGGCGTCGCGCCCATCCGCTTACCCAGCCAGTGCGCCAGATCCCGCTCCGCCAGATGCCGGAGGTCGTTCTGCGTGAACGGACGCTCCGCCATCGCCGGCCGGATGGCGCTCACCGCCCCAGGCACGAACAACAGTGCGCACGCCAATGCCCATACTTTGATCGTGCCCGACGGAGTCGACGACCGTTGAAGGACGACCAGCAGCACCGCCAGCACGACAAGGAGCAGGCCGCACTCCACGCCCCACCAGCGGATTTCCGTCACCGTCAGCATAAACAACAGCAACGCCGGTGCCAGCGCCATGACCAGCTGCGCCTTCCAGCCACGGGAGAGATTCCGCCGGCCGACCACGAGAAAAGGCAGGATGATCGCCAAAAGCGGCAAACATCTTCCCCAAGCCTCCAGATTGGAGCCCATCCCGCGGAAACTGGACACGAGACTCCGGCCTTCCCCGACATATTCGGTGCCGAGCGACCACACAAACCGGCTGGCTACCAGAAACGTCCGTTCCTTTGTCAACAGAATGACGACCGGCAGAACCATCACCGCCGCGCCCGCCCAAAGGGCCGCCTGAAGATCCCGCCGGTTGCGACCGGAGCTCTCACCGGACAGCAACCTCGTGATCCGGCACAACAGCTCCCCGCCCCCCAGCCAGGCCAGCGCGTACAAGGGATGGTTGACCTCGAGCCGCCAACCGAGTTCGAACGGGAAATACTCAATCAGGTAGCCCGCCACGCTGGTGACACCACCGATGATGCCCCACAGCCGCCAGAGGGTCGGCTCCAATCCCCAGCCCTCGGAAGGCCGGACACCGCGGCACCACCAGGCCACCGCAGTCGCGCCAAGTCCAACCCCGACCAGCACCGGCACCTGGCTGGCCGCGCTGATCCACAAGCCCAGGCCGCCCGCCACGGCCGACGCGACAAACCACCGGCGCGCGGCGCGGCGCACCGGCAGCCAGGCGATCAGGCCCGGCTCCCCCCGGGCCGGCGCGGATCCCTCCCCTTCCACCCGAATACAGCCGCTCCCTCCGGCGAGCAGAAACAGGACCGTCGACACCCCGCACGCCTCGAGCATGCCGTGATGATCCGGATAGTCCGCCGCGAAGTAGAGATTGAATGGATACGCCATCGCCAGGCCGACGGCCAGGAGCGAGGCTGGCAGGGCTCCGAACCGCCGCGCCACCAGCGGCACGAGGCCCAGCAAAAGCAACCCATGCAACACGGGTCCCGCGAGGAGCGCGGCCCGCTCCACCGAGAGGCCGATCGGCCGGCCGGAAACCGCGTGGTCCACCCAGGCGATGCCCGCCAGCCACCAGTGAAACGGCACCGCCCAATGCGCCTCGCGACCCGCCGGGGCATTGTCGTAATCAACAAAGTGAAGCCGCGCAACGCCCCGGGCGAACATCGCCTGGGTCTGCATGATCCACTGGAGGCCGTCGTCACCTTCGACTGGCAGCACGAGCGACCGTCGGCCCCGGACGTAGCCGGTCGGAGAGGCCGGATCCGCCGCCGGGGGATCGACCATCACTCCGTAGACGGAACTGACCTGGCCAACGTGCCGAATCCGGCCGGCTGCATCCCAGATGACGAAGGCAAGCATCGCCACCAGGACCGCTGCCCACAGACGAAACCAAGGCCGTTTGGACGAATCCATGAAATGCGCCTCGCCGGCGCGCTCGACAATGTGCGGACACCTCGCTCTCGGGGCAAGCGCTACGGCAACAGCGCCATGCCTCCCGATGCACCGCGCCCGGCCGGCAGGCCGCGGCTGCCGGCCAACGTCCGGGGCCTTCATCGCCCGCGGTGTTTCGGCCAGAGAATTCTTCGTGACGCTGAATCCGGATGGAGACAGAGTCAGCCATCATCCATGACCGGAACCCGGCTCCGTCCGTGGCGCTGGCCGATCACCTTGAGTTATGTTGACCCCGCCAGCCACGGCCGGGGTCCGTGGAAACCCATGCCATGTCCTCGTGCAAGAACCTGCTGATGGTCGTTCTCGGCCTGACCGCCCTCGGGCTCTCGGCGCTCGCCTGGAAACAACACCTGGAACTCATCGATCTCCGGGCCGCCGCCCTGAGCAATGGCAGCCGCGCCGAATGGCAGAAGCGCGCCCTGGCGGCGCAGAAACGCGCCAAGGAATCCGATCACCAGTCCGCCGGCGCCCCGCGAAGTGGGCTTGCCGCTGCCACCCTGCCCGCGCCCGGCCCCGCCCCGGCGGCCCGGGGAGGCATGGCGAGCAGTTTCACCTCCCTGATGGATCGTCCCGAGATGGCCCAACTCATGGCCATCCAGCAGAAAGGCCAGATCGACGTCCGGTTTGCCGCCCTGTTCAAGAAGCTCGGCCTGCCGCCAGACATGCTGGCGCAGTTCAAGACCTTGCTCGCCGACAAGCTTTCCGCGCCGATCGACGTGATGGCCGCCGCCGGACCGCAAGGGGTCGACCCGGTGCGAAACCCACAGGTATTCAACAAGCTGATCCAGGACACGCAGTCTGAGCTCGATGAGAAGATCAAGTCGCTCCTCTCCCCCGGGAGCTACGCGCAATATCAGGATTACCTTCAGACGGAACCACAGCGCGCGGTGGTTAGCCAGCTCCAGCAGGCGCTAAGCTATTCGGATTCTCAGATCTCCCCCGCCCAGGCCGACCAATTGGTGCAGATCCTGGCCGACACCGCCGCCAACCGGACTGGCGGCGGCATTGCGTCCTATTCCGTCGTCTCCGGCCCCGGTGTTACCACGGTCATGGCGACAGGCGCGTTTCCGTCGAGCGGCCCAGGACCCAGCTCCTGGGGCGCGACACCCATTACTGACGAGGCGATTGCCCGCGCACAAAGCGTGCTTTCTGCTCCGCAGGTCCAGGCGCTGCAAGAGATCCAGCAGCAGCAGCAGGCCGCGGCCCAGCTGCGGCAGCTGCTGATGCAGAATATCGGCCGTCGCGGCAACGCTCCGACTCCGGGCACGAGCGGCCCGGCTGCACCTACCGTGCACCCGTAATCCGGTAGCGCCCGCCGTGCTGGTCAGTCTCGTTCTGCCGGGCCCGCGCGGGAACCGGGTATGACCGTGCGAGGCGGTCCGCGCCCGCTGGGCAGGTTGGACCGGGGAGAATCTCAAGCGCGGCGACCCGCGCTGAGCAGTCCGCCTATTTCGAAGCCGCTAAGCGGCGATCTGGGCGAAGGCCGATCTGCAGATTAAGAGCTCCTGTCTCTGCCAGCCGGGAATCTGAGGCCTGCAGGAACGCGTGGTGCGCGGCGTCGCCACACTCGCAAGCCGGAATCGTTCGTCATTTGCTAGATGACAAATGCCCGGGGTGATCGCCAGCGCTGGCAGGTTTGCAGGGTGACCGCGAGCCGTAGGCGCAGTTGCTGCCGAGATATCTACTTCTCCGGGTCGCGAAACCGGGTTTGCTCGTTATGGTTGTGCGGCCATGCCCTTTCGCCTGCCCGCCTCCCGCATCAACTGGGTCAACAGCTCGTTTCTCACCGGCTCGGCCCTGATCACCGTCACCGCCGTTCCGCTCTACCTCTGGCGCTGCGGGTTCAACGGGTTCCAGGTCGCGATGTTCGCCGCGCTTTTCCTCTCGACCGGCCTCAGCATCACCCTCGGTTACCACCGCCTGTTTGCCCATCTGGCTTTTCAGGCGAGGTGGCCCGTCCGATTGCTCACGCTGCTCTTCGGGGCCGCAGCCTTTGAGAACAGCGCGCTCGAGTGGGTCTCCGACCACCGGCGGCACCATAAGCACACCGATCACCACGAGGACCCCTACGACATCACCAAGGGATTCTGGCACGCCCACATCGGCTGGATCCTCTTTCAACTGAACGCCGAGCCGCCCCGCGACAACGTGCGCGACCTCGAGCAGGACCCGCTCCTGCGCTGGCAGGACCGTTCTTACCTGCCGATCGCCATCGGCGTGGGTTTCGTCCTGCCGGCCGTGTGCGGCTGGCTGCACGCCGGCTGGACGGGCGCGCTCGGCGGTTTCCTGCTGGCGGGCATGGCGCGAATTACCGCGGTGCAGCACATGACGTTTTGCATCAATTCGCTCTGCCACACGATCGGTCGCCGGCCGTATACCACGAAATGCAGCGCCCGCGACAGCTGGATCATGGCGCTCTGCACCTTCGGCGAGGGCTACCACAACTACCATCACGAGTTTCAGCATGACTACCGGAATGGCGTGAAGTGGTGGCAGTGGGACCCGACCAAGTGGACCATCTGGACCCTTAAGAACCTCCGGCTCGTGCGCGGCCTGCGCCGCGTCCCCGATCATAAGATCCTTCTCGCCCAACTCGCCGAGACGCGCCGGCAGCTCAGCGCCCGGCTCGCGGCCTGTCAGCAGCGGCCGCTGCCCGAGCGCCTGCGCGAACTGCTGCAGGCGTCCGATGCGAAGCTCGACGAGCTCGCCGCGCGCTGGGTCGCGCTGAAGGTCGAATATGCCGCGAAGGCCGACCAAAAGATCCGCGACGCGCGCGCCTCGCTGGCGGAGTTGCGCCGGGAATTGCGCCAGGCGATCGAGCTGCTCGAAATGGCCGGTGCGCCGGCGTAAGCGGAGGCGTGCGGGGGCGCGTTATCCCTCATCAGTTTCGTGGCATGGGTCTCCCGACCCGTGGAAATCGGGATCATGGGTCGGGAGACCCGTGCCACTTGCGCTTCACACGTCCAGGATCTTGATGCCGTGGGCGGGAAGGCTGACCGTCTTCCTGGTCCGGCCATCGCCGAGGGTAAGCGAGGTCTTCTGCGGCGTGCCGGCGTTATTAATCACGACCAGCTTGGCCTTCTTCGGGAAGTAGGCGCATTCGATGCGAACGTTCGAGCAGGCCCAGGCCGACCATTGCTCTTCCCGGGCCGCGGCCCAGAACAGCGCGCGGTGCAGCAGGCGGGTGTTCTCGTGGGTGAACTTGAAACCCGAGGTGTACACGCTGCGGCCCCGGCCGAAGGCGTGGGTCGCAAGGCGGGGCGAGCCGTCCTTGTCGGCCAGCACTTCCGTGCCTGCGCCGAGCGTGTAGATGCCATCGATATCCTTCCCAAAATCCGGCGCGCCGGTGAGATCGGTGGTGATGAAGTGCGCCGGTGCCACGGCATATTTGTACTTGCCGTTGGCAATCCGCTCGCCGCGGTCGCGGTCGAGCCCGAGCACATGCGAGAGTTTGAAAAGCTGGCCCGGTTCCGGCATGGCCGAAGGCTCCGCCACGCCAATGAAACCGCCGCCCCGGTGCACCCACTGCGTCAGGATTTCGTTGATCCTCGGTTCCGTCCAATAGTGCCCGCCGCTCCAGGCGCTGCCCTGGCGGCCGCAATTGATGACCACCCTCACGCCCCTCGGCACTCCGCGCCTGAGCAGGTCGTCGAAGCTGAGGAACTGCACGTCGACGGGCAGGCCGGCCAGCGACTCGATGAGCTCGTTGAGTTCGAGAGCATGGGTGAAGTGCCCGCTGCAGATCCAGGACCGCAGGCTGCCCCAGGCGGTGAGCACGGCCACTTTGAACGGCGCGGTGTACGGCCGGCCGCCATCGTGGAATGACTTCAGGAGGCGGAATTCCTGAGCGAGCTGATCAATGTAGTCTACGAAGTCCGGGAACGGTTCGACGAGGGAGAGATAGCCGCCCAGGCCGATGCGGTCGATCGGCGCGCGCAGGAGGCCGCGGCGGGCGTCGATCCAGAAATTCTTGGCGTCAAGGGTCGGATCGCCGCCCGGCTTGAACGTCGGTTCCCCTTTGAGTCCGGTTGGGAACAGGTACGGGTGCAGGCGAAGCTCGCGGGTTTTCACCCCGCGGGCATTCGCGCAGAGCCGCACCTCGAAGGCGTTGAAAACGCATTTGATCAGACCGTCGAATCCGAATTCGGCAAATCGGGGGCTGTTCGGTTCCACGCCGATCCAGTGATCGTCGTAGAAGACAAAGGCCTTTTTGCCGTGGCGGTGGACGAGATCGATGCACTGGCGGCCAAACGCGATCACGAAGTCATGAATGAACTCCATGTAGTCGCGATACCGCCGGCTAGGCGCATTGTGNNGTCGAGTTGTAGAGGCCGCCGTTGACGAAGTCCTCCGAGGTGAGCTGATAGCCGAATTTCCGCGCGAAGAGCCTCAGCGACCGCGGGCTGACCGTCATCTCGTAGTCGCCCCAGTCGGAATAGATGTCGCGGAGCTTTGCCTGATTGTCGCCCCAGAACCAGGTGAAGTTGTAGAACATCGAGGTGAAGCGCACGACCGAGGTGTCCGGATGGTCCCGCAGCCACTGGTCGAGAAACGTCAGCAGTACCCGCTGGGTCTCGGGGTGCATCGGATCCACCGCCGCGAGGTGCTCGCGGTCGCCCCAGTCGTTGGTGATGTGATTGTACATCGAGATTTCCTCCCAGATGCGGAAGGCGAGGAAGTTTACCGTGTACTTGTGGCCCGGGGTCGTCCCGCGGACGGTGACGGCGCCCTGCTTCGCGTTGAAGTTCCACCGCTTCTTCGGGACCTCCCGGCCGGTGGTACGGTCGAAGACCTGCCACCAAGCTTTCGGATCGTCCTGAAAGTTCACCACGAACTGCTCCCGAAAGTAGCCGTTCAGCAGATTGATTGCTACCGTCCGCCCCTGCGCCACGAGCGGGAAGCTCATCAGGAAATTCTGCTGGAGCTTGTCTTGGTGGATGCGGGCCCACGGTTGCACCGAGCGAACCAGGCAGATGGTTGAATAGATTTCGTAACCAGCCTGGGTGATCTCGCGCGACAGCCGGGTGCCGTCGCTGTCCCGGATCGTGTCGGCGCCCCATTTCTTCGCGAGACGCAGCGTGAGGTCCTCATGGCCGGCCTCGCCGGGAAGCGTGAAACTGCCGAGATTGAGGGACGGTTTGTTCATGAGGAGGCGGGATTGATGAGGCCAGCTTGGCGATTTGTCCGGTGGCGCATGGCCCCATTCCAAGGGAGCCGGCGCTCCGTGCCAAGTATTCGCCGACTCTTACAGTTCGCCAGCGCCGCGCAAACAGGATTGCGGCGGGCGGGAGAGGTTTCAGCGCAATATCCGGCCAACTGGCAGGAATCCATGGCGGTGGTGCTCGACGCGCTCGAGGATACGCGGGAGTGACACGCCCCCATCTCAATTGCACAGATCCGGACCAGCCCGGCTCAACCGCCGAGCTTCTGCACGGCTGCAATGAATGCCCGGATGTTTTCGGTCGGAACGCCGGGAGGTATTCCGCCACCACAGGAAAGGACCAGGCGCGACCGGTCCTGCAAACCCATCACCAGAATTGTGACGGCCCGCTCGACGTCGGCCGGGGTGCCTTGGGCGAGGACGTCGCGCGGCGGGATATTGCCGAGCAGCGTGATCTGGCCGCCCGTCCACGTCTTCATGTCGTTGACGGAGTGCTGGACCCCAAAATTGAGCAGATTGATGCCGGCCTGGGTCAGAAAAGGCGCCGCGACTTTGCACGGGGCGTCGTTGTGGAAGAACTTCACGGCCACGTTTGCGGAATAGACCCGCTGCAGGTACGGCAGGCCAAATGTCAGGAAATCATTCTTGCCCACAAAACCGACGATGTCGTCCAGCATCAGTATCCCGTCGATGGAGGGGAAGCACTCGCGCTGGTAGGCGATCCACTCGACCAGAAAGTCGGCGATGATCGTCAGCAGCCGGTGCATCCGGACCGGGTCGGTCTTGAGCGCCTCCAGGAATTCGGTGGTGCCCATCAGGAACGTGGCGATGTTGAGCGGCCCGCGGGCAACGGCAAAACGGATCTGGTGCCCGGCCCGCTCGATTTCAGGCTGCAGGTGCCGGAGCCGTTTCACGACAAACGGCAGCAGGCCGTCCTTGCGTACATCCGGTTTTTCGAGACGGTCCACATCCTCCACCGTCCGCAGCACTTTTTTGGCAAAGGGGAAGTCGTTCTCATTCCAGCTGCTGGTGGCGCCAAACGCCGACGGCTCGGTGCACATGCCATACTCGGACCAGAACCCCGGCAGGAACATCGTGTCCGGGAACGCGGCCAGCGCTTTTTGGTGCGCTCCCATCCAGATCCGCTCGTCGGTGAAATAATCCAGGATCGTGTGGCCCGCCCAGTTCGGCAGCCAAGGGCAGTCGATGATAAAGCCCGTCGGCAGCCGCCGGAGCTGCTCGCCGCGAATCACTGCGAGCAATGTCTCCCATTGTGGTGTGGTCATTTCCGTCCTCCTGAAGCCAAACGCCGGATCATCGCCGCGATGAATGCCGGGCTGCTGCCGCAACACCCGCCGACGAACGTCGCGCCCGCCGCGATCAGGTCGGGCACACGGGCGGCAAACTGCTCCGGCGACGTCCGGTAGACGGCGCGCCCGTCGACGACCTCGGGCAAGCCGGCGTTGGGCTTGATCCAAAGGGGCCGGTCGGTCGCGGCGCGCAGGCGGCGGCAAATCGGGATGTAACCCTCAATGCCCCGGCCGCAATTGGCGCCCAGCGCATCGGCCCCGGCCTCGACCAGCGCCGCGACCGCCTGTTCCGGCGTGGTGCCCATCATCGTGCGGTCGCGCGCCGGGCCGGAGTCAAACACCAGGCTGACCACGACGGGCAGGCCGGTTGCCTTGGCGGCGGCCAGGGCCGGGCGAATCTCGCCGAGGTCCGAGAATGTCTCGAGCAGGAGCGCGTCCACGCCCTCGGCGGCCAGGGCGTTGGCCTGCTCGGCGAAAACCTCGCGCAGTTCCGCCTCATTGGTTTCGCCCAAAGCCAGCATCTTGCCCGTCGGGCCGATTGACGCAAAAACCCGCGCCCGGCTCCCGGCGGCGCGCCGCGAAATCTGCGCGCCGGCGCGGTTGATCCCGGCCGCCTGATTCCCGAGCCCATGGGCCGCGAGCCGCAGCCGGTTCGCCCCAAAAGTGTTAGTCAGGATGACCTGGCTGCCTGCCTCGACGTAGGCGCGGGCCACCGTCTCGACTCGCGCGGGCTGGGTTAGATTCCAGCCATCGGGGCATTCGCCGGCGGCCAGGCCCTGGGCCTGCAGTTGCGTCCCCCAGGCGCCGTCGGTGATGACCGGTCCGGGCAACAGGTCTCGCAGAAGTGCGTGCATCGCTGCTCCGCTTTCCCGTGGTGACTCACACGCCGACCAGCCGGCGGGCGAGCTGCACCGCTGAGGCGGCGTTCTCGCCATAGCCGTCGGCGCCGATGGTGTCGGCGAATGATTGCGTGACCGGCGCCCCGCCGATCATCACCTTCACGCGATCCCGCAGCCCCGCCGAGCGGAATGCGTCCAGCGTGGTCTTCATGGCCGGCAGCGTGGTGGTGAGCAGTGCCGAGAGGCCGACGATCTGGGCCTTCTTGTCGGCGACCGCCGCGATGAATTTCTCCGGCGAAACACTGACCCCGAGATCGATGACCTCGAAGCCGCCGCCCTCGAGCAGCGCCGCCACCAGATTCTTCCCGATGTCATGCAGATCGCCCTGCACCGTGCCCAGCACAACTCGCCCCGTCGGCTGGGCGCCCTGCTTGGCGAGGAGCGGCCGGATGAGCACGAAGACTTCCTTCGTGGCCCGGGCCGAGATCAGCAGTTCCGGCACGAAATAGTCGCCGGCTTCGAACAGGCGGCCTACCTCGGCCATCGCGGGACTGATGCCATGGAGCACCAGATCGAGCGGATCGGCTCCTTCGCTAAGCGCCTGGCGGGCGGCGGCGACCGCCGCAGCGGAATTCCCGGCGAGGACCGCCTCTTGGAGTTTGCTAAAGTCATGCATATCGTCGGGTGGGTAGGATGGGAGCACGAACCGAAGCCTATGGGAACCATCCGATCAAATCCGGTTCGCCCCGCCGCTCCAAGCAAGAAACGTCATCGCCGCATGTGGCAGCCGATTTGCAGGCACCGGTCGCAGGGTGAGAGATTCACGCCCACGAGCTCACGGGGGCCGAGACCCACGAGACCGGAAACGGATTTCATCGGCTGCATGAGCAGCGAAGGCAGCAGGGAGACGCCGATGGACCCAGGCCGGGTAAGTCCGAAAATAGTTCGCTGCTGCGAAAGATCCATTCCGCAGTAGCCCGGACTGTAGCGCAGGGTCAGTCCCTCGTCGGCGCCAAGGTGCGAACTGATCTGCTGCGTGAGCGCGTCGGCCGCCGCCTCGGCCGCCCACGAACCGATCGCGTCGAACGCCCAGCCGGCCAGCGAGTCGCCGGCCCCCCAGGCTTCGGTCGAAAGTTCCGTGATTCCGCGGCCCGCCGTGACCACCAACACCGCGACCCGGCTGGCACCGTGGAGGAACTCCCCGATGTTTCCAGCGATCGTCTCGCTGCCGAGCGCCAACGACCGCCGCGTGTGCGCTCTCACGGCATAGATGGAAAAAGTGCCGCGCGGCTCGAGCCCTGGAAGGGCCCGGGTCAGCACCTGTTCGATGGACTGTTTCATCGGGTCCGGCGGGAACACGCCCTTCGGATAGCCCAGAAATCGAAGGACCTCGGGCAGCCGGGGCTCCACCACGAGTTGCTGAAAAGACTCCGTCGCCAGAGGATCGTCGCTATTCATTCGCAGGTGGCGAAATCCTGTAGAGCCCGGCCCCGTGCCAGGCGATCACCGGAGCGAACTTGCCGGCGACTTCGCCAAGGTTCTTTCTCTGCCAGAGGTCGCGAACCCGGCAGGGATCCTTGAAGCCCAGTTCCGCCCACTGGAGCACCACCGGCAACCCCGGCCGGCCCGGGCCGGCGCCGGGCAGGCTGCGATCGCGCGCATTGAACAGCGCGACGTATTTGTCAGCCGAGCCGGGGACGTCGGCCACCCAGCCAATGAGTCTGTCGTGGTTGAACAGCTGGCGGCCAGCACTGCTCGTCTGGTCGACGGCGATCACCTCCTCGTTGGTTAGCAATGACTGCGTAAACTCGTCGAGCTTGGTCAGGTCGCCTCCGAAGATGAGCGGGGAGCGGGCGATCGACCACAGTGTCATCACGGTCTGCTGCTCGTCGCGGGTGAAATGGGTGGTGCGCCGGCCCTGATCGAGCACGCCGAACGGCAGCATGTCCGCGTCGGGCCAGTGGCCGGGTCCGCTGAAGGGCGCCCATCGGCGCAGGCGCTCGAATTGCTCGGAGAGCGCCGGCCAGTTATCCCAGAAGTCGTCGCTGATCCGCCACATGTTCGCATGCCGCACCACGTGTTCGGCCGCCGCGAGCACCGTTTCACCGGGCGACAGACTGAGCACCATCGGGCGGCCGGTCCGGTCGATGGCCGTGCGCACCGCCTCGACCTCCGCCTGGTTTTCGAGGTAGGGCCGGCTCAAATCATCCACCTTCACGAAATCGACGCCCCAGGAGACGATCAGCGCAAAAACCGAATCATAATACTCCTGGGCGCCTGGCTTGGCCATGTCGACGCCGT
The DNA here is from genome assembly GCA_003153035.1 of Opitutia bacterium. Taxonomy (GTDB): domain Bacteria; phylum Verrucomicrobiota; class Verrucomicrobiia; order Opitutales; family Opitutaceae; genus Fen-1467. The sequence continues at coordinate 50,924 of PMBT01000124.1, forward strand.
ACATATCCGTGTTCCACGGACAGATGCGCCGCTGGTCGGCGATCCCGGCCGCATTATACGGCGTGCCCTTGATCGGTGTGTTCGCCGCCACCGCCTGCCGCGGAATTCCCCGCATCAGGTGGATCCCGAACTTCAGACCCTTGCCATGGACGTAGTCGGCGAGCGCCTTGAAACCGACTTCGCCGGCCGCGGACGGGAACCGGTTCGTCGCGGGCAGCAACCGCCCCCATTCATCCATCATGAGCTTCGCGCCCTCCCGGTAATCGAAACCCGTCGCCTGCGGCTCGTACCACTGGATGTCGACCGTGATGAGGTTCCATCCGTAGCTCGCGAGAATCTGCGCCATGATGTCGGCCTGCGCTTTCGTCTGCGCTTCCGTGACCGTGGTGGCGAAACTGTCCCAGCTGTTCCAGCCCATCGGCGGCGTGGCGGCCCATTGCCAAAAGGCGGGCGCGGGCTCCGCTCCGCCCGACCGGATGGTCGCCACGGCAAGCGAGACCGCCACGAAGCACCATTTTGCGCGGGAAGATTCCATGGGGTTATTCTGCCGGCGGAGAATCGCGCCACAACCGGAAAAGGAACCTCCTCATGGTCGCTCTTCCCTTTTGCACCGTACGCAGCTCCATACCGTCAGAATTGGATCAGCATTTTCTCCCCGGCATATTCGACCGTCCGGTCGGCCTTCAACGTGACCTCGATGCTCACCCCATGATCGAGGGTCACGATCACCACATCGAAACGCCGATTCTGCGGCATCCCGGGGAACGAGCCTTTTCTTTCGGAAATCACCAGCTGGCGTTTTCCGTCGTCCCAATGAAACGCGATCGTGGCGTGAATTCCCTTCTCGTAGTTGTAGTTGTCGTTTTCGTCCTCATAGAGCACGAAATCGCCGTCGGCTCCGGGATAGATGCGCAATTCGATCGGGTCGGCGGGCTTCTCCGCCGCATACTGGATGAACGGGCCCATCGGAATGATGGAGCCGGCACGGACCAGGAGCGGGATTCTGTCGATCGGGGCATCGGCCGTGATGCTCCGGCCTCCCGCAACACCGTTCCCGGTCCAGAAGTCGATCCAGCCCGTGCCCTCAGGAAGATAGACGGGGCGGGTTTGGATGCGCGTTTCCTTGACCTTCTCCCTCGCCAGAATGGACGGTGTCTTCCAGAACAGCTGGGCCCGGAAAGCTCCGAGCACGGAGTTCGCGGTTTCGAATTTGATCGGGTACTCCCGGCCGGCCTGAAGCTCGACCGGAACCGTGTACGCCTCCGTTGACTGGTAATTCAGCGGCAACTCCTTGCCGTCGAGCAGCAGATGCTTGGGACCAAAGCTCTTGATATGGAAGCGATGCAGGCCGGTCTCGGCGGGGATCAGAATCCCCTCCCAGCGCATGGAGAACTTGGGCTGCGTGATGAATGATGGCCAGCCGGTGTACCAATACAGATCAATCGTCGGTTCGGTGCGCTGGCAGACGGGAGTCCCAAAGGCGTCATCGCCAAAATAGGTGACCTCCAGGCCGGGTCTCCCGTCCTTGGTCTTGAAATGGTCCCCCGATATCGGGACGCTCTTCTCCGGCGGGCGATGCAGCATGTATTCGGTGACCGGAGAAACCATCAGCGCCGGGCCGAACATGAACTGGTCATCGATGGAGAAGGTCCTTCGGTCGGAGGGGAAGTCCATCGGCAGGCCCCGCATGATGGTGGAGCCCTCGCTGGTTACCTTCCAGGCCAGCGAATAGATGTAGGGCATCAGCCGATACCTGAGCTGGTCGAACTTCACGAGGACGTCGCTGAACGGACCGAATTCCCAGATTTCGCGGGGCGTCTCTGATCCGTGGGAGCGGAAGATCGGGCTGAAAGTCCCGAGCTGGAGCATGCGGGTGTAGAGCTCCTGATAGGCGGGGTCCTTGCCGCCATCGGCAAAGACGCCCCCGTAGCTTCCCAATACGAAGGCCCCGATGTCGAAGGTCCAGTAGGGGACGCCCGACATGCCGTGGTTCAATCCGGCGGAGATCTGGTTTCGGTAAACCTCCCAGCTGGCGCCGATATCCCCCGTCCAGGTGGTGGCCGCCGCCCGCTGCTGCCCGGCAAACCCCGACCGGGTGAGGATGTAGACCCGTTTCGCGGACGTTTCCCGGCGCTGGTTGGCGTAGACTGATTCCGTGGACAGCAGCGGGTAGGTATTAAGGTACCGGGCGAAGGAACCAAGGTGGTTGGTGCCCGTCCGCTTCATCTCATATTCCTGCGACTCCTTCGTCTGGGCGTTGACAATGTCCGGCTCGGTCGAGTCCATCCACCAGCCGTCCACGCCCTTGAAGAACAGCCCGGCCTTGACGTATTCCCAAAAGAGGCGCGTGGCGGCGGGGTTGTAGGCATCGAAGAACTTGAAGCCGGCCCAGCCCACTGGGGGGTAGAGGAATCCGCGCTTCTCCATGTCTTGATAAACCGGTGTATTGGGGCCGAAACCGCACCAGATGGAGACCATGAAGTGGTAGTTCTGCCGGTGCAGGATATCGATCATCTCGGCCGGTTCGGGGAATTTCTTGGGGTCAAAGAAGAGCTGGTTCCAGTTTTCGCGTCCCTCCCAGGTGTCCCAGTCCTGCACGATGCCATCGATGGGAATCTGGCGGGTCCGGTATTCCGCGGCGACGCGCAGCAACTCTTCGCGGTTCTCATAGTGCTCCTTGCTTTGCCAGTAGCCGTAGGCCCACTTGCCGTACAGCGGGGCGGCGCCGGTGAGCTCACGGTATCCGGCAATGGCTCCATCGATGTTTCCGCCGAAGATGAGATAATAATCGAGGTCGTCCGCCACTTCCGACCAGAGCGAAGCGCCGGCGGGCGCGTCGCTGAAGATGGTCTTGGAATAGTTGTCCCAAAGAATTCCGTACCCGCGGGTGGAAACGAAAAATGGGATGGCAGACTGGGTGTTGGCCTGGACCAGCTTCACCGTGCGGTTCCGATAGTTCATTTCGCCGGCCTGGTGCTGCCCGAGCCCGTAGATGCCCTCCTCGGGGCCCAGCTGAAACGTCTGCCGTACAGAAAAAGCCCTAGTCTCATGCTCGATCTGCACCGGGGTGATGGTGGCCTCGCCCTTCTCGCTCAGGATTCCCAGCCCCGTGACATCGCTAAAGCGAACTTCGCCGCTCTTGCGGGCAACCTGGATTCCGATGCGTTTTGAGCCCAGCGCGCAGGCGTTCGGGTCCTCAGTGCGTGTGATGTTGAGCTTGGGCAGATCCCGGGGAATCACGATCAGGCTCCCCTTTTTCGGCTGAGAGCCCGGCAGCCATTTGACGACATGCACGGTTCCGTCGTCCGTAAACTGCACTCGGACGTAGGTCGTACCGGTGAACAGCTCGATACCATTGGCGATGGATTGGATACTCTGGGGGAGCGGATTGGCCGGAGGGTTATTCATCTTTGGGAGAAAGTCCTGGGCGGACAAAATCACGACGCTACTGCCGACGAAGCACAAAAACATCCACGCGGATCGCGTCAGAAGGGAAAGCTCCACAAAGCACCCTACTTCGCCACTGCGGACAGCGCCCGCTGGGTGGCCGCGAGGAGGGCTTCGGCGCCGACGGGCTTGCCGGTCGCGTTCTTCATCCAGAGGTCAGGCGCGACATTACCGAATTTCGTCATGCGCTCGTACTCGCCGCCAAAGTCGTCAGTCTTCCGGATCTGCTCCTCAATTTGGAAGCTGATGAGGTGGCCAATGGGATAATCCGGCAGGTAGAGCATGTCGCTGATCATGTGCGAATAAATCGCCAGCAGCGTGGCATCGCGCTGGTGGATGACCGGCGCATAATGGCGGTTCCAGACCTCCCGAGCGATGCCCAGCGTGGCGACCTTGAGTTCGGCGGGCGTGGCCTCCGGATGGTCGTACATCCAATGCCACACCCCCATGTCGACCAGCGCCACACCGGAGATCTCTGCGGTTGCCCAAAAGGTGTCGAGGGTGGCGAGCGCCGCACTGGCGGCGTCTGGTTTCGCCAGGCCGAGCACCTCCAGGTCGTGCCCCTGTGTCATCATCGCTAGCGCTTCGGTAAAGGCGTTGTTCGGCACACCGGCGAGCAGGTGGTGGTCCACCAAATTCATCGAGAACGTCTGCTCGATGTTGTGGCCCATCTCGTGCACCGCGATATTGAAGCTCTTGTAATCCATGCCTTCCGGCCCGACGCGGGTGCGGAGCCGCGCCGGTTGTCCACTCATCCCTGGTGGCATGGCGTGCCCGGGACCGCGGGATGGCTCGACCTCGATGTGAGCCTGCAGGTAGGCGGCGCGTTCTGGGCTGAAACCGAGCTTTGCCAGAATCTCCGGCAGGCCGGTGTGATACGCGGCCGCGGTCGGGTATCGCTTGCGGACAATCTCGTCGAGCTGGGCCTCGCTGTAGGCCCCGCGCGAACGGAAGCCGTTGTACCAGATGTCAAACGGTTCAAGCGGACGGCCCAGGCGCTTCTCAATCAGGCGCGCGACGGCAGTGAACTGCGGGGAGCTGAGCCCCTGCTCCAGCATGGCCTGCACGCGGGCCTCGCTCATTTGTCGGTCAAGCTCGAAACGACGCGTGATGAACGTCGACGCCGCTGGTGAGTACGGATCGGCCAACCGCTCCGCATGGAAGATCGCGAGCAGCCGGGCGTAGCGGGTGTCGGGCTCCCGCGCCGTGGTGATGTCAGCGCCGGCTTGCGCGGGAGTATTCAGGTCGTTGACCGGCGACGGCTTCACCTCGTTGCCGGCCGGACTCCAATCTACGCGCGGGTTGTTGATTACGACCTGCGGAATCGTCTGGTCGACGATCCGCTCCATGACCCGCTGGATCATGCGCTGCCGGGCCAGACCGCCGGCGGGGTTGCCGTACTGCGCCTTGATCTCATCGCGCAGGTTCCAGTGCGTGATNNTCGGCGTCGGCCTGGGCCTGCGCGATCGCCTGGTTGACTTCGCCCGGGATGCGCTGGGAGAACGCCTGCGCGAGCCGAACCTCGGCCCATTGGCGGCGGGTCCAGCCCTCGCCCGCTGCCAGCCGCTGCTCGAGCGTGGTCAGCGGAAAGTTGAGGAGCGCGACGAACGCGAGCTTGTTGCGGAAGAAATCGTCCGTGAAATGCGCGGATGGTTCGTAGGCGGCAAAGAGCTCGTCAAACGGCCGCACGGGACCGGTGGAGAGATCGATCGGCTTCCTTAGTTCGTAGCGGAGTTCGCTGAAATGGCCGTCAAACTGCGCCAGCATGTGCTCAAAGCGGTCAAACATCGCGTCGAGCGTCGCGGTGTCGCCGGCGAACTGGCGGCGAACCAGTTCCGCGAATGCGCCGGCGTCGCCGTCGTCGTCCCGCCAGAACTTCGCGACCTGGTCGAGGCCTTGATGCAGCCGCCCGCGCTGGGCTTCGCCGTATTTTGCGCTCAACTCCGTTTCCAGCTTTGCAGCCGAGTCCTTAAGCCAGACCGGCGGGTTGGGGTCGGCGCTTGCCGGGAGCAGCGGGCTGGAAATCAGGCCGGCGGCCAGCAGGGAGAGAATGAGCAGGGTGCGATGGCGGTGCATTGAGATAAGGTTTTGACGGGCAGACACGATTCTTTCGGGTCCCGGCATCGGGTCGAGGAAGAACGCCGGCCAGTTGAATGCTCTGGCAGCCCGGCAAACGCTTCGGCCACCTCACTCCGTTGTCTTTAGGCGCAGGACCGTCAACGAGCAGGCCGGGAAGGTGCGCGCGAAGACCGGACCGGCGATCGGCATTAATTCCTCACGGGGCGCCACCTTCGTCGGAGCCTCGAACGAATTCCCGTCGTCCGGGTTTGCCGATGTGAGAACAGACACCCGGGCTTCGGTCGCCACCCGGGCTGCCCCCCGCAACTCGATGATTCCCGCCCGCGCTTCGGCATAGGGATTGGCCACGAAGAGCACCGTTTCTCCGGCGCGACGGTCGCGGCCCGCCGCGACAAACACTGCCGGGAGCGGCTGCGGCGCGTAAGGAACCAGCGGCGGGGCGCCGTAGGTCGCCACGCTCGCCGCCGGCAACGGCGGCAGGGACACCGCCGCGCCCTCGACCGAGACCGGGAGCACCACATCGGGCCGGTTGCGGCTGAACAGCTCCTGCACGTAGTACGACGGCGTGCCGTAGACGCGGGTGTTGTCGAACCAGATGAGGTCAGGCGCCCACTGGGACGCACCGGCTTTGGCGAACAGCGGCGCATAGGAGGACATGACGACCAGATCGCTGTTGCGCACGAGGCCGGTTATGAAAGCCGCCTCCGCAATCGCCGCCCTCAGGCTGGCCCGGCGTTGCCCCCCGTCGTGGGCGGCAAATTCGCCCGCGAAAATCCGCGGCCCCTCTCGATCCTGTGCATCGTAACGCGTGGCATTTTCTAGAAACCACTGGGGCGGGCGGTAGTAGTGCTCGTCGACTATGTCGGCCGGGGTGCCGCTCCTAAACTTGTCCCACGCGAGTTTCCAAAAGCCGTCGTCAACCCCGGGACCGGCGGACGTCACCAGTTGAATCTCCGGATGTTCCGCCTTCAGCGCCGCCTGGAAAACCCGGTAGCGCGCAAAATAGTCCTCACCCCATTGCTCGTTGCCGACACCGAGAGACTTCAGGTTGAATGGCTGCGGATGGCCCAGCGCCGCGCGCCGCGCGCCCCACGGGCTGGTGGCCGGGCCGTTGGCAAACTCGATCAGGTCGAGAGCGTCCTGCACGAACGGATCGAGCTGGTCGATTGGCACGAGTTGCTTGCTTTCGTACTGGCAGGCCATGCCGCAATTGAGGATCGGCAGCGGTGCCGCGCCAATATCTTCGCAAAGCTGGAAGTACTCGAAAAAGCCCAGGCCGCAGGTCTGGTAGTACTGCGGCGCGGTCTGGTTGCCGATCGCGTCCTGCCAGCGGTTCCAGTTCTGCTTGCGCTCGGCGATGTCGCCGATCGTGTCCTTCCACCGGTAGCGGTTGGCCAGATCCATGCCTTCGACGATGCAGCCGCCCGGAAAACGCATGAAAGCCGGGTGCAGGTCGGTCAGCATCTGCACCAGGTCGGCCCGCAGGCCGTTGCGGCGCTGCTTCCAGGTGTTTTCAGGGAAAAGCGAGACGACATCGAGGTCCACCCGACCCGGTGCGGTCGCCAGCACGACAAGCCGGGCGTGGGTCGCGGAGCCGCTGCTCTTGATGACTCCTTCGAATTTCTGCCACTGGCCGTTCAATCCCTCGATCGTGTATTCGCCGAGCGGGCGGCCGGTCTCGTCCTCGAGCCTGGCCCGCAGCGCGCCCTTGAACGCCGCGTCGCTCCGCGCCCGGACCGAGAAAAGATAGTTCTCGTCCGCCCGCACGACGATGCCGCCGAAACCGTAGTTGGCAACGCCGAATCCTTTACCCGGATTCTGAACGGCCAAGCGCACGTAATGGGGGTTGTTCGAATTCAGCGGGTCAGCCGATTCCACCGTCACCGTCCCCTCCCCTTCGCGGTTCACTGTGCCCCAGGCATAAAGATGCTCGGCGTGCTCAAACGAGCGATTCTGCACCAGCTCGGCGTAGAGGCCGCCGTCCGCGCCATAGTTGATGTCCTCGAAAAAAACACCGTGCAGCATTGGACTGACGGCATGGCCGGGCGAAGCTGCATCAATGATCAACCTGACCACTGGATCGGCGGCGAGGTCCGAGGTGATCACGGACATTGCAAGCAGTCCGGCAACGCTGGCGAATTTGGTCGGATTCATCGAGCGGATAATTGAGGGATTTGGGGCCAGTCCGAAAGCATCCTTCTCCAGTCCGAGATCCGGCGCAACCCGGGAGAAGACCGGACCGGAGGTCAGGAGGCATCCGTTCGGAACGGCGCGGCCGGCAGACCGGCGGTATTGCAGAGGTTGCAGCCCTCGGGATAGCTCTCCCACGCAAAACGCACTGCAGTCGGCGCGCTGATCTCCGGGCTCAACACCACGACATCGTTGAACCTGACCGGCTGATTGGTCTTCGCGCCGGTCGCGACCAATGGGCGTCCTTGGGCGGAGGCGGACATGGCATTGAGATCGATGCGCCACTTGCCTTCTGCGCCGGCAATGGCCGATTTCTTCTGCTCGGCAAACGCCACGGTGGCTTCTTCGCCCGGGTCCGCCGTGCCCCATACCGGGACCTTCATGTCCCGCTGCAAAACCATATGGTCGGAGAAGTGCGGGGGCAGCTTGACTTCGGAGCGGAGCGCGCCGCTGCTCAGCACCAACGTCGCCAGCGAGATCGTGAGTCCAGACGAGATCCTTATTCTGGAGGAGAATATTGAGCGAGGGAACTCAGCGATCGCCAGCGTAAACGACTCCCGGCGGAAGCGGTCGCCCGTCGCCGAACTCACCGCGAGAAGCGGTGCCAGCGAAATCTGCCCAAACAAGTCGTTACCTAACTTTTCGCGTTGCCCACCGCGCCGCTCCCAGGAGCATCCATGCAATGAGCGCCCAAACCCCGAGCGCACCGCCGCCACCTCCGCCTCCACCGGACGGCGGAGGCGGGCTGGGGGCGGCGTTCACGGTCAGGGTTGCGTTGGCACTCGTCAGGCTCCCGGAGCTATTGGTCACAGTGACCGTGTAGGTTCCTGCGCTGCTCGTCTGAACGTTGGTCAGACTCAGGGTGCTGCTGGTGGCTCCGCTGATCGCGGCGCCATTGAAATTCCACTGATAGGTCGGTGCAGGGCTGCCGGAGACTGTGGCCGAAAACTGGACGTTGGCTCCCGCGGTCACGGTCTGGCTTTGCGGCTGCGTGGTAATGCCGGGTGCAACGGGCAATATTACAGCGCGAATGGCATGGTTACTGGTGTCAGCCACATAGATAGTGCCCGCATTGCCTGCCGCGATCCCCGCGGGAAAATTGAACCGGGCGGCTCCATCCACCCCATCGGCGGTGCCGGTCGTCCCGGGTTGTCCGGCAAGCGTGCTGACCACACCAGACGGAGTGATTTCGCGAACGGTACTGTTGTCTGTGTCGGCGACGAACAGGTTGCTCCCAGTATCAATGGCCAGTCCGGAGGGATAGAAGAAGCGCGCCTGGCCGCCGGTTCCATCGGTGCTGCCGCTGGCGCCGGCTTGTCCGGCCACGGTGGTCACTTCGCCGCTTGCAAGGACCACTTTCCGGATCGTGTCGTTATTGGTGTCCGCGACATAGAGATTGCCGGTCCCGTCGAGGGCCAGACCCTGCGGGCCGTGGAAACGGGCAGCGGACCCGACACCGTCGGCGCTGCCGCTGATTCCCGCTGTTCCGGCAATGGTGCTGATGGTTCCGGCGGACGAAACCTTCCGGATCGTGTGGGTCAGGGTGTCCGCGACGTAAACGTTGCCGGCGGTGTCGGCCGCGATGCCCGACGGCCCGTTGAAACCGGTTGCTGAGGTGGAGACGACTCCGACGGAGGTGATCTTCCGAACCGAGTTGTTGTCAGTGTCAGCGACATACACATTGCCGGCGCCATCCACGGCCACACCCGCCGGGTGATTGAAGCGGGCGGCGCCGCCGGTGCCATCGGCGCTGCCGCTGGCACCGGCCGTTCCCGCCAGCGTGGTCACGATTCCCGCCGGGGTGATCTTTCGGATCGTGTGATTGGCGGTGTCTGCCAAGTAGGTGTTGCCAACGGTGTCCACCGCTGCATCGGCCGGGGACGAAAACCTTGCGGCGGAACCGCCGCCATCGGTACTGCCGGAGGCTCCGGCCTGTCCGGCCACGGTGCTGACGGTTACACCCGGACCCGCCAACGTGGGCCAATTGCCGGAATCCCAGAAGAGGTCGCTGATCAACAGCGTTGGGCTGCCGTTGTTGTTCGCATCGTAGGTATGATAGGCGATCACCCACGCACCTCCGTTTTGGACGACACTCTGTCCGCCGGGTCCCTTCCACCGGTTGTCCCCCGTCGTCAGAACGGTGGTGCCGCCGCTCAACATGGTGACGTTGTCCTTGTTGACGTAAGGGCCCGTGATCGCGGCTGACCTGCCGTAAGCGATCTTGTAGGTGCTGTTGACGCCCTGGCAGCAGAGGTCGATCGAGACAAACAGATAGAAATAGCCGTTCGCAGACACAATATTCGCGCCCTCGATTCCGTTGGATCTTTGCGCGATGGAATAAACGGTGCCTGTCGGTTTCATCGTGCCCGGATCCAACTGCACCACGTGGATGCCGTCGAACCAGGAGCCGAACACCAGCCATGGGGTGCCCACGGCGTCTGTCGTCAGGCTCGGATCAATCGCGTTGAATGCGTCAACCCCGCTCCTCGAGCTGATCACCAGCCCATCGTCCCGCCAGTCTCCCGCGGCGAGGCTGGTGCATGATCTCAATCCGATCGCCGAGTTGTTGTGGCCAAACTCGGAAACACAATAATAGCACCAGATTCGTCCGCCGAAGCTGTGGACGTCGGGCGCCCAGACGTCGAGAGCGCTCATCGCCGGCGCATAGGTGCGCCACCACGAGAGCTCGGCGGCGAACAGCGGCGATCGCTGTTGCCAGGTCAGCCCATCAGGTGACGATTTGACCGGCAAACCCGCCCCGGTCGTGAAGCACCACCACGTGTTGCCTTCCCGGATGATGCTCGGGTCGTGCGCGCCCAGGGTGCCCCCAAGCCCCCAGTTCGCAGCGAACCCGGGCGCGGAGGCGATCGCCGACAGTACAATGACGGCGAGCAGGTGCCGGCCCGCCCAGCGCGCCGACGTCCGGGTTCGCGTCGCGGCGGGAATAGCGCCGCCACTCTCCATCCACGATCTCACTTTGTCGGACGGGTCGCTTCTGACGATTGAACAGGCACGGTTAATCATCGCCGGTCTTTGGATCTGATTTACTCCGCCGTCGCGGGGCTCCCGAATACTGGCATGCCGGCAGAGCTCCACTTCAGCGGCTTGACGTAGGTGTGACGATTGGGATCCCAAAGCGGGTCGCCAACGATTTCGGTGTAGGTGCGGGCATGGTAGACCAGGAGGTCGGTCTCCCCGTCTTCCGCCACAGTGAAGCTGTTGTGGCCCGGTCCAAAGACCTTGCGCTCGTAGTCGGTCCGAAAGACCGGCTGCGGCGATTTCGTCCAGCTTCGCGGATCGAGCAGATCCCCCTCTTCGTTTGCGTGGAGCAGCCCCATGCAATAGTTCTCGTCCGTGGCGCTGGCCGAATAGCTGATAAACACCCGGCCGCGGCGGATCAGCACCGACGGGCCTTCGTTGACCCAGAAGCCGCGGATTTCCCAGTCGAACTCGGGAATCGAGAGCCGGACCGGTTTGGTCGCGAGCGCCGTCGGGGAGGTCATTCTCGCGATCATCAGATTGGAATTCCCGCGAACCTCGGGCTCCTTTTGCGCCCATACGTAATAGGTGACACCGCGGTGCGTGAACGCGGTGGCGTCGAGGCAGAACACGTCGATCCCGCTGTCAACACGCACCGGCGCCGTCCACGGGCCTTCGAGTGGATTCGGCGCCGTGGTGGTGATGGCCCACATCCGGTGCTGGAAAAGATCGTCCTTGATCGCGCGCGAGGGGGCGCCGGCGAAGAAGACGACCCAAGTGTCGAAGAGCCGGTGGAGCTCGGGGGCCCAGATCAATTCACTGAACGGTCCCGTGTCGGGTTTGCGCCAGACGTCGACCGTCGGCGCGGCCGGCAAGTCGGCGATCGTGCGTGCGCGACGCAGTTCAATCCGGTCATACTGCGGGACCGATGCCGTGAAATAATACCAGCCGTCGGCGAAGCGGCGGATGCATGGATCGGCGCGCTGGAGAATGATGGGCTGGAGGACGTTGGCCATGAGATGTTCCGGTCAGACGGTTGTCAGGTCGCTGGGTCCGGCGAAGACCAGCTTCCCCTGCGCGGTCAGCTTCTCTTTGAGTTCGTTGTAGTACTTGTCGGTGATGCGGTATTTGTACATCAGCAGGCCCATGCCGAGGTGGAAGAAGCCGGGGATGACAGTGAGCAGCAGCGCGATGCCCCGCAGCGTGAACGCGCTCTGCACCATGTCGGCCTTGTACTGGAAATAGGTGAGCAGCCAGCCCACCATGCCCGCGGCCAGGCTCATGCCCATCTTCTGCGCGAAGGAGACGCCACCGAACGCCATGCCGGCTACACGCTTTCCACTCTCAAGTTCGCCGTAGTCGACGGCCTCGGAGATGATGGACCAGAACACCGGCCCCTGCAGGTCGACGATGAAGTTGATGAGGAAGTACAGGACGAACGCCGCGCCTATGCTGCTGGGGGTCACCGCCAGGAACATGATCACGCTCAAGGCGAAGGTGATCAATTGCGACCAGCGAAAGAGCTGGATCTTGCAGAACTTTTTCGTGATCCAGGTGGAGGCGACCATGGCGAGGATGTTGCCGACGATGCCGGTGGAAACGAAGCCGGCCTGCATCTTAGCATCCCCACCGAGGTAGTATTTGGCGTAATAGAGCGCCGCGGACCCGCGGATCACGTAACCGATCGTGCCGATCAGGCACACCCAGAACAGAACCATCCATTGATCGTTCTTCCAGAGCAGTCCCAATTGCTGTCCCAGCGGCTTGCGGTCGCTCTGGTGAATCACGCGTTCGGTCGTCGTGAAGAAGCAGAAGATGAACAGCAACGTGGCCAGGCCGGCCATCACCGCCATCGAAACCTGGTAACCCTTTGCGAGGTGCTCCTGCCCCCAGCGGGCCGCAAAGACCGGAACAAACGTGTTAACCAGCATTGAGGCGCCCTTCGCGAAAAACAGCCGATACCCATTGGCGGAAAGGCGCTCCTTCGGATCGGCCGTCAACACGCCGGGTAGGGAGATATAGGGGATGACGATGGCCGTAAACACGAGCATCATTAGGATGTAGGTCGTGTAGGCCCAGATCAGCTTGCCGCCATAGGAGAGCTCCGGAGTGGTGAACACCAGCATGACCGAGATTCCGAAGGGAACGGCGAAGACGAGAAAATAGGGGCGGTAACGCCCCCAACGCGTCGTGTGGCTATCGGTATACATGCCCATCGCCACGTCGGCAAAGGCGTCGATCAGCCGGGGAATAAGTCCCAACATCGCAATATGGGCGACGTTCAGCTTGTAGATATCGGTATAGAAAAACGTGATGATGATCGCCAGTGCCGACCAGACAACATTCACGGCCGCATCGCCGCCGCCAAAGCCGATCTTCTCCAGGACGGTGAGTTTGGGGGTCTTCATATATTGGATTGCGGGTGTTTGACCCGCCGCATCTTAAGAGGCGCTTCGATTTGACCAAAGTCGCCCCTAATGGATCAGCACGCTCGTGTAGGTTTGCAGTGCGTTGGGGTCAACGACGGGCCACTGGTCTGCATCCCACGTCAATTCGGCGATCTTGAGTTTCTGCAGACCGTTGTCCGCGGCTTCGTAGGCGTGGAAGATGAGGTAGTCCTTGCCGTCAAAAGTGTAGGTACTGTTGTGCCCCAATCCAGGCCAGGCGCTGTTTCCGCCCAGCAACAGGGTGCCGCCGCCCGCGGCCAGACTCCGGCCTTCCTTGTCCAAATACGGCCCCTTCACATCCTTCGAGCGCCCGATCATGATCCGGTAGGTACTCTTGGCGCCAAGGCAGCATTTCCCCCAGGAAACGAAGAGAAAATAATACCCGTTCTTCTTGAAGATAAACGGTGCCTCGATCTCAGCCGGGCCCGCGTCGCGATCGTCCAGCAGGACCGACCGCTCACGCTTGGCAATCGAGTACCATTCCTGAGGCTCCGCGGGGGCAGTCCAGCTGGCGTCAAGTTTGACCAGTTTCAAGCCGGACCAAAATGAGCCGAAACTCATCCAGGCCGTACCGTTCTCATCCACCACGACATTCGGGTCGATCGCGTTCCACAGATCGCGACTGGGGATCGATTGCAGGACGATTCCCCGGTCTTCCCATTTGTAGCCTGCCGCGTCGGGATCGAGGGTCGGGTTCGTAGCGACGCCGATCGCCGAGGTGTTCCAGCCGAAGGCGGAGACCGCATAATAGAGATAGTACAGCCCATTGTGAAAGGCGATGTCGGGGGCCCAGATATGGCCGTTGAAGCCTTTGGCCACACTTTTCGCCCACGCGGGTTCGCCCGGGAAAATGCGGCCTCTCAGTCGCCAGGTCCGCATGTCCTTGGAACTGTAAAACGTGATTCCCGGTCCCGTGCTGAAGAGGTAATAGATATCGCCCTCCTTCGCCATGACCGGGTCATGGATGCTTACTTGTCTGGGCTGGTCCGCATAACCGCTGTTGGCCAGGGCCAACCCAAGCAAGAAGCACAAGAGTGTTGATGAAGATGCCGAATGCATGGGTCTGAAAAACAGACAAAAGCCAAGGTGCCCTCGAGAACGTGAACCGTCTCCGGGGCCTCCACTCATCCCTGCCGAATCCAAGTAACTTGCCTAATCCTACCACCATGGGGAGACCGTGCCGATCCAAGGACTCGCACTCGAACCACTTCAAGTCTTTGGGGGCGGAGTCGTCTCTCGATCTTTCTCTCCTCGACCTTCCTGACGGGTGGCGTCGCCCACCCGCCAGGAAGGTTTGCTTCATTGGTTCCCCTAGAAGTGGTATCTCAGGCCGATTTCGTAGGTTGAGTCGTAGCTGCGGACGTCGCGAGGAAACATCGGCAGGCTGCCAAAGTTATCGTGATACTTGCTCTTGGTGAGGTTGGTGGCGTCGAATGTGATCGTCAGGTCCTTGCTGATGGCATAGCCCGCGGAGAAATCGAGCTGGCCGCGCGGCTGGACCCAGACAGTCGACGGCTGGATGCCGCTTTGGTTGAAACTGTCGATGAACTTGCCGCGCCAGTTGTAGGCCAGCCGGCCGGAGAAGGGGCCCCGCTCGTAGATCAGAATAATGTTGTAGCTATCCTTGGACACCTGGGCGATGGACTGCTTTATGTTCGTCAGCGGGTTCTCCGTTTCACCCTTGATGTAGGTGTAGTTGGCCTGGAGACCGAGGCCCTTGAATGCATCCGGCAGGAAGTCGAAGAAGTATTGGTAGCTGAGCTCGACGCCCTGCAGATAGCCGTTATGCGTGCTGTGCGGCCGGGTCACGGCGTAGGTATTGCCGTTGATGACTTCCGAATCCACGTAACTCTGAATGTATCCGTCAATGGACCGGTAGAAGCCGGCCACGGAGGCAACGCTCGATTTCGACGGATAGTATTCGAGGGACAGGTCATAGTTGGTCGAGCGAATCGGATCGAGGTCGGGATTGCCGCCAGATCCCTGACCGGGCAGCGTCGGCCCAGGAGCCGTTACTGACGTGGCAGGATTCAGCGCGCTGAAATCCGGCCGCGTGATCGTCTTGGTGATGGATCCGCGGAGGTACAGGTCATTCTCCAACTTTATACGGGCATTCGCGGTCGGCAGCGCCTCCCACCGCGCCTTATCGACCGAGGTCCAGGTGTAGGTTGTTGAACCACCGATGATCTGCTGCAGATAGCCGCTCAGGGTGTCATCCGTCCGCGAGAAACGGAATCCGATGGCGCCATCAATGGGCGTGTCACCGACTTTCGTCGCGTAGTTGGTCAAGCCGTACAACGTGGTGGTCTTTTCCGTGTCCTTGAAGGTTTTCGTGGGATCGGGCGCCGGCGCCCCCAAGGGATGATGGAAGATCTGGCGGATCACGTCGGTGTTGTTCAGGAGGAAATCCGGATCCGCCGACCACCATTGCCGAACGTTGATCTGATTGGAGCCGATGAACAGGTTCGTGGGGGAAAGGTGACCCAGATTGGGAACACTCGAGGCCGACGCGATGGCCCATTCGAAGTCGCCGCCGCCGTTGGCAGACGTGTAGTTGACATCGCGATCGGAATACCGCACGCCGAACTGCAGCGATTTGAAGAACGAATTCTGCAGGCGATAGAGCACATCGGCTTTGGCGGCAAACTGCACGCTGTGGGCCCGCTGCCACTGATCGAACAGCTGCTGCAGATGATAATTGGCGGGATCGTTATAGTTGACGCCGGTGGCCGTGACCGAGGAGGCATTGTTGTCGTTGTAGGTAATCGAGAAGGACGGAGTCACCAGGCCCGTGTCGAGGATCACGCCTCGCGGCCGGAAGGTGCTGAAATTATAGCTCACTTCACCGGTAACCTTGACCGTCCCATCGTCCCATTTGCCGCCAAAGGCGCCCTGATAGGTGTCGGTCGTATCGTGGAACGCCTGCGTGCTTGTCAGGCTGTTGGTGTAGTGAGCCGTCAGGCTGTGGACGAAACGGGCCGGGGTGCCGGCACTGTCGTATTTCTCCGGGACATTGTAGCCGTCGTAGCCCGTTGGATAGAGCGTAACATTGTCGATGAAGAAGCCGGTGTTTGCCCAACTGGGAATGCCGATGAAAAAGTCGACGCTATGTTTATTGTCATACCGGGTATAAAGGTTGTCCCAGTAGAACTCGGTATCCTTGTTGGGCTTCCACTGCAGCATGGCCGAGACGCCGGCCCGCTTGCGATCGACCGGATTCATTTGAATGCCGAAATTGTCGGCGTAGTAACCGCGGACGCCGGAGGAATCGGTGGCGAGGTCGAATTGCTCGCCGAGGGCACCGAAGTGCACGTAGTTGTCCACGATCTGGTCCATGGCCTGGGTGCGCGCAAACGAAACATCCAGCAACGCTCCGAATTCACCCGATCCTACCTTCCAGCGATCGCTCACCAAGCCGCTGATGGTGTAGCTATTCTTCTGCGCCTGGGTCGCATAAATGCCGCGGGCAGTGGTAGCGACGGTTAAGCCGGTGAAATCGAACGGGCGCCGGAGGCGCACGTCGATCAGGCCCGCCACGCCGCCTTCGACCTTGTCCGCCCCTACCGATTTGAAGACGTCGACCCCGGCGACCAATTCCGCCGGGATGTCCTGCAACGATACGCCGCGTCCGGTTCCCGTGAACACTTCATAGCCGTTCAGGGTGGTTTCAATGTTCGGCAGGCCGCGGATCACGACCGAGCTTACTTCGCCGAGGGAGCGTCCAACTTGAATGCCGGGCACGCGCTGGAGCGCTTCGGCGACGGTGAGGTCCGGGAACTTGCCGATATCCTCGGCGACGATGGAGTCGACGAATTCCGGGGAATTCAGCTTGATCTCCTGAGCGTTGATCAAGCTAGCGCGCAAGCCGACCACCGTGACCGGCGCCATTTCGATCGGCGCCTCCTTGGAGGCCATCTGGTCGGCCGGCTTGTCCTGGGCACGCGCCGGGTTGATCCCGAGTGAAAGAGCTATCGTGAGGGCTGAGCAAAACGCAACGATGGTACCGTTGCGGCGAGGCACAGGGTATTGGGTCGTAGTCATGGTCATTTGGTTGCTGGGTTCAAAGAGAGCGGCGGTAGGCGGTGCTGAATGAAAACGCGCGGCACGGCACTGGGCATGAAGCACACACGCGGAAAGCTCGGGGCGATCAAGACGGAAGAACCGGAAATTCTTACTGGGATTTTTTGCTTCTACCCCATACATGCGTCGTTTTAGTCCGAAACCCGACAGAAGAACGCTTGTTCAGGTCCATCCCCAGCGGCACACATTGCGTGCGCCTCATCGGCGCGCTGCTGCACGCTCTGCAATTGGGCTTTGCTCAGCACATCAGTCCAGTATGCGCCAGTGAATTGCATCCACGTTCAGCGGTCCACGCGTTGAGCCGTCAGCTGGCCCAGGCAGGATCTGCGGTAGGAGCCGCGGAAACGGTAGCTCCCGCTTACCGTTCGTTCATTTCGGCCGGGCGGACACCTCGATCAGCGTGGTGGCTTCGCGCAACAGAATTCGAGCAAAAGCCCAGTCAAACCAGAAGCCCTGGACAGGGGTGCCACTGTCCATCCGGCCCTTGAACCTGCTTTCGATGGGCTCGCGGCCCGCTGCAAGTTCGGTGCGGGCCTGGTCAGCCTGGCCCAGCTGTTGGCAAGACATCGCAAGGATCACGCGGGCGGTGGCAGTGCGGGGGGCGTTGTACTCCGGATAGGCCAGGCACCGCTGGCACCATTCTTTCGCTTTGGGATAATTGCCGCGGCGAAACTCCCACAGCGCCAGAGAGACCGACCGCCAGGCTGCCGTGAAGCCGTCGCCGTTGGCATCGGCCTCGGCGAGAGACTTCGCCGTGGCCTCCGCAACCGGACCCAATGATTCGATCAGTCGCCGATCCCCCGGCAGCAGCAGGCTGATCTTGGCAATCCGGTCGGCAAACGGGCTGGGCGCCACAATGAAGCGCGCGATCGCTTCCTGCCGAAAGCGCTCGTACCCATTCGTGTCACCCACCTCCACCAGCGCCGGGCCACAACGCAGATAATCCAGGGTGGAAACGTCCACTCCGTCGAGCTGATTGACGTGGAGGAGCTGCCCAAACCGATCGGCTGCCTGCTGCCACCGGTCATGAAGGGCGTGCCACTCCCCGACCGATCGGAACACGGCGGCGCCTTCCACCGTTTGCTGGGTCAGGGAGGTATTCCTCAGCAGATTGTCCGCACTATCGTATCTCTCTTGACTCACCAGCAATGCGGCCTGCGTGATCCGCTCCCGGACTTCGGCCTCGTGACGTAGCCGGGATTCTTGCTGCTCGGCGGCCACAGCTCGGTGGCGGGCGTCGCGTTCCTTGAGGAAAAGCCAGGTGGAAGTGCCCATTCCAGCCACTAGCGCGATGGCCACCGCACCGGCCGCGGCAAATACCACCCGGTTTCGGCGCACGAGTTTCCCCAATCGATACAGCCGGCTCGGCGGCCGCGCCATGATGGGTTCATTGCTGAGATAGCGCTGAATGTCCAGCGCCAGGCCGTTGGCTGTTTCGTACCGGCGCGTGCGATCCTTTTCCAGCGTCTTCATCACAATCCAATCGAGGTCGCCGTGCAGCAGGGACATGAGTCTGGCCGGTTCGACCTGGCGGGATTCGGCCGTTTTTGCCAAGTCCGGTCGTTGGAGGGCGGAAAGCCGAACGGACGGCCTGGGCGGTTCCCGCTCCCGCAACGTCCGGCGCATTTCATCGAGGCCGGATTTGAGGAGCTCCTTCGCGTCAAAGGGAGTCTTCCCCGTCAGCAGTTCATAGATCAGCACGCCCAGGCTGTAGATGTCGCTCCGGGTATCGATGTCCAGCCCGCTCATCTCCGC
>PMBT01000111.1 GCA_003153035.1 Opitutia bacterium
CTGGACGACGGCCGGATCACCGACGCGCAGGGCCGCACGGTCGATTTCAAGAACACCATCATCATCATGACGTCGAACCTGGGCTCGCGCCACCTGCTCGAGGGCGTGACGGGCGACACCATTCCCGAGAGCGTCCGCGAAAGCGTGATGGCGGAGCTGCGCAAGGCGTTCCGGCCGGAGTTTCTCAACCGCATCGACGAGACCATCCTGTTCAAGCCGCTCACGCTCGAGGAAATCACCCGGATCGTCGACCTCCTGCTGGCCGATCTGAACCGCCGGCTGGCCGAGCGCCGCGTGACGGTGAAGCTCGACGCGAAAGCGAAGGAGTGGGCGGCGGAGAAGGGCTACGATCCGGTGTTTGGCGCCCGGCCGCTGAAGCGGTTTCTGCAGCGCCAGATCGAGACCCGGCTGGCGCGGGCGCTCATCAGCGGCGAGGTGGCGGAAGATTCCACGGTTACCTTCAAGCTCAAGGGCGACGAGCTGGTGATGGTGTGAGCAATGTAGCCGGGGTCGCTGACCCCGGCTCTGGCGAGCGATAAGTTTCCGCCGCTTTTCCGCTTTGCGTCTTGGCGACTCCGCGCAAGAATCGCCATTCTCATGCCGGCCGAGCCAATCCAGTACTGGCACCGCACAAAGAGGACCGTCGAGACCGAGCAGATCTACGGCGAGCGCTGGCTGCGCTGGATCTATGAAACCTCCCTCGGACGGCTGGCGTTGTGGCTGGTCGTTCGGCGGGCGTTTTTTTCCGGGTACTACGGCTGGCGCATGAACCGGCGCTACAGCGCGATCAAGATCCTGCCCTTCATTGTCGACTACAACCTCGACGTCGACGAGTTCGCGAAGTCGGCCTTTGCCTTCAAAACCTTCAATGAGTTCTTCTTTCGCGCCTTGAAGCGTGAAATGCGGCCCATCACTCCGGGCGACGAGGTGGCGGTGCTGCCTGCCGACGGGCGCCACCTCGTGTTTCCGGACATCGACGCGGCCGAAGGGTTCTATGTGAAGAACGCGAAGTTCACGTTGGCCGAATTGCTCGGCGAGACGCCGCTGCCCCCGGAGCAGCAGGTGCTCACCCGGTGTTTCGCGGGCGGGGCGATGCTCATCTCGCGCCTCGCGCCGGTCGATTACCACCGTTTCCATTTTCCCGTGGGCGGCCAGGCCGGCGAACCCCGGTTGATCAACGGCTGGCTCTATTCGGTGCATCCCGTTGCCCTGCGCCGCAACCTTCGCTACCTGGTGGAGAACCGGCGCATGGTGACCCTCGTGGAGTCCCCGCAGTTTGGCACCGTGGCGATGGTGGAGATCGGCGCCACCACCGTGGGCCGCATCCGGCAGATGTTCGTCTCCGGACGCAACGTTGCGAAAGGCGAGGAGAAGGGGCTGTTCGCGTTTGGCGGCTCGTGCGTCATCACGTTGTTCGCCCGCCGACGCATCCGGTTCGACGCAGATCTCGTGGAGCAAAGCCGCGAGCACCGCGAAACCTACGCGAGGATGGGTAACCGGCTGGGGGTGGCACCGGGGTAGTCTGACTCAACCGCGACCGAGCCCGCCTCCGGCGGCGATCGCGGAATACCGAGCCTTGATTCTGGGTTCTCCAGCAAGAGGGAGTTCCAGCAACCGGGTGGTGGGTCCGTTTGTCATTGCGAGGAGTCTCGCCGTGACGGGACGACGACCTGTCCTCCGTAGGCTTGGCGAAGGAGGAAGCAATCCAGCTGGATCGCGACGAGTGCCTCCTGCCTCGGCGGCCACGGTCCGCAGCCGCGGACCTCGCGATAGCAAGGCAAATCGACCCACTGCCAGCAACCGACGGGATTTGCCGCTTGTTTGGGAATTAAAAATCGGCAATCTGTATTCGGCAATCAAGTCCCGCCCGGGTGGTGAAATTGGCAGACACGAGGGTCTTAGAAGCCCTTGCCGAAAGGCTTATCGGTTCGAGTCCGATCCCGGGCACCAGACTGGCGGGTTCTACCCCAACGTCCGCGGAATGGAGGGTTGCCGATGCGGAGGACACTCGCCGCACTGATCCCCGGCGATGGCCGGACGGCTTTCCTCGCGCCGGAGCCGCGTGAGAAGAAACGCCGCCGACCACGAGTCTACCGCGTCACTTAGTCCGCTTCGGTGATCCCAGAAGCGATGACCACCCGCAGCCGCTTAAGATGGTCCCTGTCGTTTTCGTTCATCGCGAACACGAGCGCCCTGTCGACCAACTCGATGGCCCGGGCAACGTCGCCGCGTTGGGCGCAGACCACCGCCGAACTGTAGCTCAGGGCGGTGAACCTGGGAAACAGCGAGACGCCCTCGATAATCGTCTCAAGATCCTGATTGGAGGGCTTGGCTTCACAGTGATTCCAGGTTTTGACCATCAGTGTGTAGATATCGGAGACCGTGGAATGTCGGAGCGCCGTTCGCAGGGGCTCAAGGACTGCGGCGGCCTGTTGGGCGCTGAGCTTGCCCTTCGATCCCGCGGGCTTGGCAATGGCCTCCGCATAGCGCAATCTGGCAAGTACCAGGCAGGCTCTGGGCCGGATGGCTCTGGCCACCGCCGCGGCCTCAAGGAACTCGCGCGCCTTGTTGTCGTCGCCGATGTCATGTTCGTAGAGTCCGTAAACCGCGAGCAGGCCCGGATCATGGATCCGGTCTGCGGCCACCACGAACGGCTTCATGGCGACGGCCTGACCAGGGGCGGCCGGCTGACCCGGTTCGGCCGTGCGCGCCCCCATGGGAGCCGGGTTCACGTCTGGCGGAAGGCCGTTGTCCTCCCGGTAGGCGCGCTCCAACATCCGCCCGGCCGCCCGGTGGAATTCCTCGCCCCTCGCCGGATCCTTGATGCGTACGGAGTCTCCCACCATTCGCAACCAGTCGCCAAGGATTCGCCCAATTTGATCTGCTGTGGCTTCCTTCAGGTCCACCTCCGAAAAACTCACCGACACGTCCAAATCGACGGTGTTTGGGAGGGCGAGTACCGCCTTGAGAAACGACCCGAGCTCCACTTCCATCGTCGCATACCCGAAGCCGAAGCAGTCGGTGAATACCTGTTCAGTGACCGGCTCCCGGCGCGCGCGCCGCACGAACTCCAAGAACGCGCGCGACAGGACTGGATCCTCATGGCCCGGGCCCATCAAACCCCAACGGGCGAAAAGCGCCGCCTCGCATTTCCAAAGAGGAAGGCGCTCATCAGCCGGCGGCGCCTCAGCAAAGAGGTCCTGGAGCGGGGGAACCGCCATCGCCATCTTCTTGTTCTTCTTCAGCTCCTTCAGCAGCTGCTGTGTTTCGTCCAGGGAGACCCAGAGCGTGCCCGGGCCGACAACTTTCCGAATCAACCGGCCACGACCACCGCCGATCCGGGGGAAGTCGCCATCTTGACCGATCACCGGCACAAAGCTTTCCCGGAAAATGCCAAAGTCCAGCCCCAGCAGGCCGACCAGCAACCATTGCGGAAGTGGCGGCGCGCACCGAAACAGGCGCTCCAAACTAATCGACGCGTATGCCGGGTTTTTGGTGTCGACGTTGTACAGATTCGTATTGCTCGCGAAGGTGTCGTCGTCATGAGCCTCGAAATGGCCGGCCCAAACGATGGCTTTTTCGGCGTACGGGCCCCAGGTCAGCGCGTCGACCGGCGGATGAAACTCAATCGGCTGCGAATGCAGGGGCCCGACCCGGACGGCTTGCAGATCCGTGTTGTCGATGATCACCGTGTAGGGCACTGGAGATCGAGGAAGCCAGTCCTCCGGCATCACTGCGTTCTCGAACCATTGGCCGCGTTGGAGCGCATCGAGCCACCAATTAGTGTCGTTGTCAGAGGCTCGGGACAGGACTTCAAATCCGGGAACGGAAGCGTAACGCCAGGGATTCTTCTCAATCCGCGTGGCCGAAACGACAAAACGCTGCATCATGATCATCCGGTCATCAACAGCGTCCGCAACCGGCTTCGATCCCTGGCTGGCGCGCGCCGCAAGCTGGACGGCCATTGACGCCGCGCAGCTCAGCGCGAGAACGCCAGCCATCCTGAGCGAGCGAAACCCGGCCAACCGTCCGAGGATTCCTCCTTTGTCGCTGTTGCACGCCACTTCGGGCGCATCCAAGACCAGCCCCGAATTTTCGCAAGCGCGAAGCTTGTTTGCGGAAGAAGAGCAGATCTGATTCACCCCAGTGCGAATCCAAATGTCTTCAGGTGCGCCAAACCATCCCGGGCGAAAACAGTGCGCCGCCTGGCGAGCCCGACGATGAAGCGGGCTGCCCGAAATCCGCCGAAGCGTCTCGGCCGCGAAGAGCGCGAACGCATGTGCACGCGTAAACGCCGGTACTCCAGCCAGGGCGACGCCCTTGACGCCGCCCTGCTCGCGGGAGTCGAGCGGAACCGGGAGGCCTACTTCTGCCCGATCTGCCGGCAGTGGCACCTCACCTCGGCGTGAAGTCCAGCCGGGGACAGCTGACTGCGCAGTTCCCGCCGCCTTTCTGCTTGAGGGCCGGTCCGCGGGTGGCTTCAAAGTGTCCGGCGGTGCTGTTCCCGAATGGATTCTGAACGCAATTCCTTGCCAGCGACCTCCGCCCTGACCTCAAAGAGCTGGCTTTCCGTCTGGCCCGATGCGCTGGCTTTTGCTGGTGGGCTGGGAATGGCCTGGTGGTTCGACTGGCGAGTGAGGGATTCTCGTCTGGAGCCTGTGGCTGTCCAGCTTGGTCGTTGGCTACGCGATGATTGTCTGGACAATATTCCGGCCGGTGCTGGCGGGAGAACGCGCGGCAGCGACTAGCGATGCCCGGCCGCTCGCTCGCGCGGCCATGGGTGGCGCCTGGCTGGTCGGCGGCCTGTTCCTGCTGGCATTCTTCACGGTTCATTTCGGAATGTTTCATCTGGTGCACTCGGTGTTCCTCAACCTGTTCTTCCCGGTCTTCGACACCCCGAGCCGGGGTTTCCCAACGATATCGCTCTACCTGCACGTGCTGGGCGCCTACTGGCCGTTTGTATTGGTGGCGGCGGTGGCTGAACGCGGTGGGTTCCGCCGAGCGCCCTCGCTGCTGGCAAGCCTCGGGGCTTCCGGCGAACCAGCGACAAAAAAGCCGGGCGATGCCTTCATGGCACCGTACAGAAACGTCATGCGGATGCATGTGCTGATCTTCTTCTTCGCGTTCGCCTCTTTTGTCCGGCTGGAGAACTTCTTCGTCTACACGGTTATCTACGCTGTCTATTTCTTTCCGTGGCGGATGCTGAAGCCAACCCCGGCGCCGCCAGCGGTGACCTAAGGATCGCGAACCTCACGGCCGATGCACAACGATGTTCAACCTTGAACATGGTTGTGCACGCCGAGGTTCTGGAATGCTGTCAAGTTCTCGGGCTCATCGAGGATCTGCTGACGGCGGCGATCCGCCGGCGGCGGGATTTCAACCGCGACCCTGGGCCCGCTCCCATGCGAATAGATATTGCTGGGCCAGGCCGGCGAACGGCCCAAAATGCACCCGGCCGAAGCGCGCGATCTGCTGGGGCGTCCAGCCCTCGAGCCCGTAACGGTTCTCCATCGCCTTGATGATCCACACGTCCACCGGAAAAGCCTCGAGCCGCCCGGCGCCGAAGAGCAGCACGCAATCGGCCACTTTTTCGCCCACGCCCGGCAGCTCGCGCAGCCGCTCCTTGGCCTCGACATACGGCAGCTGTTCGATCTGGTCCAGCCAGCCCGGACGCTCGGAGAGGAACCGGGCGGTCTGCTGCACATAGCGCGCGCGGAAGCCGAGCAGGCAGGCGCGCAGCTGCTCCTCGCTCACCGTGGCGAGTTCCGTCCAGGTGGGCAGTCGGTGAATCCCGGCGGCAATCTCCCGGCCATGACGCTGCGCCAGCAGCGCGACGATCTGCTTGATCTGCACAATTTGCTTGGTGGCGCTGCAAAGAAAACCGAGCAGCGTCTCCCCCAGAGGCTGCCGCAGCAAGCGCAGACCACGGAACGCCTCGAGGCAGCGGGCCAGATGCGGATCGCTTCGCCAAGGCAGATCGTCGGCCAGCCGGGCAAAATCGACCGAGGCGGCGAGGTAGGGCGGCAGCTGGCTGGCGACCACCCCGGCCAGGTTTTCCGGAGAGGACCAGAGCAATCCACCCGACTCGGACGGCTTGAGGTGCACCACGGAGTCGGACCAGGCACCCTGCCAGGCGCCATCCGGCGCGCGGCTCCAGCGAAAGGTCTGACCGCCATCGACAATCTCAGCCAAGACGGCGGGCGACAGGGGTTCCGGGAGCGCCAGGGGCTGCCAGCCGGACCAGACAATCACGGAAGACGGCATGATGACGGCAGAAGATCTGATTTTCCCGCCAAAACTGCAAAAATAAAACGGTCCGGGTTTCCCCTGCGAGGGCGCGCGCAACGCATTGAACTTCTTGCCTGCCGCGGGGGCCACAGTCCACGCTAACTGCTGTGAAGACCACTGGCACCAACGTCTACTCCCGTGGCGAGGAGATCGCCAACAGCCTGACGCACGGCCTCGGCCTGATTCTGAGCGTCGGGGGTCTATGCGTGCTGGTGACGGTTGCCGGGCTGCGCGGCGACGCGTGGACGGTCACCGGTTGCGCGGTGTTTGGCGCCTCCCTCGTGCTGCTGTACGGCGCCTCGACCTGCTATCACGCGCTGCCGGCTCCCCGGTGGAAGCCGTGGCTGCGCGTGTTCGACCACGCGGCGATCTTCCTGCTCATTGCGGGCTCCTATACGCCGTTTCTGCTCGTGAGCTTGCGCGGACCATGGGGTTGGAGTCTGTTCGGCGTGGTCTGGACGATCGCGGTGGCGGGGATTGTGCTGAAGGTGTTCTACACGGGTCGTTTTCGCCTCCTCTCGACAATCCTCTATCTTTTCATGGGATGGATCGTGCTCATCGCGATCAAGCCGCTCGTGGAAGCGCTGCCGCGCTCCAGCCTGATCCTGCTCTTTGCAGGTGGCGCGGCGTACTCTGCGGGGACGCTGTTCTACATGTGGAAACGGCTGCCCTACCATCACGCGGTATGGCACCTGTTCGTCCTGGGCGGCAGCGTCTGCCACTTCTTCGCAGTGTTTTCCGGAGTCGTGCCGCGGGGAGTGTAGGCTACGCGCCCGCGCAGATTCAGGGTTCTGGGTTAGGCGCAAACGGTCCAAGCCGTTGTCAACGCAGCGATCAACCTTACTGCTGAACCCTGAACCCTAAACTCCACACCTACGGCTTTCCCGGCAGCTCCCAGAGGAAGCTTCCCCGGGCGAGCAAGGTCGTGCCGTCGGCGGCGAGCAGGCGCAGGTGCCAGGCGGCCGGGCGGGCCTTCGCCTTCGGCCAGTCGCTGCCGGTCAGGCCGAGCTGGAAAAGCGAGCTGCCGGCCGGAATGTCGGCTGCAAAGGTGAACGTCTTCGGTTCGGGCGCGGCCGGGGTGATGACCTGCAGCTCAAATCTCGCCCCGGCCACTGGGGCCGCCGGGTTCTTCAGCCGCAGAAACCAGTAGTAGCCGGCCAGCTCGGCTGACTGCGAGCGCAGCACGGTCACGCCGCCGGTGTTCTCTTTGCCGCCGAAATATTCGGTTACACGGTGGAATGACTCCGCGCTGTGCCAGGCCGGGACGATCCGCACGATTTCCAGACCGGCGGCCTGGAGGGAGGCAGGCAGGGAGAGCGCAAGCAGGAGCCAAGCGGCCGAGCTGCGCAGAGACGGGTGCATACGCCGGAAGATGATGGGCAAACCATACCGGCACAAGGGCGCAGTGCGGACAGGGCAAGAGTTCGGGGGAAACCGCCGGGCAGGCGGACTCATTGCTCCAAGTGAACGTCCTTGTACTGGTGGATTCCGAGGAGCGCGGGCCGCCAGTTCTTCACCGCCGGATGGCAGAGGAACACCCGGGTGCCAAAGAAGAGCGGCACGATCGGCGCCTCTTCCAGAAGCAGCGCCTCGGCCTGCTGATAAAGTTCGTAACGGCCATGCGGATCCTGTTCCGCGCCGGCTGCCTTGACTAGCCGGTCGTATCCGGCATTGGCCCAGCCGGTGGAATTGTTGCCCCCATCCGAAGTGAACAGCTCGAGAAAGGTGCTCGGGTCAACGTAGTCGCCGATCCAATGGGCGTAGGAGATGTCATAGTTGAGCTGACGCTCGTCGTTGAGCCACACGCGCTGCTCCTTGTTGGCGAGGGTGACGGCGACACCGAGTTCGCGACGCCACATTTGTTGGACAGCTTCGAGCAGCCGCTGGTTGAGCTCCAGGGTGGCGAACTGGATTTCCACTTTTGGAAACCCGCGGCCGCCGGGGAAGCCCGCCTCCGCCAGCAGTTGGCGGGCCCTCGCAAAATCATCCGGAATGGCCGCGCGGGCGGTATAGCCAGCGGTGTTGGGTGGAGTCAGGCAGTGTGCCGGCTGTTGGCCGCCGAGGGTGACATCTTGAACCAGGGCGGTACGGTCGAGGGCGCGGGCGAGCGCCTGGCGGATCCGCTGGTCATTGAAAGGAGCGCGCTTGACGTTGAAACGCATGAATGCGGTGTCGAGGAACGGATCGATGCGGAGGACGGCGGGATGATCTCGGCGGTACGCGGCGATCTTGGAAAGCGGTACGTCCGAGGTGAGGTGCAGCTGCCCGGCCCGGAACGCCGCCTCCTGCGTGGAGGCATTCTCGATGGGAAAGAAAACCATGCGGCGCAGCCGGACGTGACGGGCGTCCCAATAATTGGGGTTGCGTTCAACGACGATCCGGTTGCCAGGCGACCATTCCTTCAACAGGAACGGTCCGCTGCAGACCATGTTTTCCGGCCGCGTCCACGGCACCGCGCGGTCGTCGTACGGGCCGAGCTTCTCGATCGAAGCTTGGTGCAACGGGAACCAGGCGGGCAGGGTGGCCGCGGCGGCAAGGTAGGGCGTGGGGCGGGCGACGGTGACCTCGAGCGTCTGGTCATCGATCGCGCGCACTCCGACCTGCGAAAAGTCGGTCAGCCGGCCGGCGTTATAGGCCTCCGCGTTCCGGATCGGGTAAAGCACGTAGGCGTATTCCGAGGCCAGTTTCGGCGCGAGAGCGCGGCGGATCCCGAAGACGAAGTCCCGGGCGGTCAGCGCGTCGCCGTTGCTCCAGTGGGCGCCGGGCCGCAAACGGAATTGCCAGACCAACCCGTCGGCGGAGGTAGTCCAGCGTTCGGCGAGGGCGGGAATCGGCTGCGACGTGCGCTCGTCGATGCCCGTCAACCCCTCGAACAGTGCGAGCACAATATTGAAATCGTTGAACGAAACAACGACGTGCGGATCGAGATCGCGCGGTTCAGAGCCGTTGCCGAGGTAAAGCACCTGCTCGCGAATGCCCGTCTGAACCGGCGTCTCTCGGCGGGCGCAGCCGCTGGCAAGCAGCAGACAGCTCAAAAGCCGGCACGCTCCCAACTGCACTCTCGCGAACTCACGGCAAGTCAGGAAGGACAGGCGGCGCATGGAGGGTATGAAAGCAGGCCCAGTGCGCGATGCCAAGACAAGCCCCGGGGCCATGGGTTGGCGATTTCGGCTTTGCGGTGCCAGAGACTCTGTGGCTGAAGAGTTAAAAGATTCTTCTAAGAAACGCGCCGCCCGCCCGTATTATGAGCAGTCAACAGCACGTGAATCCGGACCCATCACCGTCCGACCGCTCCCATGAAAATGCCGCGTTTGTCCGCTCCGCCGTCGAGCAATTCCAGGCCCCGCTTTTGCGTTATGCCACGCGCCTGGTGGGCAATCCCGACCACGCCCGCGACGTGGTTCAGGATACGTTCGTCCGCCTGCTGGCGCAGCCGCCGGCCGCGGTCGACGACCACTTGGCGGAGTGGCTCTACACCGTGTGCCGCAACCGCGCGTTCGACCTTCACCGGAAGGAGGGCCGCATGAAGCAGTTTGACGAAGGCGCGGCCGAGCGCGTCGTGGCTATGGAGCCGCGGCCCGGCACGGCGCTCGAAGCGGAAGAAACGCAGGCGGCCGTCTTGCGCCTCATCAATCACCTGCCGCCCAACCAGCAGGAGGTCATCCGCCTGAAGTTTCAAAACGGTTTCAGCTACAAGGAAATCAGCCGCATCACCGAGCTTTCGGTCAGCAACGTGGGTTTTCTGATCCACACCGCGATCAAGACGCTCCAGCAGGAGTGGGCGGCGCAGACTCACGGCGCCGACTGACGGGCGGCGCCGACCACAGGAGACATTCGCACCATGAACAATTTGACTCAGACCAGACTGGACCCCGATGATCCGCGCCTCACGGCCTATGCCCTGGGCGAACTCGAAGGCGCGGAGGCCGCCCAGGTGGCGGCGGCGGTGATGGCCGATCCCTCGCTGCAAACGGTGGTGGAGGAGATCCGCGCCACCGCCGGCCGGCTGACCGACGCGCTCGAAGCCGAACCGTTGCCGAAACCCGTGCGACCGGTTCACCTTGAGCCTTACCATACCGTGCGCCCAGCGCGGGTTTTCCGCTTCCCCTACTGGAAAGTGGCGGCGCTCGCCGCCGCGGCCTGTTTCGCCGTGGTCCTCGCGCTGCGAGAAGTGCCGCAGGCGGAGAAGGACGCGAAGCAGAAGACCACCGCATTGACCAGGCAAGTTGCCGCGAAGCAGTCCTCCGCAACGGATGCCTCCGTTGCCCAGGTTCAGCCATCCAACCACATCGACATTCAATTCCCGAAAGCGGCGGAGAATGGGCCGCCGGCCCCGCCGGCCCCAACAGAGACGGCGGACCAGTGGGGCGTGGTGGTTCCCAATCCGCCTCAAGCCGCCGAGGCGGCAGCGATCGATTCCGGCGGCCGGGCTGGAAGCGATACGAGAATCCAAAAAGAGGAGGCTCGCAAAACGTTCTCCCGCATTACGGCGCTCGGAACAGCCAGCGACCGCTCAGTCGGCGGGAAAGCAGACGAAGCGAAGGCGCACCTATATTATAGCGCTGGCGCGCCGCAGGGCAGAAGCTCCTTCGCCGAGAACACACTGGCCGGAACACGCGTCAGGACCGACCTGAAAGAATCAAGCTCCGTCATCACCATTGTGACGAGTCGAACCATGGTCGATACCGGCGCAACTAATGCCGCCTCGGCTCGGCCCGGTCAGTTGTTTAACACCGAGGCCTATGACTACGTTGCCGACAACGACTTCCTTGGCGCGGCACAGAATCCGCTTTCCACCTTCTCCGTCGACGTCGACACCGCCAGCTACTCCAACATGCGGCGCTTCCTGGTCAACAACCAGCGGCCGCCGCGCGATGCCGTGCGCATTGAGGAACTGGTCAACTATTTCACCTACGACTATGCTGCGCCCAAACCAGCGGACCAGGACCCGTTCGCCGCGTCGCTCGAAGTGGCCGCAGCTCCCTGGGAGCCGACGCACCGGCTGGTGCGCATCGGCCTGAAGGGTCGTGAGCTGGCCTCCGCCGACCGTCCTGCCGCCAATCTCGTTTTCCTGATCGATGTGTCGGGTTCGATGGGCGAGCCCAACAAGCTGCCGTTGGTGCAGGAATCCCTGCGGACGCTGGTTGAGCAGCTCAAGCCGGAGGACCATGTGGCCATCGTCACCTACGCGGGCACCTCGGGCCTCGCGCTTCCCTCCACCCCCGTGAGTCATCGGCAGGAAATCCTTGACGTGATCGACGGTCTCAACGCCGGCGGCTCGACGAACGGCGCGATGGGCATCCAACTGGCCTACGACGTTGCCAAGGCCAACTTCATTGCGGGTGGCGTCAACCGCGTCATCCTCTCCACCGACGGCGATTTCAACATGGGCGTGACGGATCGCGGCAATCTCGTGCGCCTGATCGAGGAGAAGGCCAGGAGCGGCGTGTTTCTCACCGCGCTGGGTTTCGGCATGGGCAACTACAAGGACGCCACCCTTGAACAGCTCGCCGACAAGGGCCATGGCGCCTACGCCTATATCGACTCGTCGCACGAGGCCCGCAAGGTGCTGGCCGAGCAGGTCAGCGGCACACTTGCCGTAATCGCTAAGGACGTGAAGGTGCAGGTCGAGTTCAACCCAATGCGGGTCCAGGCCTACCGTCTGATTGGCTACGAGAACCGCCTGCTCAAGAAGGAGGACTTCAATAACGACAAGCTCGACGCTGGCGACATCGGCGCAGGTCACACCGTCACCGCGCTCTACGAAGTCATCCCCGCCGGCGTAGAATGGAAGCCGGAGTCGACCGTCGATCCGCTCAAATATCAAAATCCAGGGTTCAAGGTTCAGAGTTCAGAGCCGGGCAAGCATCACGCTGAACCCGGCACGCCGAACGCCGAACTTCTGACGGTCAAGCTCCGTTACAAAGCGCCGGACGGCAACGCGAGCAAGCTGTTGGAATTCCCGCTGACCGACCAAGGCACGGCTTTTGCCGACGCGAGCGGCGATTTCAAGTTCGCCGCGGCGGTGGCCGGCTTCGGCATGGTGCTGCGCGACTCGCCCCACCGGGGGGCGACAACGCTCGATGCGGTGCTCCGCTGGGCCGCGCAAGGTTTGAGCTCCGACGCCGGTGGCTACCGCGGCGAGTTCATCTCGCTCGTGAAACGCGCCGAGACCATTTTGCCGTCGCAGGGGTAGGCGAAAAGGCCTCTTTACAGGAGGAAACGGAGTCAACGGAGGTGAGATGCTCTCTGTTTTCTCCGTTACCTCCTGTGAAAAAACCTTCGGGGCCGCTGCCGGCGGGCGAAAAGCCGGTCCACCACGGAAATTTGCCAGTTGAAAACCGCCGGCTGGCGGACTGGGCTTCCGCTGAGTCGACAACACTGACCATGCGCGAGCCAACCATTGGGCAAACCCGGCGGGTGCATCCATACCAATGGCTATGGGAACCGTTGGAGTCGGATCCCACTTTTCTGCTCCGGCCGATGTTTGGCGGCAAGGCGGTGTATCTCGATGGCCGGTTGACGCTGTATTTTTCAGCCAAAGAAGAACCGTGGCGGGGCGTGCTGGCCTGCACGAATCGCGTCCATCATGCGTCGCTGTTGGCCGACCATCCTGAGCTTTCGCCCCATTCGATCCTGCCGAAGTGGCTTTACCTCCCGGAGAGCGCCGACCGCTTCGAATCGGTCGCCGAGCGGCTCGTCGCGCTGGCAAAACGCCGCGACCCGCGGCTCGGAGTCAGCTCGCAGCCGAAGCAGCGAAAAAGGCCGAAGGCGTAAGAAAAGCCTCGGATCGCAAGGGTGAAGATCGCGACGCGGTGGCCGGGGCGATGTCGGCAGACGTCAGCTGGGCGGGCTGGGCCACGGCTCGGGCATGTGATATTTCTTCGCGAGCCGTTCGCGGATTTCATCCGGAAGGAAATGGGTGATCCCACGATACGATCCGGGATACTTTGCCCAATTGAAACCATTCTGGTCTTCCCGAAAGTTGAGATATGCCAGGGTCACCCAGACATCGTTGTCCCCGTATCTGCCGACATTGTTCTCCGTGCACAAGATGTAGGGTTGATCGATCATCGTATACATTTCCTGGCGGGACCGCACCGCGGGCAGGCAGCAAATGATGGCGGCGGCCAATCCCAAGGCCCAGTGGCGCAATTCCCCGGAAACAGCGGCCAGCACAACCAGCAGAGGCAACCCGAACACGGGCATCGCCTTGGTCATCATCTGGGTATCTCTTACCACCATCCAGAAGCATCCCAGGCAGATCCCCACGATCAGCGGCACGCGGACATCCTTTGATGCCCGCCAGCGTCTCCAGGAGACCAGGCCGAACAAGATCGCCATCCCGACGAGTGCGGCACAGCCGATCGGGTTTCGCAGGGGGTTGTAATCCCCCGGTTCGAATCCCGCGAATCCCAGCCACGAATAAGGCGACAAACCGCCGAAAACACCCAGGAAATGTGCCGCCCCGACGAGAGGCGTTTGAAACGGACCATATCCCAAGTCGGGATCCCGGACCAGCCGGGCGGTCGCGATCACCAATAGTACCGAGACGCAAAAAACGGTGGCGGCCAGCCGCCCCGGCCTTTTGCCGATCAGACTGCGCCAGCCGTCCCGTTGCAGGATCAGGACGCAACTCACCAGCGCCGGAACCACCATGAACACCGCGCCCACTAGGAGAAACTTCACGGTGTAGAGGCTGGCGCAAAAAACGAGCATGAGCAGGCCCAGCGCCAGCGCCTCGGTGCGGGCCGGCCCCTCCTCCGCAACGGCGGCGCCCGCAAAAGCCAGCGAGGCAAACAGGGCGACAATTGCCCCGCCAAAGAACCCCGCGATCCAGGGAAGGATGATCAGCGGATGAAAGACCACGATCAGGGCCGGAAGCAGGGCGAGGGTCCACTGCTTCAACCGGAAGATTCGCGGCTCGCGACAGAGAGCCATCGCGAGGCTGGCCAGCAAGGCGCTGGGGTAGGCGAAGTAGGCGTTGGTCGGCGTCAGGCCGCTGGCGGAGGCGAGGCAGGCAAGCGACTCGAAGATCAGGGGCCGTTCCCGGGTCGCCAGAATATGCCACGTCCAGTTGAAGCGCATCGGGACATTTCCCAAGTCCGGCAGATCCCGGATGGAATGGCCCGACAGCCAGTCGGCGGCGATGATATACCCCCACATATCGGTCCCGTGCGCTCCATAGGCCAGGACCTTCTGGTACAAGAAAAAGGGCAGACAAAGCGCGGCGCTCATGGCGCCGGCGCAAAGCGTGGCGCAGATCAATTCCGGCCAGCGCCGGTCACGAACAAACGCCGCGATCCCGGCGACGAAGAAGGCCCAGAAAAGAGGCCGCATCCCGTGAGCGGAAATCCCGCACACCCAGGCAAACGCACAGAGGGAAAGAAAACAGCACCAGCCGCAGAGGATGCCGACGATGGGGCGTTTTGAAGAAACCAGAAAAGATCCGGCGCCCCAGCAGGTCACACTTAGGAGTAAAGCAATGCCCCATACTTGCAGGATTGTGCCCACGAACTTTGAATGTTTCCGAACGAAACTTCGCGCAAGCCCAATAGATCCCGGCTGACGCCCGAAGGAAGAGGATCGCTCCACCGGGCCAGCCGAGCCCGGTCAAGCCTCGCTCACGGCACCAGCCCCGGTGGAGCGGATCGGGGCGCTTCGCCGCCAGGTCCGGCTCAAGGGGTCCAGTCGCCCAGCGATTCGATGTGCGCAGCGGAACCGTCGCGCTGCCAGACGTCCAGCTGGGCCTGATCCTTGAGTTGCTGGCCGCGGGAGCGGGACACGACGGCAAAGGCATTCGCGCACTCGGTCAGCGCGGTCATGTCGCCCCAGAGTTTCTCGAATTGCGCCACCGGGTAGACGTCCTCCTGGCCGTGGCCCCAGCGCCTCTTGACCTCCTTCAACGTCACGTAAGTCGGCATGCGCGCGGCGAGCGTGCGCACGGCGGTCGCGGTCTTGCCCGGGTCGGCGAGGTCGCCGCGACCAAGTCCAAACAGCGCGAGCAGGCGGTCGATGTCCACCCAGCAGGTGTTGGAGCTGTAGTAGGTAAGCGCGAACTCATCCTCCTCGCGCGGCAGCGCCAGACCCTCGACCATGCGAACCCGGCCGTCGATGCGGGCCAGGCCGCCACCGTGGTCCTCGATGCGCTTGGGCATGACTTCCCAGCCGAGGGTTGTGCCCGCGGCGCGGAACCAGCCGAGCAGCGCGGGATCGACGGTGGCGCCGAGGGTGTCGATGTTGTGCACCAGCAGCGTGCGCAAGTTCGGCTGCGCGGCGAGCAGGCGCGCGAGCACGCCGTTCTTGAGCAGATTCGGGATCTCGAACCAGTGGCCGACGGGGTGGAGGCATTGGCCCGGAAGGTTGTCGATGTAGTCGCTGCCCTCGCCGGCCTGGCGGGCCCAGGCGGTCAGCGCGGCGCGCACGCTCTCGCGCATCTTTTCCTTTTGCTCGTCGAGCTTCTGCTGCGCCGTTTCCTCCCAGGCAAAATGCAGGTCGCGCACGGTCGGCACGAGCCGGAGGCCGATCGAACGTCCGGGCGAAAGCCAGGCGGTGCGGCCGAGCGCATCGCCGGCCGTTGCGCGCAGGAACCCCTCGATCGGCGCATGGGTGAGATAGCTCGTGGTGAAAACGTGCGGGATGACCGCGCCAAAGGCGCGCGCGGTGCGGCGGGTCTTGGCGAGATGCACCTCGATGAAGCTGCGGTGCCGGCCGCCGAGCCTTGCGAACGGATGCAGCCCCTTGACGACGCCGGCGCCCTGCGTCCAGCGGCTGCCCACGCCCGCCGCATAAGTCACCACCGCCACCTCGCCGGCCCGGATCGCGGCCTCGCCCTGCCGGCGGAACTCCGCGGTGGCGGCCGTAGCATCAAACAGCGCCTCCGCTGGCACGTCTTCAATCTTCGTGCTGGGCGGCAGGCGGTTCATCGCCAGGCCGATGCGTCCGCTCCGCAGGTCGGCGCGGATCTGCTCGTGTTGCACGCGGTCGAATCCGTTTTCGTCGAGCAGGGCGTCGAGGCGGCCGGCGTCGCGGGTGGCGGCAGCCGACGGCAGCATCCGGTCAAGCAGCGACGGCAGCACCGCGGCGAACTCCGGCTGGTGGCGCGCGGCCTGGGTGAACTGCTGCAGGTCGGTGCGTTCGCGCGGCGTGAGGTTGCGCGCCTCCTGCCGCAGGCAGCGCGGCACGGTCTGCTGATAATAGCCGGCGGGCAGCAGCGCGTCGGCGTCCGTCAGCAGCGCGGCCACCGAGCCCTGTTCGTTGATGGCAAAGTCGTAGACCACCGGGTCCATCGCGAACGGCAGCGCGGTTTCCAGTTCACGCTTGGCCGCCGTCATGATTTCCTGCAGGCGTTCCTGCCCCTCGCGCCGGCGGGCCGGTGCGAAGATAAAACCCATGCCGCCGCCCGACATGCCGCCGAGCATCCAGAAACCCCAGAAGTCGTCGCCGAACGCGGCCCGCGTGCGCTCGATCAGCCGCTCGGTGTAGAGGTTGCTCACCCACGGGATGATCGTCTGCAGCGGCCCGAGAAAATTGGCGGTGAGGGAGCGGCCGAGCGCCCGCACCTCGCCCGCGGCAAGCTGGCCGAGAATCTCGTCGAGCGTGGCCACCGCCCGGTGACGGGCCGCCCACTCGGCCTCGCCGCGCAGCAGGTATTTCTCCGTCACCATCTCCAGGATCGGGCCGACATTCTGGGCCATGCCGCCGTGCACCAGCACGAGCGATTCCTGGAGGCGGGCGCGCGCCGCGGCCGGCACGCGGTCGGGACCCAGCAGCGTGTGCCGGGGCAGCAGGCAGCCGCGGCTGAAGCCCTCCTCGACGTCGCCCGGCCGGGCCGCCACGCCCTCGATAAGCTTGATGCCCGGCCAGAGACCGCCCGAGTCCTGCCAGCCGCCNNCCGCCGCCGGAGCCGCCGAGCCATTCACCGAGGATCGCCCGGGCCGCGACCATGCGGCGCTCGGGCTCCTCCATCGGCCCGCTGAGCGACTTGATCTGCCCGGTGGCCCGCATGCACGCGCCAATGAGCGCACCGAGCAGGTTCGTGGAAACGGCGAGCCGCGAGCCCTTGGGAATGCGGTTGACGCTGCTGACCAGCTCGAAGCCGCGGCCGGGCCCGCAAATTACGCCGAGCAAATCGCCGAGTCGGGCCCCCGAACGCTCAATCCCCGGCGGCACCAGCCCGGCGGCGATGACCGCCGCCTTCAACAGGCCGAGGTAATCGCGGCCGAAATCGAACACCTCGTCGAGGGTGTGCACCTCGGCGGTGGCCTCGAGGTCCACGCTGGCCAGCCGGATGACGGGTTCGTCGATGACCCGGAAATACGCCTCGACCGGCGGGCGCGGCCCGGCGTCGCGGCCGTGCACGCCCAGATCGATGGAAACGTTCAGCACCCGCGCGCCCTCGGGAAAATCCATCCCGAGAAAGAAGATGTCGCTCCATCCGCAGTGGGTGAGATCCATGCGCACCGGGGTGCGCTCGCGCAGGACGGGGTGGGGCGTGTCGCCGCCCCCGGCGCGCAGCAGTTCCGGCCGGACGCGCAGCGGCTGGTCGAGCGGATGGCCGAGGCGGAAGATCCAGGCATTGCCGCGAGTGGCGCGCACCGTGTGGCGCACCTGGTCGGCAAGGGTCTGGAAGCCGAGGGCGTGATAGGCGGCCGCCAGCGCGCTGGAGAGGGTCTCGTTGGCTCCCTGCGCAGCCTGCGCGCGGAGGAACCCGCTGATCGCCTCCTCAAAACGCCGCTCGAGCATGCGACCGAAACCGTCGTAGGGCACCCGGCCGGTGCGGGGGAATTCGCGCCGTGCCGGCAGGTGGTAGCGGTGGATCGCCGCAAGGAAGAACAGGGCGCGGACGCGACGGTACAGGTTGGCTTCCTGACGCCGGTAGACGTCGAGCTCGGCGCAGGCGGCCAACAGTTCGGCGATCGGCCGGTCCGTGCACCAGCGCTCGATGGCGAGGTCGCGCACCTCCGGTGCCGTTGCCTCAATGATATCGGTGACGCGCAGGCTCATGGCTCAGCCCTGGCGGGTGGCGAGCAGTTCCACAAGCTGCGTAAGAACGCGGTCGCGGTCGCGGCCAGCGAGAGTCAGCGCGAACTGCGCGAACAGCAGGCCGTACGGCGCGCCGATGTCGTAGCGGCGGCCGGCAACGTTGAATGCCAGGTACCGCCGGCGGGCGGCGAGCGCATGCAGGGCGGGGGACAACCCCAGCGACCGTCCGGCCGCGGCGGCGCCCTGTTCCTCGAGGACTTCGAAGATGTCCGCCGGCAGCACGTGCATGCCGAAAAAACACAGGTAATAGCCGGCGCGCAGTCCCGGCACCAGGAGTTGCTGCTCCGCAATGGTCGGAGTGGGTTTTTCGAGCACGGTTTCGATCTGATACAGCGGGCGGTCGCCGCCGACGAGCCGGCCGCCCACCGTGCCGTACGCGGTGAGCAGGCTCTCGTGGGTCGGCTGGACGGCCGAGACGGGCGTGTCCTCGGACTCCGCCACGCCGATGAGCTGGCGGGCGCAGCTCGTCGCGCCTTGCGCCACGTGCAGATGGTCGCCCACGAGGTGGAGAAAAGCCTCGCCGCCGATGAAATCGCGTCCGCAGAGGACGGCATGGCCATAGCCACGCGGCTCGCGTTGGGCAACGAAGCGAACACGGTCGCGGAGCGCGCCGCTGGCGCCGGCATAGGCGGATTCGTCGCCGGGGCACACGACCACGCAGAATTCCTCGACGCCGGCGCCGGCCGCCTCCTCCAGGATGATCTGCAGGGCGGACTTCGACTCGCCCTGCTGGTCGATCAGCATCTGGAGCGGCAGGGAGCGCTGGCGGGGATTGGCGGCGGTGACGAGGGCTTTGCGAACTTTCATGGTGGCGGGGTTCGGCGGGCGCGGCAGCCGCGGCGGGTGGCGCGATCCGGCCGAGCACAACGATGCGGTGGAAGAGAGACAATCCGAAAGAGGCCGACGGGCCCGACCTGCGGCTGACGATTGCGCCCGGTGCGCCGCGCCGGCGGCCGATCGCCTGTAAGCAGGCTCCGACAAGACGAAGCTGATGGCACCGCCGCGAGACCCTGGAACATGTCAACCATTAGTTGACATGTCCCATGGTTCCAATCCTGGCCGGGCGCGCCGTCCCGTGTGTAAGCTAGAGACCGGGCTCCCGAAACCGCTGCGGTGCGGTCCGACTGCATGAATCCGGACCGGAATCGGCGGTGGGCTTTTTCAGGATCGGCGGTTGACCGCGGTGGATTTCTGACTAGTTACTGCCGCTTCATGTCCCGTCCAATCCCCTCCAACAGCCGGCGCCCGCGTTTGCGAAGACCTGCGATTGCGATTAACTTCCGAACCGCA
The DNA here is from genome assembly GCA_003153035.1 of Opitutia bacterium. Taxonomy (GTDB): domain Bacteria; phylum Verrucomicrobiota; class Verrucomicrobiia; order Opitutales; family Opitutaceae; genus Fen-1467. The sequence goes on from PMBT01000111.1 coordinate 19,624, forward strand.
TGGCTGCAGATTCAAGACCGCGTATGAAACCCAGGCTGTATCTCCACCGGGCGGCCGGCGCGGCCGCGCCGCGGATTCCGCGCCGTTACGACCCGCAATTCAAAGTCACGCCAGCCTACCGCGCGGAACTGCCCGACATGATGCACGCGGTCGGAGCCATCCAGGGCGCGAAGGTCCCCATCCAGCAAGTGGGCGTGGCGAATTTCCGGCTGCCAATCAAGGTGCGCGCGCAGCGGGGCGGGACGCTCACCCTCGAGGCGCGGGTGACCGGCACCGTGTCGCTCGAGGCCGAGCTCAAGGGCATCAACATGAGCCGCATCGTGCGTTCCTTCTACGATCACAAGGACGGGGTCTTCACGCTGGAGTGGCTCGGGCGGATTCTCCGGGCCTATCTGCGCCGGATCCGGAGCAAGGACGCGCGACTGAAGATCGAATTCTCCTATCCGCTCCTGCAGCGCAGCCTGCGCAGCGGGCTCGAGGGCTGGCAGTATTACCAGGCCGCCTACGAAGGCGTGCTGACCCACACCGGCCGCTACCGGCGGTTCCTCCATTTTGACTTCGTCTACTCCTCGGCCTGCCCCTGTTCGGCGGAGCTGGCGGAACACGCGCGCGACCGGCGCCGCGTCTACTCCATCCCGCACTCCCAGCGCAGCAAGGCACGCGTCACCGTCGAGATCGCCGCCGGGCGGAAGCTGGCGCTCGAGGACCTGCAGGCGCACTGCGTCAATGCGCTCCGGACCGAGACTCAGGTGATGGTAAAGCGGGAAGACGAACAGGCGTTCGCGGAACTGAACGGCGCCTACATCAAGTTCGTGGAAGACGCGGCGCGGCTGCTCTATCGCGAGTTGAATCGCGATCCGCGCATCCGGGATTTTCAGGTGGCTTGCACGCACCTCGAGTCGCTGCATTCCCATGACGCGGTCAGCGTAATCTGCAAGGGCGTGAAGGGCGGCTTCGCCGCGGACTTCATCGATTTCGACCAGCTCGTTTGCTGAGCTTCGCCATCCGGGGCGAAGCTGTTTCGTTGCGGACTGCACGGAGCGCTTCGGTTGATTCGCGCGGACTGCATGCCGGTGTGGCAAACAGTTTGCGGAGAAGATCTTCATGTTATTCATGATGAACGGCTTGAGTTTCATCGATGAGGGCTGGCACGGTTCCGGCAGGAAAGACCGCGAATTGAACCAACCATCGATCATGAAGTGGCCCAACGCATTCGGATTCTGCCTGATTGGACTGGTGATGTTGTGGCTGCCGGCGCTCGCGCCCGGCCTCTGCCCGCCGAGTCCGGTGTTCGGAAGCAGCACCCGGGAACTCTGGCTGCTGTTCATGGGTACGCTGAACACCGCGTTGGGCGCGGGGGCGCTGGGCTGGCATGCCATGCGACAGGCGTGGCTCATCCCGTCCTGGCTGGAGCCCATCCAGACGCCCGAGCCGGTGGGACTGCCTCAGCCGAGCCGGGCCGGCATTTGAGATTGGTGTTCGCCTCGATCTTCGCTGCGCGGTGAGGAGGGGGCGGCCGAAGGCAGGCACTGCAATCCCCACTGTCGCGCCGAAGACCGCCCTTCGGTCAGGGCCGTCCCGGGCCGCGGGAGCGCAGGAATCTTGAAATCGCGCGGTGGTCGTGGCACACCTGCGGCACATGCCTGCCGCGCGTCAGATCATCCTGATTGTCGAGGACGAGCCGCCGATCGCCGAGACCATGGTCTACGCGCTGCAGACGGAGGGGTTTGCGGCGCTTTGGAAGACCACCGGGCGCGAGGCGCTCGCCGTCCTGGCGGAGCAGGAGATCGCGCTGGTCGTGCTCGATGTGGGCCTGCCCGACATCAACGGCTTCGATCTCTGCCGTGAGATCCGCCGCCAGCGCAAGGTGCCCGTGATCTTCCTGACCGCCCGCAGCGGCGAGGTGGACCGTGTGGTTGGTCTCGAACTGGGCGGTGACGACTACATGACGAAGCCGTTCAGCCCGCGCGAGCTGACGGCCCGCGTGCGAGCGGTGCTGCGCCGGAGCAACGGGGAGGGCGAGGCGGCGCCGGTCTCCGCGGTCTGGCGGCATGACGAGGCCCGTTGCCGCATCAGCTATCGCGCCCGGCCGCTCGACCTAACGCGCAACGAATACCGGTTGCTGCGCACGCTGCTCGCGCAGCCGGGGCGGGTTTTCAGCCGCGACCAGTTGATGGAGGCGGCCTGGGAAGATCCCGGCGCCGCGCTCGACCGCACGGTGGACGCGCACATCAAGCTGCTCCGGGCCAAGCTGCGCGCAGTCGCCCCGGGTGCCGACCCGCTGGTTACGCACCGGGGGCTCGGTTATTCCCTACGGGAGGAGTCATGAGCCTGCGGCTGCGCCTGCTGGTCCTGTTGCTGGCAATCTACGGCGCGGGCGGATTCTTGCTCACCCGGTGGGCGCTCAACCAGGTGAGACCGCGGTATCTCGAGTCGATGGAGGAATCGTTGGTCGACACCTCGGTGCTGCTGGCCTCGGTGCTGGAGACTCAATCCCCAGCCGGCGGGGTGAACGGCGAGATGCTGCGGCAGGCCTTTGCGGCCTCGGGGCAGCATGAGTTCGAGGCGAAGATTTTTTCGCTGCGCAAGACCGCGATCGACCTGCGCGTCTACGTGACGGACGACCGGGGCCGCGTGGTGTTCGACTCCACTGGCCGGAGCGAAGGCCAGGATTTCTCCCGGTGGAACGATGTCCGCCGCACGCTGCTCGGCCAATACGGAGCCCGCTCGACCCGTGACATCGCCGCCAACGACGAAACCCAGGTGATCTACGTGGCCGCCCCGGTGCGCCAGGCTGGCCGGATCGTGGGCGTGCTGTCAGTGGGCAAGCCGACGCATGGCATCAACGCCCTCGTCGCCGTGGCCAAGCGCAGGATTCTCCTGGGTGCCGTCCTCGGCGGCGTCGTGCTGCTGCTCGTCATGCTGCTGGCCGCCTCGTGGGTCATCGCGCCGCTCGAGCGGCTGACCGACTATGCCCGGGCGGTGCGCGACCGCCGGCCGGCCGTGCGGCCGCAACTTCCCGGCCGCACACTGCGCGACCTGGGCACGGCTTTTGAGGAGATGCGCGACGCCCTCGAAGGCCGTCAACAGGTCGAGCGCTACACGCAAGCGCTCGCCCATGAAGTGAAGGCGCCGCTTGCGGCGATCCGCGGCGCGGCGGAACTGCTGGGGGAGGAGATGCCGGAGGAACAGCGGAGGAAATTCCTGGGCAACATCCGGAGCGAGGCGGAGCGCATCCAGCAGATCGTCGACCGGTTGCTGGAGATGTCGTCGCTCGAGGCGCGCAAGACGCTGGGCCGGACAGAGCGGATCGAGGTCTCCGCGTTGCTGGCCGAGGCCGCCGCGGCGTTGCGGCCGGCGTTTGAAGCGGGGCGGGTGGCCCTGGCCGTTGCTGGCGGGACGGGACTCTGGCTGCGCGGGGAACGCGTGTTGCTGCGCGAGGCGCTGGTCAACCTCCTCCAGAATGCGCTCGATTTTGTCCCGGCGGGCGGAACGGTGACGCTGCGTGCAGAAGCGGCGTCGGCCCGCGTGGCCCTCGTGGTTGAAGACACCGGCCCGGGTGTGCCCGACTTCGCGTTGCCTCGGGTGTTCGAGCGTTTTTACTCGCTGCCCAGGCCCCGATCCGGTCGCAAAAGCACCGGACTGGGGCTGAGCCTGGTCCGCGAGATCGCCCATCTTCATGGCGGAGAGGTCGAATTGGCGAATCGGCCGGAAGGCGGCGCGCGGGCGACGCTGAGCGCGCCGCTTGATCAGACCTGATATTTCTCGCCGTTTTCATCCGGCGTTCACACTGGCTTCATGGGGATCGGCCAGAGTGAACGCATGACTTCGATACCTGTTTCCGACCGCCGTTGGTCATGGTTCAAGCGCGCCGGCTGGTTTTATCGCCCGGTGACCTTGGCCGGCCTGTTCGCCACGCTCCTGCCGCTGGCGCTCTGCCTTAACGTGTTCATTGCCGTCGATCGCCACTCGCATTCGGCGACCGATACGCTTTACGGCGTCTATCCATTCTTCATGACCACGTTCCTGCTGTGGTCGTGGGTGGCGGATCGGACCGCGGGAGAAAGGGGAGCGCCATGAACCCCCCGGTGCCGCCCGCGATCGAAATGCCCGCCCGCCGTCGCCATTCGCCGTTTCTCAAGATCGCCGGCATTTGTGGATTGATCCTACTCCTGCAGATTCCGCTGTTCCTGACGGACGGCGTTCTAGTCGAGCGACGGGGCTATCAGCGGCAGGCGACCGCGGAAATCGCCGGCATCTGGGGTGCGGACCAGCGGGTGACTGGGCCGGTGCTGGCCATTCCCTATGCCTACCCAACCCAGGTGATTCGTTCCAAGGTCGTCGCCGGAAAGGTCGTGCAGGTGGAGGAGACGGACCTCGCGACCGCCACGGCCTATTTTCTGCCGGAGACGCTGACCGCGGGCGGGCCGGTGGAGCCTGAGGTGCGGCACCGTGGCATCTACGACGTGGTCGTCTACACCACCCGTCTGCGGCTGACGGGGCATTTCCGGCCTGATTTTTCCGCCGCCGGCATCGCCGTGGAACGCATCGACTGGCAGAAGGCGCGGGTGCTGCTGGGCGTCTCCGATTTGCGGGGCGTGCGCTCCGTGTCCCCGCTCCAGTTCGCCGACAGCAAAGCCTGTCCCTTCGAGTCGGCCGACAGCACGGCCGGCGAGTTTCTGCCGCTGGTTGCCAGGGTCGAGAATGCCGCCGCGGACACCCGGCTGGAGTTTGCCTTCGAGGTGGCATTGCAGGGCAGCGAGCGACTCCAAATCGCTCCGGTCGGCAAGGTCACCACGGTTGCGCTCAGCTCATCTTGGCCGGATCCCTCCTTTGGCGGAGCCTGCCTGCCCGTGAAACGGAGCGTTTCCTCCGATGGTTTCAAGGCGGAGTGGGAGACCTCGCATTTCAGCCACGGCTTTCCGCAGAGCTGGACCAGCCGCCTGATCAATTCCCCGGAGATGTTGCGAAAAATCGACGCGGCGTGTTTCGGCGTGACCTTCGCGCAGCCGGTGGATGGCTACCGGCTCGCCGAACGCGCGGAAAAATACGGCCTGCTGTTTTTCGTGCTGGTTTTCGCCATGTTCTTTCTGTTCGAGGTGACGGCGGCGCTGCGCATTCATCCGCTGCAATATGCCCTGGTCGGCGCAGCGCTGTGCCTGTTCTTCCTCGGGTTTCTTGCGCTGTCGGAGCTCATGGCCCCGGGCCTGGCGTATGGCGCGGCGGCGGCGGCGTGCACCGCCCTCGTGTCGCTCTACGCCTGGAGCTTCCTCCGCACCGGCCTGCGCACGCTGATCATCGGCGGGGGGCTGTCCGCGACCTACGGCTATCTCTATTTCGTCATCCAGTCCCAGGACTACGCGCTCGTGGCGGGCTCGGCCGCGCTGTTTGCGTTGCTCGCGCTCGTGATGTTCTGCACCCGGCGCATCAACTGGTACACGCTCGACGCGAACCCGAGTGCGCCGAGACCGGTGCCCGCCGCGCAAACCTAGGCGGTGGCGAGATGCGGATGCGCCGTTGAACTCGGCCAAGTTGTGCCGGTCGCTCTTCGCCGGACCGGCGAAGCTTGCTACAGGAGCGAGCCCTGTGCGCCGCCGGCCGATTTGAGGCCGATGGCCTGATAACCCTTGGCGGTGAGCATGCGGCCCTGGGGAGTGCGCTGCAGGTAGCCTTCCATGATCAGGAACGGCTCATGCACCTCCTCCAGCGTGTCAGCCTCCTCGCCGACCGCGACTGCGATGGTGTTCATGCCGACGGGACCGCCGGCATAGTGCTCGGCCATCACGCGCAGGATGCGCTTGTCCATCTCGTCGAGGCCGCGCGCATCGATCTCAAGCAGCTCCAGCGCAGCGGCGGCGACCGGCTTCGTGATCCGGCCCTGCGCCTTCTCCTGCGCGAAGTCGCGGATGAAATAGATGAGGTTGTTGGCGATCCGCGGGGTGCCGCGGGCGCGCGCGGCGATCTCGCTGGCACCGTCGTCGTCGATCTCGACCTTGAGCAGCCGGCAGGAGCGGCGCACGATGCCGAGCAGCGTGGCGGTATCGTAGTAGTCGAGCCGGGTCTGCAGGGTGAAGCGCGAGCGCAGCGGCGCGGTGAGCAGGCCGGCCCGCGTGGTGGCGCCGACCAGCGTGAACTTCGGCAGGCTCAGCCGCACGCTCCGCGCGTTGGGTCCCTGGTCGATCATGATGTCGAGGCGGTAGTCCTCCATGGCCGAATAGAGATACTCCTCGACCGTCTTGGGAATGCGGTGGATCTCGTCGATGAACAGCAGGTCGCCCTCCTCGAGGTTGGTGAGCAGGCCGGCGAGGTCGCCCGCCTTTTCGATCACGGGGCCGGAGGTCACGCGGACGTTGCGGCCCATCTCCGCCCCGAGAATGAAGGCGAGCGTGGTCTTCCCGAGGCCGGGCGGGCCGCTGAAGAGGATGTGGTTGAGCGCCTCGCCGCGGCGCCGGGCCGCGCCGACCATGACCTTGAGACGCTCGACGGTCTTCAGCTGGCCGGCAAAATCGCCGAAGGCCAGCGGCCGTAGCGCCACCTCGGCGGAGCTCAGCGGCGCAGTGAGGGTGGAGCGCAGAAAGTCCAGCCCGGCGGCGGGGGGCGCCGGGTTTTTGAGTTTCGAATTCTGATTTTTGGGTTCAGGCACGGTTGCAATCGATCGAAGAAGGAAGATCCAGAAGCGGGAACCGGAAAACGAAGAACCAAATGCGGTGAAAATGGAAAAAGCGGGGGACGAAAACGGGAAGATTGCCCGGCGGAGAATGAAAATCAAAAACCGTAACTCAAAAATCGAGAATCACCCGGTCCATTCCACCTCGGCGCCGAGGGCGCGCAGGTTTTCCACGAAGCGCGGATGGGCGCGCTGGATGATCCCGGCGTTGCGCACGACACTGCGGCCGGGGATGCTGGCCGCGACCATGTAAAGCGCCACGGCGGCGCGGATGACGTAGGGCGCCTCCACCACGGCGGGTCGCAGCGGCCGGTTCCCAAAGACGATCACCCGGTGGGGATCGCAGGTGACCACGTGCGCACCGAATTTTGCGAGCTCGGGCATCCAGGAAAAGCCGCCCTCGTAGACCTTGTTCCAGAAATGGATCTCGCCCCGGGCGCGCACGGCGAGCGCGAGCATGCACGGAAGCAGGTCGACGGGAAAATAGGGCCACGGCGCGGCCTCGATCTTCGCCAGCAGGTTCGGCGTGAAGGGCGGCTCGACGACCAGCCTCTGGCCGCGGCCCACCACGGCGGTCGTGCCCTCGTGCCCGAGCACGACGCCGAGCTTGCCGAACGAGCGGGTGATCAGGTCGAAGTGGTGCGGCAGCGACCGCTCGACCCGCACCTCGCCGCCGGTGATGGCGCCTAGCGCGAGAAAGGTGACCACCTCGTGATAGTCGGTGGCGATGGTGAACGTGCCACCATGCAGCGCGGCGACCCCTTCGACGCGCAGCATGCTCGTGCCCACACCCTCGATCTTCGCGCCCATCGCGTTAAGGACGGCGCAAAGGTCCTGCACGTGCGGCTCGCTCGCGGCGTTGATGAGGATCGACACGCCGTCGGCCAGCACGGCGGCCATCACGAAATTCTCGGTGGCCGTGACCGACATGTAGTCCTGCCAGTGCCGCGTGGCGCGGTAGCGGCCGTCCAGCGTAAGGGTCAGCGCACCGTCGCGGGCGATGCCGGCGCCGAGCGCCTTGAGAATCTCCAGGTGCGGATCGAGTTCGCGGATACCGAGCGAGCACCCCTTGGCGTTGGCCGGCACAATGAGCTTCTTCATCCGCCCGAGCAACGGCGCGAGGAGCAGCACCGTCGAGCGCATGCCGGCGGGCATTTCAACCTGGAGCCCGCCGGCGGAGAAGTTGGCGTGATCCACGCGCATCTCGCCCTTGGCGCGGTCCCAGGTGATGCGGGAGCCCTGCGCGGTGAAGAAGCCGACCAGTTTCTCCAGATCGGTGATATCCGGCACATTCAGCAGGCGAACCGGATCGCCAGCCAACAGGGTGGCGCAGAGGATGGGAAGCGCCGAGTTCTTATTGCCGGACGGCACGATCGTGCCGGAGAGCGGCTTGCCGCCGTTGACGATGAGATCAGCCATAGTTCAGCGGAAAAACTTATGTCGACGCCGGCGGGGCGCTGGAAAAAAGAGAGGCGCCCACCGGATGATGGACGCCTCTCAATGCGATTCGAAGCGAAGCGGTTGGCAAGGCTTAACTGCCGGACGGCGGGCCGCCCTCGGGGCGTCCGTTGCCACGGTAATCACCGCCGCCATGATGGCGATGGCGGCGTCCGTGGTGGCGCTGTTCGCCGCCGTATCCACGCTGGTCTCCGCCGGACTGACCGCCAGACTGGCCGTCCCGCGGGCCGCGCTGATCCCCTTGGAAATTGCGTCCGCGTCCGCCCCGGCGGCGGCGGCGGCGATATTGGCCCTCTTGGGGATATTCCCGTTCGCCGCGGAGCTCGCTGGAAGCCTCGGATTTCGGCGCGGCGGGCGCACCGCCGAAGAGTTGCTTCACCCAGGCGAAGAAGCCGCCCGATTTCGCAGGCGCCTCGGACTTGGACGGAGGAGGGGTTCTGGTCCCGGCCTGCTCATTGCCCGGAGGCCGGGCGGGCCCAGCCCAAGCCGGACGTGCCTCGGCGCGCTCATCAGCCGGCCGGTCATCCCGGCGGTCCCGTTCTGGGCGGAATACGGGCCGCTCATTGCGGCGGTCATCCCGCGGAGGACGGGGGGCATCGGGTGTCCGGCCAGGCTCTCCGGCAGGCTGGCTCGCGACGTTGCGGAAGGATTCGCTTTCCCAGTTGTGCTCGACGCGCTTGGTCGCCTCGGGCGGAAGGATCTTCAACTCCGGCATCGGTTCCGGCTCAGAAGGTCCGGTCCGAACCGGTGTCTCATAGGGAATCCGAACCGGCTCGCTGGTGACTGGACTGACCGGGGCGGAAGCTTCGGCCACCGGAGTGGCGGGAAGCGGAGCCTGCACGGTTGCCGGCGCCGGTGCTGGCAGATCGGCCACGACAGGCGCGGCTTCAACTGGAGCGACCACGGGGGCCGGCGGAGCGAACGGGTTCTTGTATTCGGTCGGTGCGGTGAGGATGGACACCGCGGTTGGTTTGTATTCGATCGCGGGCGCGGCGGATGCAGTCTGGGCGGGCGGGTTGGCCGGGCGTTTGCCACGGGCAAGGCCGGAGCCGCGGTTGTTGCTGAACGCGCTGGGGACCGGGGTGGGGTTGGGTGGCGTGCTTGGTGTGCTCGCAGGCCCGGCAGCCGAGGTTGCGGCGCCGGACGATTCTGGATCTGACATGTTTTTTGTTGGTTTTTGAAACGGCGCTCACCGTTGCCGGGAGCAGCCTGTGGTTTATGTAGAGGCATGCGGAACGCGCATCGCGCGCTCAACGCCTGCCTTAAAGGAGGCACCATCGGTCAAAAGCGCACCCCCGGCAACTCCAAAACTGCCGGCGTGCCAGGAAATCGTGGTTGTGGATCCGTTAATTTCCTAGCTCTTAGTAACTTGCATATTGCGACCGGCTCGTGGCTGTAAGCGAAAAGCCGTAAGCCTTAAGCTGTAAGCCATAAGCACAGAGCTAGATGGCTTACAGCTTCCGCCTCACTCCGCTCGCAGGGTCACTGCCGGATCGACCTTGGCGGCACGGCGCGCCGGCAGCCAGCTCGCTGCCGCGGCCACGACTGTCAGCAACAACGCCACGACCGCATAGACCAAGTGATCGATGGGTTGGACCTCGAAAAGCAACCCCGTCACGAACCGGCTGAGCGCGACGGCTCCGGCCAGCCCGGCGATGACACCGAGGCCGGTCTTCCATAATCCTTGGCGCAGAATCAGCACAACAATCTGCCAACGCGTGGCCCCGATGGCACTGCGGATGCCGATTTCGCGGGTCCGTCGTGAGACATCGTAGGCCAGCATCCCGTAAATGCCGACCGCGGACAACAGCAGCGCAATTCCGGCGAAACTGGCGAGGAGCACCATGATGCCGCGTCGATTACTGACCGAGTCACTGATCACGCCTTCCAAAGTTTTCACCGCGTAGATAGGAAGTTCCGGATCGATCGCTGCCACTTTCTCACGGAGCAAGGCTGCCACTTCGGACTCGGGTCGCGCGGTACGGATGAGGACACTCATCATACCGTAGAATGGCATCTGCGTCAGCGGCACGTAGAGGAACGGCTGGCCGCTCTTGTCCTCGACTCCGTTGTGGCGGACGTTGCCCACGACGCCGACGATTTCCAGCCAATCCTCGTCCTTTTGGGACGGTGACCCGTTGACCACCATGTGTTGACCGACAGCGCTGCGCCCGGCGAAATAGCGTTTCGAAAAGCTTTCATCCACCACCGCCGCCCGGCCTTTTGCCATGTCGGATTCACTGAACCATCGTCCTTCGCGCAGCGGTATGCGCATCGTTTTCAGGTAAGACGGAGTTGCCCCGCAGTAGAACACACTGGGCATCGACATTCCGGACGGCAGCTCATACTGGCGCAGATCGACGGCTCCGAGTGGCATGCTAACTTGGTAGGGTGGGACGAGCAGGAAAGGCGTCGCCGTTGCCAGGCTCGACTCCACCCCCGGAATTTCCCGCAGCGCGGCTTCCAGCCGAGGCGGAAAGCTCTTTTCCTTGTTCGCCGGAACGGCAATGCGCGCGCCGATCACCTGCTGCGGATCGAACCCCGGATCGACCGCCAGGACGTTGGCGAAACTCCGGATCAACAGTCCGGCGCCCGTCAAGAGCATGAGCGCGAACGCAACCTGGGCAACCACGAGAGCGCTGCCCACCGCCTGGCGGCCGCGCCCGGCCGACGTGCTGCGACCTGGCAGGTGCATCGAGCCCGATGGTCTTCCACCCAGCAGATGCGCGACCGGCAACGATCCGACCAACAAGGTCAAAATTGCGGTGATGACGGCCGTGTATCCGAGCACCTGGCTATCCAACCCAAACGGCAGGGCGTCGGGCAGAAGTTGCGCGGTGAAGTGGTTGGCGGTGCTGAGGCCGCTCCACGCGAGGAGGAGCCCGCCTCCCGCGCCGAGGCACGTGAGCAGCGCACTTTCGACGAGCAACTGCCGCGCGAGTGCGCCTCGAGTTGCGCCGAGCGCCAATCGCATGGCAAACTCCCCGCTCCGTGCATTGGAACGGGCGAGGAGGAGATTGGCGACATTGACGCAGCCGATCAACAGCACGAAAAGCACGCCCCCCTGCAGCAGCCAGAGGGAGGTCTTGACCGGCTCAGCCCGCTGCGACTGCACCGTGTCAACCCGGATGCGGTGGCCGGTGCGTTCATAGAACTCGCGATTCTCCGGCGTGGTGCCGTCGTAATACTGCTTATCCAGTGCTTCGACCTGTGAACAGGCGTCGCCCAAATTCGCGCCGGGTTTGATCCGGCCGAAAAGTTGGGGTGAATAACCTGTGTGGCTGAACGGCTGACCTGGCGACCATGACAGGGGGCGGGCCAGCCTGACCCGGGCGTCGAACGCCTCGAAGACGCGGGGCGCAACTCCGATGATCTCGAATGGCTCGCCATCGAGACGCAGCATGCGCCCGAGGATACTTGGATTGCTTTGGAACTGCGATTCCCAGAAAGATTGAGTGAGCACGACCACCTTGTCGGCGCCCGGAAGGTGATTTTGCGGAGTAAAGAACCGGCCGAGCAAGGGTTGCACCCCAAGCAGATCGAAAATCTCCGCCGTGGCGATGGCACCCGAGATGCGGGACGGGCCGCGGTCTTCGCCCAACGTGTAGTCATCGAGCCGCCACAGCGCGAGCTGGGCGAACGCCGGCGCGTTGTCCTTGAAGTCCAAATATTGGCCGAGGTTGCTCGCCAGCTTGGGCATGCCGACCTTGGGAAAGGAATTGTAGATCTCGACGAGCTGCCCCGGCTGGTGAAACGGCAGCGGCCGGATCACGAGGGCGTAAAGCATCGAGAAGATGGTCGTGTTGGCGCCAATGCAGAGCGCGAGGGAAGTCACCGCGGCGGCGGTAAATCCGCGGTTTCTCCGGAGCATCCGCCCGGCATAGCGCAGATCACGCGCGCCATCCTCGAGCCAACGCAATCCACGTTCGTCGCGCCAAGCCTCCTTGACCTGATCCATGCCGCCGAACTCGCGGCGCGCGGCGCTACGTGCCTCGTCGGGGGACATTCCAGCTGCGAGGTTCGCCTCTGTGAGCATCTCCAGATGCGTCCGGATTTCCTCGGACAACTGCGCCTCGATCTTCTTGCGACGGAAGAACGGTTGCAACCGGAAGAGGATTTGGCGGAGCCGGTTCATGGGGTTGAGGGCTCTAAGCGGCCAGCATTAAGCTTAAAGCTCGGAGTGGATTTGTGGGTTTGGGGCTTTCTGCTTAATACTTACAGCTGATCGCTGCTCCCGTGTCACTCCGCCCGCAGCGCCTCCGCCGGATCGACTTGCGCCGCCCGTTGTGCCGGCAGCCAGCAGGCGAGCAGTGCAACCACCAACAAACCGGCCGCCACGGCAATATAGATCGCTGGATCGCAGGGACCCGTCTCGAAGAGAACGCTCCGAAGAAAGCGCGTCAGTCCGGCGGCCGCACCCAAGCCTACGAGGAGGCCGATCGCCGCCAGCGCCAATCCGCGACCCAACACCAGACGCTGCACGGCGCCCGGACCCGCCCCCAAGGCGATTCGCAACCCGAACTCGCGCCGACGCTGCGCGACCGAATAGGCCATCACGGCGAACAATCCCATCGCCGCGAGACCGAGGGACAGCATCGCAAAGACCTCGAGCAACACCGTCGTCGTGCGCTCGACGCGCACCGTATCTTTTGCGTAGTCGTCGAGTGGACGAACATGCATAGTCCACCGCGGTTCAACCGCAAACGCGGCGCGGCGGATCGCCGCATTGAGCCCCGCACTCTGCCCGCCCTCGACTCGAACAAGTATGGTCAACCAAGAAGTTCCGTCGCCATTCCGCTGCCAGAACGGGACGAATGTCTGCGGTAACGCCTCCGCCCGGGCACCTCTCTCACGGGTGTCGGCAACCACCCCCACGATTTCGGCGGCCGGCATACCAGGCATTTCGAGACGCCGGCCAAGCGGGTTTTCGCCGGGAAACGCCTTTCGCGCCAGGGTTTCGTTGACGATGACCACTGGAGCATCACCACGTTTGAAACCGACGAATCCCCTGCCGGCGAGCACCGGCAAGCCAAGCAAGTTGAAATACTCCGGCGAAACCTTGTTGCACGAGCAGTTGATCAGTGGTGCCTCCGGCCGCTCCGCTGCACGCACCTGGCAGTCGCCAATCCAGTTCGACAAAGGAAGGTTTTCCGCCAGCGCCACCGTCCGGACGCCGGACACGCGCCCGATTTCCTCGACGGCCCGCGAAGCGAGGTCGAGATACGGATCCACGGGAATCGCCCCGGTCTCCAAGGCACCGTCGACCGCGAGCTTCCCTGATGGGTCGAACCCGAAACCGGCTCGTTGCAGTGCGACATAACTCCGCATGGTGACGCCCCCGCCGGCCAGCAACGCCACCGTCAGGGCGGTCTGGAGAACCACGAACATAGAACGCAACCGCTGTAACCTCCGGCTATCGCCGAGCGAGCCCGCTCCTTCCTTCAAGGCATCCTGAACGCTGGTCCGGCCGACTCGCCAGGCTGGGACCACGGCCAACGCTAGGCCAGTCACCACTGCACACACCGTTGCGACCATCCAGATTTCGCCCGAAAAAGAAGAAAACGCAGGGCGCTCTCCCGGCAACGAATCGGCAGCTACCCCACCGAGCAAGTTGATCGCGCCGTGCGCAATTCCCAAGCCAGCAGCACCAGCGAGCGCGCAGAGCAGAAGGCTTTCCAAAAGCAACAGGCGACCGACTTGTACACGATTGCCACCCAATGCGATCCGCACGGCCAGCTCCCGCCGCCGCGATACGATGCGCATGAGAGCCAGGTTGAGGGCATTGACGATCGCAATCGAGTGCAAGAAGGCAGCGGCCCCCAGGAAGACCCAAAAGAGTCGCGCGGTTTCTGGTCGGTATTTGTCGCGAATCGGTATGACCTGCGGCTCCAGATGGTTCCAAAGATTCGGGCTGCCCGGCGTCGGCATCCCCAACGCGGAGATCTCGGCTCCGGCTTCGCCCGGGAGGACTCCTGGTTTCAGCCGACCGGCCATCCAAACCCGGCTCCACGCCCCGGCCTTCACCAATTCGTCCTCGGCCAGCGGCAGGAACAGCCCCCAAGATGCGAACCCCGGCGGCGCGAGAAACCGCTCCGGCATGACGCCAACCACGCGCCGAAGCCGACCACCGAGGTTGATCTCGCGACCAATCACCGCCGTATCACCACCGAACCGTTGCAGCCAGACGCCGTGACTCAAGACAACCACAGCGCCCGAGGCCCCTCCCGTCACATGTTCCTCGGCGTAGAAGGTCCGCCCGCATGCCGCGTTGACGCCAAACACCGCAAAAAACTCCGGAGTCACCCAGGCCGAGATGAGGGCCTCGGGATCGCCATTGACCACGAGGTTCATCTGCTCGGCCCCCTGAGCCGCAATCTTGGCGAAGCTGTTCGAGCTCGAACGGATCTGCACGTAGCGTGAGGCAAACTCGACCATCGACGTATTTCGTTGCCGATCGAATTCATCGATAACGACCACGCGTTCCTCGTGTGCAAACGGCAAGGTGGGAAACAACCCCTGCCACACAATCACGATCATCGCCGTCGTCGCGCCGATGCCAATCGCCAGCGTTGCTACGACGGCGAGCATGAATCCGGGATTCTTCCGAAGCGTGCGCACGACAAAAAGCAGATCGCGCAGGAAGTTCTCGACCCACCGGATGCCGCGTTCGTCGCGGTAAAGCTCCTTGGCCTTGTCCGTGCCACCGAAGTCCCGCTGTGCCGCGTGTTGCGCTTCCTCGGGCGACATGCCGGCGACGATATTTGCCTCGGTCGCCATGTCCAGATGCGTGCGCAACTCCTCGGATAAGCCCGCCTCGATCTTCCGACGCCGGAAGAACGGCTGCAGACGAAAGAGGATCTGGCGAAACCGATGCATCTCAATTTCCGCAGTATAATCTGACCACGGATTTCACTGATTGCACAGATACGGAAGGTTGTTTGGAACTTGGCGTTTGGAATTTGGCGCCGCAGCGCCGCGGTCATTCTGCCCTTAGCGCCTCCAGCGGATTGACCTTCGCGGCCCGGCGGGCCGGCAGCCAGCAGGCGAGCGCCGCGACACCGAGCAACCCGACCGCCACCACCCCGTAGACCAGGGGATCGTGCGGGCTAGTCTCGAAAAGCAGGCTTTGCAGGAGACGAGTGAGGGCCAAAGCGGCGGCGAGCCCGATGACCAAGCCGGCGCTCGCGAGCGTTGCCCCCTGCTGCATCGTCATGCGCACGACCGAGCGCGATGTGGCGCCCAGGGCGACGCGGATGCCAATCTCGCGCGTTCGTTGACTGACGCTGTAGCTCACCACCCCGTAGAGCCCCACGCCCGCCAACAACAGCGCCAGCGCCGCGAAGGCGCCCAGCAGCTTCACCACCAGCCGCTGGTTGGCGATATTCGAGGCGAACAACTGGTCCATCGTGCGCACACTGGCCATCGACAGGTCGTCGGCCACCTCGCGCAGCGCCGCCCGCAACGACGACACCACCGCCGTCGGCTCGCCTTCGGCGCGCACCGCGAAACCCATGGACTGCGGTATCGTCTGCTGGGTGAACCAGTAGATCTGCGGAAGCGAGGGCTGGCCAGGGCCGAGCGTGTTGATGTGCCCGACTACTCCGATGATCTCCATCCAATCAGTCTCGCGCTTGGGCGGTTCGCCCCCCGTCCAGATAAGTTGGCCGATCGGATTCCGTCCCCGGAATTCCTTCTCCACGAACTGGGTGTCGACGATCACCACGCGAGTGGACCGCCAGTCGTCACGGGCGTCGAAGGCGCGGCCGGCCATGAGCTTGACTCCCAGCGCACCGAGGCAATCCCCGCCGACGATCCCCCAGTTGGCCGACGGCCAGGGCCCACGTTCTCCGGGTATGGTCCCTCCCTTGATGAGGTAGACGGTCCGATTGTCTCTGCCCTCAAACGGCAGGGGGTCGACGATGCCGACGTGAGCGACGCCCGGCACGGCAGCCAGGCGTTCGAGCGCGCGATGGATCAACCAGTAGCGCACCGCAGGGTCCTCGTAGCGGCCGCCCCTCACAACCCAGTTGAAGGTGAGCAGGTGCTCGGTCGAAAAGCCGGGCTCCGATCGATAGAGATTGCCTAGCGTACGGAGCATGAGTCCGGCCCCGACCAAGAGGGCGCACGTGAGAGCGCATTCGCCGATGATCAGCCCGGCACGCCAGCGGTTCCCGCGCGTCGAGCCCGCTAACCGACCCTCCTGCGCCAGGGCCTCGCGCACATTCTGCCGGGCCGCGTGAAACGCGGGCACGAGTCCGAAGAGCACACTGGTCAGGAGGCTGGCGACGACGGCAAACCCGAGCACCCACAGGTTGAGCGAGACCTCGTCCATGCGCGACGCGCCCGCCGGCAGCATCGCCGTCAGACCACCGAGCGCCCAGGAGCCGAGGAAGGCGCCGGCACCGCAGCCCAGCAGCCCGAGGATGAGGCTCTCGACCAGAAGCTGCCGCGCGATCCGCATGCGCCCAGACCCGAGAGCGGCGCGCACGGCGAACTCCCTGGCTCGAGCGTGGGCGCGGGCCAGTTGGAGATTGGCGACGTTGGAGCAAGCGATAAGCAGCACGAAGCCCGCCGCGCCGAGCAATACGTACAAAATCGGGCGTACTTCACCCGCGCCCGCCGTGGCGAGCGGCAGGAGCGTCGGGATGAGCCCGCCGCTTGGGTGTTCCTTGTCGAGTCCGGCGGCCAGAACGCGCATGTTGGCAGCCGCCGACTCGAGCGAGATGCCAGGCTTCAGCCGGGCATAGGCGTATAGAGCATTCGGGCGATAGCCGTATTGGAGCTCTTCGCCCGAAAGGGAATGACTGATCGGAGTCCAGAGCTCGGCGCCCTCCAGCGGAATTCGGAAGTTGTTCGGCAGGATGCCAATGATCGTGTAAAACTCGCCGGAGAGCTTGACCTTCTCGCCAATGACGGAATCCCGTCCGCCGAAGAGGCGTTTCCACAAGCTTGTGCGGATGACGACGGTGCGTTCGGCACCCGGCTTGTCGTCCTCGGCAGTGAAGAGACGTCCGCGGATCGGCGCCATGCCGATGGCGGCAAAGAGGTCGTAGCTCGCCACGGCGCCGTTCAGCCGTTCGGTTTCGTTCGGGCCGACATAGCTGAACTGCCAGGGACGCGCCACACCAATGGCCGTAAAGCTCTGTTGCTGCTCACGCCAGACAACGAAGTTCAGGTAGGAGACCGGATCAAAGGTCGTCTCCTTGGACCAGTCGTGAATGAAGATGAGCCTCTCCTGCTCGGGGTAGGGCAGAGGCTGCAGCAGCACGCCGTAGAACACCGAGAAGATGGCAGTATTCGCCCCGATTCCGAGCGCCAGCGTCAGCGCCGCCACGGCGGTGAATCCCGGATTCTTCCGCAGCATCCGAGCGCCGAAACACACGTCACGCGCGGCGTCCTCCAGCCATCGCACGCCGCGCTCGTCGCGATACGATTCCTTCACCTGATCGATGCCGCCGAATTCGCGCCGGGCGGCGTACCGCGCCTCCTCCGGAGGCATGCCGGCGGCGAGGTTGGCCTCGGTCTGCATCTCGAGATGCGCGCGCATCTCCTCGGACAGATCCGCCTCGATCTTCCGACGCCGGAAGAACGGCTGAAGCTTGAAGAGAAACTGGCGGAGCCGGGACATGAGAGAACCGTGGAGTGCGGATTTCGGCTGGAGCTTATCGGAGCGGCGTCGGTGGCGCCTGGGGTGGGGGATTGGATCTACTCACTTCTCACTACTCGATGCTCGCTACTGAAAAATCAGGTCGCCTTGAGCATCGCGTTGATCGTGCTCGACAGGAGCTCCCACTGGGTGGTCTCGGCCTGGAGCTGTTTCCGGCCGGCGGGGGTCAATACATAGTAGCGCGCCTTCCGGTTGTGGTCGGAAACGCCCCATTCGGCCTTGACCCACCCCCGGGCCTCGAGCCGGCAGAGCGCCGGATAAAGCGAACCCATCTCCACCTGAAACAGCTCCCGCGACATCTGCCGCAGGCGAATTGAAAGGCCGAAGCCGTGCATGGGCTTCAACTGGAGCGCCTTGAGGATCAGCATGTCGAGCGTACCCTGGAGTAATTCAGATTTTTCGTTGGTCATGTTCTTCCTTTAGATGTTCTGAATAAGGATCGGTGAAGGCTCTCCTTCAGAACGTCAATAGGAAAAACGCGGAGCTGTCCGCGGCGGCAATCTTCAGCGGTAAGCTGAAAGCCATAAGCTGTGAGTTCTGGACTTCAGACCCGCAGGCTTTTCGGGCGGATTACAGCTTCGAACTGGCGGCTTGATGCTTACGGCTTCTTGCCTGCCAGCTCACTACGCCCGCAGCGCCACGCTCAGATCGACGCGAGCAGCCCGGCGGCAGTCAATGGGCGATCTTGACCTCCAGAAGAGCCACCGCCAACTCGATGTCCAGGGTTTGTCCCGTCAACGAAAACGCCGTGCCCTCCGGGTAGCGCTTGGCCTCTTTTAGCAAAGGCAGCATGGTCTTCGCCCACGGTCCTGCCTGCAGCGCGGCGACGGCCTTGCCGCCGAGAATCAGGGAAAGCCGGAAGCCGCCACGAGTCGGAATCAGATAGAAGATCCAGCGCTTCTTCCGATTATAGATCAGATGCCAACCGGAGCGGGGCGAATATTCCCAGTCCGGCGCCGCGTTGATCGGGATATCCGGTCCTCGCGATACCAGGCCCATTCTTCACCGCGGATCCGTAAGTCGGCCGAGGAAAAGACAGGCGCCGGAAGGGACGTGCTGAATGGCGAACAAGAAGGGACGATCGACGCGAACCTCGATCGGTGGCGGTGGATCGGGCCTCATGGCTGAACCGACCATCATGATGACTGCGGTTGCCGCGGCAGCCTCGGTGCCATTTTCGTCGAGCGACAACCAGGTCTTGTGGATCACTTCCGAGATGCAGAGGTAGTCATTCGGTTTTCGCGGTGCCATGCGGCCGAAGTCTGCGCTGCCACGAGGCTGATCGAACGCGACCATCATGCCGAGTCCGCGGAGTGCCTCGCCCAGCGAAAGGCTCGGCGGCTCGAGTTTGAACTTGGGCAGATGAAGGATCACATCTCGGTCGGGCAACCTGGTGCACCCGGCGAGGAGGTCTGAGGTGACGGCTCGTTCCAGATCGGCGAGACCGTCACGCTTGTCCGGCAGCAGAATCACGAACTGCAGCTGGTGCCCCACATACGGCAGGACAAGTGCGGCGTAACCGTTCCGCTGTTCATAACCGTAATGTCTTTGCTGAAGCATAGTCGCCACGTCGGTCTGCATCTGGCCGCGGATCCAGAAAGGCTCGTTCTTGGTGGCATTCGGTTTGAATGCATGCTCCCAGGGGGCGCGGAGGTACAGCGCATTGGCGAGCACCGCGCGCGTTGTCTCGTTAACCCCGCCCCTGGGGACGAGATCGTGGATTTTTTCGCGGGTTTCGCGGGCGACCCAGGCATTGATCGCAACGCGGGCCGGCTCAGCGGCGTGGACGAAATCGAGTTCTTCAAGCGGTGCGCCGAATCGATCGCGCAACGCGGTTGTGAAAGCGGATCGGAACTCGAAGCCGCTTTGCGCGAAAAGTCGGTTGGCGACATTGATCTCAATCGGTTCCTCGAATCCTCCGTATTTGCGCGCTTCCTCGGCCCGACGACGGGAAGCAACCTGCAGGTCGGCGAGTTCTCTGGCGAGTCCGGAAAAACCATCGAGCACCGCCGCATCGTCGGCAGGCAGATGCAGCACGCGCTGCATTTCCTCGCGCGTGCGCCCGTCCGCGCCGGTGTACGCCATCGCGAGGGCGGTCTCGATGGAGTAAGGCGACAGCAGCAGGTTGCCATGATCACTGGCTGAGGCCTGGGCGCGCAGGAGGTCGAGGCCGAGCTGGTTTACCGCGGTGGTCATCGGGTTCGATTGCGCCATTAGGGGAGTCCCAGTGAACGTCAACGGAAGCAGGCAGACAATGCTTGTGGAGAATGGCCTCATGGAAGGAGGCGCTTCAGGCAATAGGCGTTAAGCTATAAGCAGCAAGTGCAAAGCCGTAAGCAGCAGGGTTGAGGCAGTCCCCTCGAGAGGGACTTGTGGGTCTCGCAGCTCAGAGCTTCCTGCCAATCGCCTTCAGCCGAGAGCCTAAAGCGTGCAGCTTGAAGCTGCTTGCTTTCCGCGCGGCGGTCACTCCGCGCGCAGCGCTTCCACCGGATTCACCCTCATCGCGCGCCGCGCCGGCAGCCAGGCGGCCAATAGGGCGACGATGAAAATGACGCCTGCTCCCAGTGCGACACCAGGCACATTGAACGGACTCGCGTCCTCCAGCATGCGGCGCAGGACCGAGGACACGGCCCACGCAAATGCCGCCCCGAGGCCCAGGCCCACGATCACCCATACCGCCGCCTGCTTGAACACCAAGCGCACAATGTCACGCGGGGCCGCCCCGAGGGCGAGGCGGACGCCGATGTCGCGCCGTCGCCGGGCGAAATGGAATGACAGTGTCCCGTACAGCCCCAGAGCAGCCAGTGCGACGATTGCCACCGTGAGCACATCCACTACGGAAGTGACGACCGTCAGGACCCGTCCCTGACTCTGAAACAGCGCGCCAAGTGTCCGCACGCCGGCCAGCGCGAGATCGCCGTCGATCCGCCCCAGTTCCTGTCGGATCGCCTCGACCGGCGCGGGCAAGCCCGCAGCCATGCGGACAACGAGAAACGACTCAGGAACTGCGAAGTCGGTGAACGGAAAATACATCTCGGGCTGGGCGGGTCGCTCCGCAAACTGCCGCACATCCTCGATCACTCCGACGACCTCGCGGGACCAACCTTGGTCGGCTTGAGCGGGACGGATGTGCCGCCCGATGGGATCCTGTCCGGGCCAGTAGCGGCCGGCCATCGTACGATTGATCACCACCACCTGGGCCCGGCGGTTCTCGTCCGCCGGCGTAAACCAGCATCCCTGGATCAGCCGCGCCCCGATCGCCGGGAAAAACCCTGACGACACGAATGACTGCTCGATCCATGGGTACGATATGCCGGGACTAAAGGCCTGGTCGTCGATCAGCACGGTCGAAGACATTCCGCCGTCCAAGGGCAGCTTGGATGCCATCGCCGTCTCGCGAACGCCCGGCAGGGTGGCGCAATTGTCGAGCAGGCGCTTCCAAAACGCCACCCGCGCCTCATCGGTCTGGTACGCCGGTCCTTTCACGGCGACGGCGGCGGTCAGGATACTGTCGGAGATCAGCGCCCGGGAGCTTCCGAGCATACCGCGATACGTGCTCGAAAGTTGCAGGGCAACCGCGACCAAAATTAGCGCAACGGCGATCTGGCCCACCAGGAGATTGCGCAGCTTGCGCTGCATTTTGCGGGCCGGTCCTGAGCTCGCGCCACCCTCCTTGATGCTGCTCACGACGTCGGTTCTGGAGGCGAGCATCGCGGGTGTGAAACCGGCCATCTGCATGCTGATCAAGGTCAGCACCGCGATGCTACCCAGCAGCGACGTGTCGATATGCAGCCCGGCGCGCGGCATTACGTCAGCTGGGAGGAGGCGGGTCAGCGCCGATTGGCCCCAGAGGGTGAGCAGGAACCCGCCGATACTCGCCAGCAGACTCAGCAACAGGCTTTCCATCAGCACGAGGCGTAGGATATGACCGCGTCGTGCCCCCAGCGCCAGGCGCACCGCCATCTCCGGTTGCCGGCCGATGCCACGCGCGAGCATCATGCCCGCGACGTTCTGGGCTGCCAGCACGAGCAGGGTCCAGCCAGCCGCCAGCAAGGCCGAGATCCGCAGCGCCGGCAGGCCCCCGAGATCGATGGCGAGCGGAATGGACCAGAAGGTCTTGTGCGAATCCCGGTTGGGGTCCGTCTCCACGAGCTGCCGTGCAATGGTCCGCACTTCCTCAGACGCCTGGCTGCTGGTGACTCCGGGCTTCAGCCGGGCGATTGAGCCGAGCCAGTAACCGTTCCAATCGCCCTCTCCGCGGCGCAACGACAGCAGGCTCCACAGGCCGAGCGACCGGGTGCGCATCCAGAGGGAAAGCACGGTAAACCCCTCGGGCATCACGCCGACGATGGTGTGGTTGCGACCGTCGAGCCGGACGGTGCGACCGATGACCGACGGATCGGAGTTGAAGTGCTGTTTCCAGAGCTCGTGGCTCAGGATGACCGCCGCAGTCTGGTCGCCGGCCTCGTCGTCCGGGGTGAACCACCGGCCATACAACGGTGGCACGCCCAGCGCCCGGAATAGCCCGGCCGTGCACAGCGCGCCCTCGACCGCTTCGGCGTGCTCGCCGCCAAGGTTGAAACGGCGGACGCTGAACGCGCCGATGTCAGCGAAACTTTTTGCCCGCTCTTGAAGATCGAGAACGTCGGAGGTGGTCAACGGCATGTAGTCGATCGCTGCATTGACGTCATGCCGTCTCACCGTGGTCAACCGTCCGGCGTCCGGATACGGGAGGGGATCGCGCAGCAACCCATTGATCACGCTGAAGAGCGACGCGGTCGCGCCGATGCCGATAGCCAGCGTCACGATTGCCACCGCGGAAAAGCCGCGGTTCTTCCGTAGGGTCCGCCCGGCGAGCAGGAAATCCTTCCAGAGCTGCTCCAGCCAGACCCAGCCGCGCTGGTCGCGGGCCTGCTCCTTGATCTGATCAACGCCGCCGAACTGCCGGCGGGCCGCGTACCGCGCCTCCTCGGCGCTCATGCCCGCAGCGCGGTTGGCCGCCTCCTGCATCTCCAGGTGGGCGCGCAGCTCATCGGTCATGTCGGCTTCAAGTTGTTCTCTCGACAGGAGCGCTTTCAGCTTCGGCCAGATTCTCATGAGAGGAGATCTTGATTGAACAGGAGGCAGCGGAGGGAACGGAGAAGTGCTGGGAAGAACCGCTGCAGTTTGTTCTCTTTGTTTTCTTGTGTGGCGTCTCAGTCCGGGTCCGTTGGTCGCACGGCCGCATCGAGCGTTCGCGCTTTCTCCACCAGGAAAATCTGCTCGCCCGTCGCCCGCAGCGTGACTGTCAGCGTCGAGAATGCCCATGTCCCGGTCGCTTTCGATGCGACAACATGAATGCGCGCCCTCCCACGGGGACCGGTCACGGGAATCGTGATGTCAGCGCTCTGGCCCGGATCGAGGGTACCGGTGACAAACCATCCGATCTCGATCGGGGAGCCAAGCGCTTGGACGACAGCTGGCGTGGCTGCGGCCCGGGCGACCGCCTCCTGGCAGGCGCCGGAAGAGCGCATCATGCCGAAAGCCCCGACAACGATGAAAACGATGCCGCCGAAGAACAGGACGACGGCTCCACAACTGCCGACCACCAAAACGCGGACCCAGTTGCGGCTCCACCAGGTATCACCGGCTCCGGAGATACCTGGCGACATGGGCGGCAGTTCGTTGGCCGCGGCGTCCAGTTGAGAGGGTGGGTTCATCGGTTCTTCCTTTCTTTGAAGACTACTCCGCCTTCAAGATCTCCACGGGATTCACGCGCGTGGCTCGTCGCGCCGGTATCCAGCATGCGAGCAGAGCAATGCCCGTCAGGAGAAGGCCGGCGGCCAGCATCACTGGTGAGCTACCCGCCGCCAAGCCGTAGAGAATGCGCGGCAGGACCCGGATCAGTGCCAAGGATAGCACCGCTCCGATGGCGACCCCAGCCAACGTCAGTTTTAGGCCGTCCCCCAACACCAGCCGGAGGACGTCGCCCTTCTGCGCACCCAAGGCCAGGCGGATGCCGATCTCACGCGTCCGCTGGCTAGCCACGAACGAAACTACGCCGTAAAGACCCATCACGACCAGCACAAGGGCGAACAGGCCCTGAAGCACCGCGAGGGCGGCCCCGGTGCGGAGCGGCAGCAGGGCCAGCAGGCCGTCGTTCAGATGGCGATCCATCGTCTCAACGTTGTAGAGTGGCAGGGCCGGATCGAGAGCCTGCACCAGGTTGCGAACATCGGGAATGAGCGCGGCCGGATCACCCTGCGTGCGCAGGTACAAGGTCAGGGGAGTCTTGTCGTAGGATTGGGCCAGCGGCTGGAGGATGAAGGGCGAAGCGGCTTCCCCGACCATCATGTACCGCCCGGTGCGCACCACCCCCACGACCTCGAGCGCCGGCGGCCCGCCAACATAGCACCGTTTGCCCAACGGATCCTGTCCCGGCCAGAACTGCGCCGCCATCTCCTCATTGATGATGGCCACCATGGGGGCGCCGGTCTTGTCCTGCGTGCTGAAATCGCGGCCGCGCAGCAGGGTCATGCCCATCGCCTGGACAAAATCAGGCGCGACCAGGCCATAAGGGGTGACGGTCATGTCCTGGATCCCGCGGACGGTTTTGCCTTCCGGAACGGCGACGTTCAGCGACGAGTAGAGTGCAAAAGGAACGAAAGTGCCGAGGGTCGCGGCCTCCACGCCGGGCAGGGCTCTGGCTTTCTCGAGCAACTGCTGCTGAAACCGCCCGGCGCGGTCCGGGTTGTAGCCGTGCAATCCGAGATCGAACGTAGCCATCAGCAGGTGGTCGGTGCGGAAGCCCAGAAACTGCGGGGACACGTGCTGCAGGCTGCGCAGGAATACTCCGCCGCAGACCAGCACGACCAGCGAAACGGCCACCTGCGACACCACGAGGATGCTGCGAAATGGGTGTCGGGAGGCAGCGCTCAACGCAACGCCGCCCTGCTTCAGGGACGTTTGCAGGTCCACGCGGCTGACTTTCAGCGCGGGCATCAGCCCGGTGAGCAATCCGGCGAGCAGGGCCATGGCCGCGGCGAACAGAAACACGCGCCAATCCCAGCTCGCGCCAACCAGCGCCAAAGGCGTCGCCGAGGAAACGAAGCGCACCAGCCAGCTGGCACCCCAGTATCCGAGCACCAGACCCACGGCGCTGGCGGTGGCCGCGAGCAGGAAACTTTCGGCCAGCAACTGCCGGCATAACTGCCAGCGGGAGGCGCCCAAGGCCGAACGGAGAGTCATCTCCCGTCGCCTGACCGTGGCGCGCAAAAACATTAGGTTTGCCACGTTGGCGCAGGCGATCAACAGGACCAGCCCCACCAAGCCCATGAAGACTTTCGATATCAGCGGCATGAACTCGGTAAACCCGGGATCGGGCCGGGTGCGTTGTTCCCGGATCACCAGAGGCGTGCCGCCGACGCTCTCCTTCGGATAGGTCCGGGCGATCCGCTCGACCACGGTGGCGACCTCGGCCTGCGCCTGGTCCAGACTCACGCCCGGCTTGAGCCGGCCCATGACTTTGAGCGGCATCCCGGCACGAGCCTGCAGCAATTGGGCGCCATTGGTCATGAGGTCGCCGGTCATGGTCACGGGCAAAAAGACGTTGGCGGACAAGCCGGCTTGGGTGCCGGTAAAGGTCGCCGGCGCTATACCCACGACGATGTAGGGATGCCCGTTTACGTTGACGCTCCGGCCCACGACCGAGGGATCGCCGCCAAAGTGCTGCTGCCAATAGGCGTTGGAAAGCACCAGGATGGGATCGGCTCCGATCTCCTGGCCTTCGCCGGGCAGGAAGAGGCGTCCCCGGGCCGCTGGCACACCGAAAAAGGAAAAGAAGTTGCCGGTGACGACGGCGGCGTAGGTCCGGTCCGGCTCGACCCCCGAGGCGGCGAGATCAATCGGTGCGGTCGAGTAGGCCATGAGATCGGAAAAGGCGTCCACCTGGGCGCGAAGGTCCAGGTAATTGGGGTATTCGTATCCCCGCAGGAGGCTGCTGACCGGGGTCCGGGCCGCGACCACCACCAGGCTCCCGGGGTCCCGGACCGGCAGGGGCTGGAAGAAGAGATTGTTGATGATCGAGAAAACGGCGGTGTTTACGCCGATCCCGAGCGCGAGCGTGAGCAGGGCAACAGCGGTGAAGCCGGGGCTTTTCCGTAGCGAACGGGCCGCAAACCGAAAATCCTTCCAGAGTTGCTCCAGCCAGACCCAACCGCACTGGTCGCGGACGGTTTCCTTGATGCCGTCGAGGTGGCCAAACTGGCGCTGTGCGGCGAAACGCGCCTCGTCGGGTGACATGCCCGCCGCACGGTTGACTTGTTCCTGCATTTCGAGGTGCGCACGCATCTCTGCAGCCATGTCGCGCTCGACGACTGAGCGACGGAACAGCGTCCGCAGGCGGTACTTGAATTGGGGCATCCAACTCATGGGGTTGCTGAGCCTATCGCCTAGAGCTTGGGGCTGGCGGCCCCTCGGGCGCCCTTCAGCACAAGATTGATCGCCGCCGATAGCTTGGCCCAGTTGGCCGTCTCTGACTCGAGCTGGCGGCGACCGCTCGCGGTGAGCGAGTAGAACTTCGCCTTCCGGTTGTTGTCGGAGGTGCCCCACTCCGACTTGATCCAGCCCTGATCCTCGAGCCGATAGAGGGCGGGGTAGAGCGAGCCTTGTTCCACCTGCAACACCTCGTCCGAAATCTGCCGGATGCGGACGGAAATGCCGAAGCCGTGCATCGGTTCGAGCTGGAGCGCCTTCAGAATGAGCATGTCCAGCGTGCCCTGTAACAAGTCGGTTTTTTCCTTGGTCATTGAGTTCTCCTAGATGTTCTACAGGAAGACAAATAACCTCTCCTGTAGAACGTCAAGGAGAGAGGCGTTTTCCTGTGCAGAGAGCAACTCAGCTAATTGTTTTTAGTGGGATTTCTTCTGGGCCGGATGTTTCACAGTCCGGCAATTCATCGCGCATGCTTTCAGCTGGAGCCGCGACGCCCCGTCGCGGACTTGCGATCGAAATGCGACGAGGGCGTCGCGACTCCAAGAAATGCCCGAACCAAGTCGGCACGGCCCGGTCTGTCACCCAGCGCCGTCTTCCAGCAGGTTGCACCCCGCGGCGCATCCGTTATCCTTCCCCTCCATGAAGATGATCAAGCTTTCGCCCCGAGCTCGTCGTGCCCTCTGGATTGCCGCCGCCCTGATGGTCCTGTATACGGTAACGGGTTTCTTCATCCTGCCACCGATTGTGAAGGGTCAGCTGGTGAAACGGCTGTCCGCCGAGCTGAGCCGCCCGGTCACGCTCGGCAAGGTGCGCGTTAATCCCTACACGCTCTCCGTCACGCTAATCGACTTCGAGGTGGGGGAAAGGGGCGCCCCCGGCTCATTCTTCGGCTGGCGGCGCCTCTATGTTAATTTCGATGCGGTCCCGTCGCTGATGGGCGAATGGGTTTTCAGCAAGATTGCGATCGATGGCTTTCACTCGCATGTGCTGATCAACCAGGACGGCACATTCAATTTCTCCGATCTGCTCGCCAAAACTGCGGCGCTGCCGGCGCAACCGGCGGCCGCGAAACCGCCGCGACCGATTCTCATCGGCAGTCTCAAGGTCACCGGGGCGAGCCTTGATTTCGCCGACAACAGCCGGAAGAAGCCGTTCCGGACGGTCGTCGGTCCGGTCAGCTTTACCCTGACTGAATTCCGCACCGCCGGCAATCGCGGCGCCCTCTATCATTTCGAGGCTGTGACCGAGGCCGGGGAGCGCTTCGCGTGGACCGGCACGTTGAGCGCTGATCCGGCTTCCTCCTCGGGTGAATTCGCCGTTGAGAATCTCAATCTGCCAAAATACGCGCCCTACACCGACCAAGCGTCAAATGCCGATATCACGGCGGGAAAGCTCACCGTCCACGGGCATTACGAGGCGAAGCTCGCTGGCGGGACCCGGGTGCTCAAGCTGGCCGATGGCGCTCTGAGTCTGCGCGATCTCCGGATTGCCACCCGCGGGAATGGCCAGCTGGCAATCGAGCTGGCGGCGCTGGAGGTCACGGGGATCAGCGCCGACGGCGTCGCGATGAAGACCGCCATCGGCCGCATCGCGCTGGACGGCGGGCACCTCGCGGTCCGGCGCGATAAAGACGGCACCATCAACCTGCTGACCCTATTGCCGTCTGGAGGGCCCGCGCCGGGCGCAGTACCGGCGCCCGCCCCGTCTATGCCGCCGATTGATCTGACAGTAGGGGAGGTGGCGTTGAAAGATTTCAAGGTCGATCTCACCGATCTGGCGGCGCCGCGACCGGTGCAGCTTGGCCTGAGCAACCTGCAATTCTCGGTGAAAAACGTCACGCTCGCCGAGGGAGCGACCATGCCGCTGCAGCTTTCGCTGGCGTGGGCGCCCCACGGCACCCTGCAGGTCGAGGGCAGCGTGTCGATCAAGCCAGCCCTCCGGGTCACGCTCAAAGCCGAGGCCGCGGACCTGGCGATTCTGCCGCTCAGCCCCTACCTGGAGCAGTTCATCAACGTCCGCCTCACCCAGGGCGCGGTTTCGGCGTTTAGCCAGGTGCAGCTCACGCTCGCCGATCATCAGCCGTCCGCCATCCTGGAAGGGGATGTGCGCATGGAGAAGTTCGGGCTGGTGGACGGCGCGCACTCGGAGGATCTGGCCGGATTCTCGGCCCTCGCGCTCCACGGCCTCAAGGTCAGCACTGCCCCGCAGCTCAACGTTGCGCTGGCCGAGGTGACGCTGGCGGGGCCGTATGCCCGGGTCGTGGTCGACAAGGACAAGACGCTCAATCTTGCGGCGGTGGTGAAGCCAACCGGTACGGCGCCCCCGGCAATAAAGATCGGCGAAGCCGCGCCCCTGCCGAAGATTGAAATCGGCAAAGTGACGATCATCGGTGGCGGCTTCAGCTTCACCGACCGCTCGCTCGAACCCAACGCGAAGATGGTGGTGAATCAGTTCAGCGGCACCATTAGCGGCCTTTCGTCCGGAAACCTTGGCCGGGCCGACGTCGATTTGAAGGCCACGGTGGACGGCGCCGGGCCGGTGGCGATCACCGGCAAGCTGGATCCGCTCAGCGAGAACAAATTCGTGGATCTCACCATTGACGTCAAATCCGTCGACCTGCTACCGCTCAGCCCCTACAGCGGACGATTCGCCGGCTACGAACTCGCGCGCGGCAAGCTTTTCCTCGCGATCAAGGCCAAGGTCGCCGACCGCAAGGTCGACATGTCGAATATCGTCACGCTCAACCAGTTCACCTTCGGCGCGGCCACCAACAGCCCGGACGCCATTCATCTGCCGGTGCGTCTGGGCGTGGCGCTTTTGAAGGATCTCGACGGCAAGATTGTTATCGATATCCCGGTGGAAGGCAGTCTCGACGACCCCAGCTTCCGCATCAGCAAGGTGGTCTGGCGCGTGATCGGCAACCTCCTGACCAAGGCGGCGGTGTCGCCATTTTCACTCATCGGTTCGATGTTCGGCGGCGGCGGCGAGGAACTTTCGTTTCAGGAATTCGCTCCCGGCGCCGTGGTCCCGCTGCCGGCCGAGGGGCCGAAACTTGAAACGCTGGTGAAGGCGTTGACCAACCGGCCGGGCCTCAACGTCGGCATCGAGGGCAGCTACGATGCTGCCGCGGACGCCTATGCGCTGAAGCAGCAGAAGCTCGCCGACCTGATCCGCCGCCAGATCTGGGAAACGCGCCGCGCGACCGATCCCAACATTCCGCCCCCTGAGCAGTTCGCAATCACGCCGGAGGAACGCGGCACAATGCTGAAGAAGCTTTTTGACGCGAAGTTTCCGCCGGGCACGGAATTTGGCACCCCGCTGCCGAAGCCGCCGGCCGTGGCGCCACCGCCGCCCGCGCCACCGCCGGGTCTCGTGAAGCGCGTGGTGAATGTCATCACCTTCCAGAGCGCGCGCAGCCGGCGGGCGGCGGAAAAGGAGCAGGTCAAGGCGGCCGAGGAATTGAAGAACACCACCGCGGCGGCGGTGGCCGGCGGGCTGCCCCCGGAGGCGATGACCGCGCGCCTCGCCGACACCATGGAAGTCAACGACGACGATCTGCGGACGCTGGCCACGGCGCGTGCGACGCACGTGCGCGATTACCTTTTGACCACGGGCAAGATCGCCTCGGAGCGGTTGTTTCTGGCCAAACTATCGGCGTCGGGCCCGGCCCAAAAGAACCAAGGCCCGCGGGTCTTCTTCGAGCTGCAATAACCGACGCCGCCGCACGGGCGGGTCCGTGGCTCACTCCACGACGTACACGAACCGCAGATAGTAAGTGGTATCGAGCTTCTTGGCGGCTTCGCCGACAGGCTTCGACGTGTACTCGTTGGTGAGGCCGAGGCGCATCGACCAGACCTTGGAGCCGCCGAACGGCATCGTGAGGTTGGAGTCGTGATCGAAGATAAAATTACTGGTGTCCTTGAACGAAGGCACATAGCTGAGGGCGTTGTGCATGACTGCCCAGGGAGCGAGTTCGACGCGGTGCACCAGTCCCAGGTTGAGGCCCGCGGAAGCATAGTTGGGCGTGGGCGGCACGGTGTTGTAAGTATCATACCGGTAGGAGAGACCGGCGCGGAACTGCAGGTCTTCCTGCTTGCTCCGAACGGCGTTCCAGCCGATGCCGCCGAGGGTACTGACGCGCAGGGCGATGTCTTTGACGTTATCCTGCATCAACTCGGTGGAGACGAACCATGACCATACCGGCGAGAAGAAGGCATTGTACTCGATGCCCCCCTTGTAGGCATCCTCCGAGGTTTGGTGATTCGCCACACTGTGGTTGGCCGCGGCATAGAACTTAAGTGCGTCCGTCGGCGTCTTGAGCGTGGCCACGGCCCCGATCGCATCGGCAAAGCCGGTGGAATTGCCGCTCTTGCCGGCAATATCCGTCGAGAGCTCGAGTATCCAGTGCCGGCGCAGAGCGAGCACTTCAGGATCCTCGGCGCCTTGGCGCCACGAAGATTTGACGCCCTCGACCTTAGTTGCATAGCTGCCGCTGGCGCTGGCCACGATGAGCCCGGACTCTTTTTGGTCGACTTTGCCGAGCACCGTCGAGTTGTCCTTGGTCTTCACAAACACCGGCTCGTCGGTCTCGAAGCTGGCGACCTGGTCCTGTTTGATCGTCAGGTCGCCGGCGAATCCCGTGGAGAGGGCGATAGTACCGTCGGTGATCTTGAGGATCTTGCCGTGGACCACGGATCCGTCCTTAAGCGTAACGGTGTCGGCCCGGGCCGACAGCGCGACAATGCCCAAGGTCGCGATAATTAGAGCTGCAACAGCTGGAATGAACTTTGGTTTCATAGGTAGATAGGAGATGGTTCAGGGGGTGGCGGGTTTGACAGCGGGCGCGGCGGCTGGTGCCCCCGGTGCGGCCGGAGCAGTCGCCGGGGCTGGTGCTGGAGGCGTACCTCCGGTCACCCACCACCACCACTGGTCGCGCCACCAAAAGGCGGCCGCGGCGATGACAACAAAGATCAGCAAGGCAATCGTCCGACGGCGGGCGGCGGCGGCCGCCTTGTCCTCGTACGGATCCTGCAGCGATCGCCGGGCATTGGCTGGCAGCCGGGCCAGGGAAGTGAACGACGTCCCGAGCGGGATGTTGATCTTGACGCGACCGTTGATGGCCCAGCCATTGGCTTCGAGAATCGGGCCGAGGGTCCGCTGGCGCAGCTTCAACCACGCAATGAGCATCGACGGCAGCGAGATGATCAGCATGAGCGCGACGAGAACGAGGGGCAACTGCCACCATGCGAGCCGGGCAAGGCCGGTGGCGATTGCTCCGAGCGCGCCGCCGATCGCACCAACGGCCACGCCCAGCGCGGCAACGGTGCCGATGTCGATCTTCTTTGCCTCGGGCTTGCCGACGTCTTTGTCGGCATTGGCGGTCGCAGTGGTGGCGGCGGATAGTTTCGAGTCGGAGGCCGACTCGGCGGCCGCGGCGCGCTTGGCAACCTGTTCTTCGATCAACCGCACGACCTTCTTGTAGGGCCCCCAGAACGCCTGCCGGATCGAAATCGGATTGTCGATCACCTTGGTGATCGTGGCGTCCCAATCGCGGCCCTTCCGGTCGATAAACAGGCCGTTGCGGCCCGGCATGAGGAAGTCGGAGTCGCCGTTGGAGAAGACGGCGGCGACCTTCATCGTTTCGCCGCGCCGCCGAAGATCGCAGTAGGCGATATAGCACCGGCTCATCGTGCCAAGGGCGGCATGGGCGCCGGCGTCGTCGACTTGAATGCACAGGTCGCAATGGCGGCTGTCGAGGAAGAGGGTGCCGGCCTGGAAGATCGCTGGGCGGGTGGGATCGTAGAAATCGGCGAAGTTGACGAAATTCTTCAGGAGCCGCGTGAGGTCGCGGCAGTAGCGCGCGAGCCGGTCGACGTTATCGATGGCCGCCATCTCGCCAGCGAGGGCGAGGTCCTTGGCGAGCAACGCCGCGATTTCGGCCCGGGCGTTGCCCGCGAGGATTTCGCGGATCCGGGCAAGCCCGAGCTTCTCGACCGCCGCGCCGGCTTTGGCGGACATCCAGGTCTCGTAGTCGGCGACCTTTGCCTTCAAGGAGGCCCACTCCGCTTCCGTGAGAATGGTCTTCGCGGCGCCCAGCACGACGGTAACCGTGTCCGCATGGAATTTGGCGACGGCCGCCGACCAGGCGGGATTGATTCCCTCGGTCAGCGGCAGCGCCCGGCCGGCTTCGATCCGGGCCAGTGGAAGCGCCGCGATCTCGGCGCCCAGCGTGGAAAGGTCCTTGCTGGCGAGCGCGGCGAATTCAGCTTCGGCGCGATTGAGGTGGCTGGTGGCTCGGGCGTCGAAAGCCGCCAGACGGCAGCGGTTGAAGTAGTCGTCGACTTTGCCGGCGACAGCGCAGAGCGCGGCGGCGGCGGCCGGGGTTTTGTCACCAAGGGTCAGTATCGGAGACGCCGCGGCCGCTTCGCCCTGGGTGCTCCAAGCGGCGAAGGCGGCGAGGTCGGTGAAGAAGCGGTCGACTAAAGCCTGATCGACCCCGGCGAGGCCTGAGCGGTCGGGCTTGGCACCCTCGGTGGCGATAATGTCGGCGATGACCTGTTTCACCGCGGGGCTGCTCGCGGACTCGGCGGGCAACACGCCATCACCGTTAAAGAGGGTCTTCGCAAAGATCCGGGCGGTGTCGGCCGCGTCTTCGACTGAGATCGCGTTGGCATCGGGTTTGCCCAGCGAGATGAGGATCTGGCGTGCCGAGGCGAGAATCGCGCTGCCTTCCGGAGCAGAATCGTCGATGGCGGCGAGCGGAAGGGCCGCTCCTCCTTTGGCGAGATCGTCCGCGCTCTTCAGGCGCGCCAACGCCCATTTGACCGCCGCGATCACTTCGGGGACGCGGACGCGCCCGTCTTTGTCAACGTCGATCAATTGCAGCGTTTTCTCGTCGAATTCCAGGCCCTTGGTGGGGCAGGCGAGGGCCACCCAGAGTTTCGGGTCGAGCTTTTCGAGATCGGCAAGGTCCGCGCCAGATTCGAGAGCAACCTGGTCAAGACCTCCGGTGCGGATGAACTTCCAAGTATGTGTAGGGGTAGAACTTTGGGCGGGAGAATGGTTGGCCATGGGAGGAAGGAGGCTAGCCAAGACGCGCAGATATGCGAAATATTTTTCTTTTTTCCGTGACCCCCAGTCAAGAACTGAATGACAAGCGCCGGCTCCGGGAAATTCCACGGTGCTAAACGATTAGAGCGCAGCCGCGGTACGGCAGCCACGTGCAAACCTCGCCGTCGGGCCTTCGTAACAGTGCCCGGAGGCTGGTCGGAGATCCGTCAATTTCGGGACTGAGCTTGAGTGGTTCGCGGGAGCGCTTCTCAATGCCAGGATGGTATGCAGGTCGCAATGCGGGGCGTGCTGTATCGCGCCGTCGATCAGTTCACCGATCCCCGGCATGCCGCACGGAAAACCGGCAGGTATCCCCTGCATGCAGCTCCTGCCCGATTACCGCTGCGCGCTCTTCGGCAAACCCGAGCGTCCCGCCATCTGCGTGAGCCTGCGTCCGACGGAGGAGATGTGCGGAACCTGCCGGGAGGAGGCGATGGCGTCGCTAAGCCAACTGGAGCGGCTCACCGCCCCGAAAGTGGAAGCCGGCGGGAGACTCAGGCCTGTTTCAGGGTCTCGGGAAAGTGCTCGCTGAGGTGAACGATCAGCTCGCCGAACTGCGAATTGCACCACGCAAACCAGGGCCGGGAGAATTTCGCGGGATCATCAGGATCAAACGATTCGTGCATGAATCCAGTGTCCGCGTGGGTGGCGGCGAGCATACGCAGACATTGCACGATCTCCGGTTCATCGCGGCTGGTGCGGGCCCGCATGATGATCGACAACGGCCAGATCATGGTGGGCGCCACGTGGGGTCCCCCCACGCCTTCCGCCAGCCGCCCCTGATGAAAATAGGGATTGTCGGGGCTGAGGACAAATCCGCGGGTTCGATGATAAACCGGATCCCCGGCTCTGCAGGCTCCCAGGTAGGGCAGCGCGAGCAGGCTGGGAATGTTCGCGTCGTCCATCATCAGGGCGTTTCCAAAGCCGTCAACCTCGAAGGCAAAGATGCGTCCATGGACGGGATGTTCACAGGTGGCATGCCGGGCCAGGGTGGATTTAAGCGTATCCGCCAAGCGGAGGCATTCGGTTGCCAGTGACTCTTGGCGATAGATTTCGCGGGCCAGCTCGGCAAGCTGGCGCAGGGCGGTTTCGGCGAAGAAATTCGCCGGAATAAGGAAAGGAAAGAAACAGCCGTCGTCGGAGGGGCGAAAGGCTGAGTGGATCAGTCCGATCTTCCGCGTGGGGTTGCCCCGGCCTCCATTGGGCGAGTGGTCATAGAAAAAGTCGGATTTGCGGGCGAACCGGTAGGGCCCGGGCGCGGTCAGACGTTGCTGAACCTGGAAGGTGTCCAGGATCAGCCGGGCGGCGTCGAGCCAGCGGGCGTCAAGCGGGGCCCGGTCCGCCGTGGCCCGCCAGTAGGCATGGGCCAAACGAAGCGGATAGCAGAGCGAGTCGATTTCCCATTTCCGTTCGTGAACACCGGGCTTCATCTCGGTCTCATCGTCGCGGAACTCGCCGGTTTCCTGGCCTCGGTAAAATGCGTTGGCATACGGATCGAGCAGCACACACGCCGCCTGCCGGCGGAGCAGTCCGCGGAAAAGGCGCCGCAGGGACTCATCCTGCGGAGCGAGGTCGACATACGGCAGGGTTTGCGCAGTGGAATCCCGCAGCCACATGGCCGGAATGTCGCCGGTGATGACAAAGGTGTCCTCGCTGCCCGGTTCGCCACCGAGCGTCACGGTCGTGTCGAGAGTGTTCGGGTAGCAATTGCGAAAGAGGCGGGCCAGTCCGGGATGGGTGACCCGGGGCGCGAGGGCCTCGATGCGTGCCTCGACGGCGGCGCTGGCAAAGCAGCGCCGCTCAGGGGGCGGGCGTTCCGTCCCGCGAGGAAAGACCGGCTGCTGGGGAGAGGATTCGGGCGACGGCTTGTCCGGTTCGTGATCGGGGAGCGCGTGCATAAGGTTGGGCAATGCGAGGCCTGAGGCGAGCAGGCCTCCCTGGCGTATAAATGTCCGGCGGTTCATGGGGCAACCGGGAAATCATGCCGTCGGACGCGGCGGGGCAATCGGATTGCCCCGCCTGGTGCAGGCTCCGCGCAATTGGAGATGGCACTAATCGGCCGCGGCGGCTTCCGAAAGAGTCAGCCGAACGCCGCCTTGATCGTCAGGCCGAGCGGGCGTTTGCGGGATCAGCGGGGATTGGGCGGGCTCACGGCACACCGTTCGGGTCGCCGCCAATCCCGCCGGCGGCCGACGGAACCAGCTGGTAGAAAAATTCCCCGCGGAGATCGGGGCGGTGCCGGACGGTGAGGACATCATAGAGTTTGGCGAGCTGGCGCTCGACCTGTTCCAAGCGCGGTTCGGCAGCGACCAGCAGCAGCATGCAGCTGGTCGCGCCATCGTCGACTGGTACGCAGACAATGGCCTCGAGGTTGAACCCGCGGCGCGCAAACAAGCCCGTGATATGGGACATGGTCCCCGGGTGGTTGCGCACGCGCAATTCGAGTACGGAAGTTCCCGCCTCGAATGATTTGTCATTTGACAGATGACAAATGCTTCTGGGTTTTTCGGCGGGCGCCGCCGGCAGCGCGCCAGAGGATATGTCAACTAATAGTTGACAGATTCCGCTGGGGACCACGGATGGTTTGTCATTTGACAGATGACAAACCATTTCGGGGTTTTCACGGGGAGTGGGGGACGGAATTGGGTCAGGCATGGGCGGAGGCGAGTTCGGGTTCGGAGATCATATGGCGGTTGGCGGCACCGGGAGGCACCATCGGGTAGACGTTGGCCTGCTCGTGAATCGGGACGTCGATCACGCAGGGGCCGGGCGCGACGAGCGCTTCGGCGAGCCGGTCCAGCGGATCGCGTTCAGGATCCAGCCGGAGACCGCGGATTCCGAACGCCCGCGCCAGGGCGGCGAAGTCCGGCACCGCGGTGAAGTGCGCGGCTTCGTAGCGGCGGCCGTAGAAGAGCTCCTGCTGCTGGCGCACCAGCCCAAGCTGGGCGTTGTTGAAGATGAGCACAGCCACCGGCAGATCCAGTTCGGCCAGCGTGGCGAGCTCCTGGATGTTCATCAGGATGGAACCATCGCCGCTCACACAGACCACCCGGCGGTCCGGAGCGGCGAGCCCTTCGACCGAGCTCAGGGCGAGGGCGGCGCCAATGGCAGCGGGCAGGCCGAAACCCATCGTGCCGAGGCCGCCGGAAGTGAGCAGGGTGCGCGGCCGGCGGACGGGGTAGGCCTGTGCGACCCACATCTGGTGCTGGCCCACGTCCGTGGTGACAATCGTGTCCGGCGGCAGGAGTTCGCCGAGGAAACGGCAGAGGTTGATGGGATGCAGCGGATCCTCAGTGCGCGGAGCATGGCGCAGCGGATGGGTGGTCCGCAGCTCAGCCGCCCGCGCGCGCCACGCCGGCCGGTGCTGGGGGGGCAGCCGGTCGAGCAGGCGGCACAGGATGTCGGCGGCGTCACCCACCAGCCCAAGAAACGCCGGTTTGATTTTCCCGATCTCGGCGGCGTCTACATCGATATGGGCGATCGTGGCGTGCGGACAGAACTCCGCGACCTTGCCGGTGGCCCGGTCGTCGAAGCGCGCCCCGATTGCGACCAGCAGGTCAGCTTCCTCGAGCAGGAAATTGGTACCCTGGGCGGCGTGCATGCCAAGCATGCCCATGAACAGCGGATCGTCAGGCGGCATGACGCCGAGTGCCATGAGCGTGCATACCACCGGCGCGGAGACGCGCCGGGCCAGCGCCTGGGCGAGGTCGGCCGCGCCGGCAGCGATCACGCCGCCGCCGAGGTAGAGAACCGGGTGCCGGGCAACGGTGAGCTGCCGCACCAGCGCGTCGAGCTGCTCGTCGGGACACGGCGGAAGGGGCACCGGGCTGCCTGGCTCGGGCCAGGCGATGACGTCGGTCGTGGCGTTTTGCACGTCCTTGGGCACGTCGATCGCCACGGGGCCGGGCCGTCCGGACTCCGCGAGCTGGAAAGCCAGTGGCACGACCTCCAGCAGCTCGGCCGGATGGCGCACGAGAAAATTATGCTTGGTAACCGGCAGGGTAAGCCCGTAGGTGTCGACCTCCTGAAAGGCGTCCGTGCCGATGAGCGACTGCGCCACCTGGCCGGTGATGGCCACGAGGGGCACGGAATCGAGCCGGGCATCGGCGATCGCCGTGAGAAGATTGGTCGCGCCCGGCCCGGAGGTGGCCAGACACACGGCAGCCTTGCCGGTGACCCGGGCCATGCCTTGGGCGATGAAACCGGCGCCCTGTTCATGGCGCGTCAGGACGTGACGAATGGCGCTGCCGTGCAATGCGTCGTAGAACGGCAGGATGGCCCC
>PMBT01000062.1 GCA_003153035.1 Opitutia bacterium
TAAGTCCGACAGGCTGCTCTCGGCTTCAGTTACCGTACTGCTCCTACATGACTTTGCGCCCTTGGCGACCTTTGCGTGAGGAAATGCATTTCCGGATTTGGTTGCGGCTTCGCCGCGCTGGGCTCTTTTGTGGCAAAACACCTCCTGCATGACGTTGCGGCCTTGGCGACCTTTGCGTGAGGCCGGTTCGCCTCGGCGCAGTCTTACATTTCTGCTTTCCCGCTTTTCCGCCCATCCCCGCTACGTCAGGCTCATGGGGTCAACGTCGAGCGTCTGTGTGACGCCGGCCGGCCAGGCGAAGTCGGCGCGGAGTTGCGCCAGCACCGGCACGACCTTCGTGACGTTCGCGGTGAAATACCACAACTGGTAGCGATATTCGTCCTTGATCTTTTCGATGGGCGACGGCGTGGGACCGCGTATTTCCACCGCGCTTCCGAGCCGGGCCTCCACCTGCCGGGCCCAATGCTCCGCGAAAAACCGGAGTTTCTCGGGATTCGGCCCGCGGAAGAGATGGTGAATCAGGTGCCGGCAGGGCGGATACTGGTAGCGCGCGCGCATTTTCAGTTCGGCGTCCGCAAAGCCGTTAAAATCCGCATGCCGGGCAAACTGGATGGCATCGGCCTGCGGGGTGAACGTCTGCACCACAACCTCGCCCGCCCGTTCGCCCCGCCCCGACCGGCCGGCCACCTGCACCAGGAGCTGAAACGTCCGCTCGTTGGCACGGAAGTCGGGCACATGCATCGAAAGGTCGGCGTCGACCAGTCCCACCAGCGTGACGTTGGGAAAGTCGAGCCCCTTTCCAATCATCTGGGTGCCGACCAGCACGTCGATGCGCCCGAGGCGAAACTCGGTCAGCACCTGCCGGAAACGGTTCTTTTTGGCCATCGTGTCGCTATCCATGCGTTCAACACGGGCGCGGGGCAGCACGCGGTGCACCGCCTCCTCGACCTTCTGGGTGCCGAGGCCGCGCCAGCGGATCTTCTGCGAACGGCATTTCGGGCAGGCGTAGGGAGCGGGCCGCTGGTCGCCGCAAAGGTGGCAGCGCAGCGTCTCGTCGGTGCGGTGGTAAGTCATGGCGATGCTGCAATGGGGGCACGTCTCCACGTGTCCGCATTCCGTGCAGAGCATGCTCGANNGAATAGCCGCGGCGGTTGATGAAGAGGATCACCTGCTCGCGCCGCTCGAAACGGTCGTGCATCTTGTCGACCAGCTGCCGGGACAGCGCCGTCGTCCCGCGCGAGCGCATGACTTCCACCCGCATGTCGACCACATTGATCGTCGGAAGCTGCCGGTTGTCCACGCGCTTCGTCAAGGTCGCCAGATGGTATTTGCCGGCGCGTGCGTTGGCGATGGACTCCAGCGACGGCGTGGCCGAACCAAGCAGGCAGACGGCATTGCAGAGTTTGGCGCGGTAAACCGCCACGTCGCGTCCGTGGTAGCGGGGAGTTTCGTCCTGCTTGTAGGCCGGCTCGTGCTCCTCATCGACGACGATGAGGCGCAGATCGCGAACCGGGGCGAAAACGGCCGAACGCGCTCCGACCACCACGCGAGCCTCGCCGGTGGCGAGGGCCAGCCAGCCGTCATATCGCTCGCCTTCGCTGAGGTGGCTGTGCCAGACGACGACGCGATGGTTGGGGGCGATCGCCTGCAGGCGCCCGTGCAGGCGCGCCACCGTCTGGGGTGTGAGTGCAACCTCGGGCACCAGGTAGATCACGCCGCCGCCCGCCGCCAGCACGGTCGCCACGGCGTGCAGGTAAACCTCGGTCTTGCCCGAACCGGTGACACCGTGCAACAGGTGCGTGGCAAAAGCGCCGCGTTCCAGGCTCGCCCGCACCGCGGCTACGACCGTGGTCTGCTCTTCATTCAACGTGGGCGGGAGCGCCGCCACGACTTCGCCGTGCGCCCAATCGTCGGCAAAACCTTCGCGCTCGACCCGACGGGCATCCTCCCGCACCAGACCCCGCCTGACCAGCGCCGCAGCAACGGCCGCCGTCAGATCGAGGCGCGAGAGCACCAGCGATTTCGCCACCGGCTTGAATTGCTGCCGGAGGAAATCATAGAGCCGCGCCTGCTGCGGCGCGCGCCGGGCAAGTCCGGCCAGTTCCTCGGCGCCGGCCACCCGCGCAACCGCCAGCAGCTTCTCCAGCTTGATTGATGCCCCGTCGCGCACCGCCGCCGGAAGCATCGCTTCGATCACGGTATCGAGCCCGGCGGCATAATAGGCGCTCATCCATCGCGCCAGCTTCAGCAGGTCCGGCGGCAGCGCGGGAAACGAATGGACCACCTGTGAAACCGATTTGAGTTTCTCGAGTGGAAATCCAGTCGGGGCGCCGATTTCCCCGACAATGCCGAGCCGGTGGCGGTTGAGAACGGGCACGCGCACGAGCGACCCCACGCAAATCGCGGCGCACAGGGGCCCCGGCACGCGGTAATGGAGCAGCTTGTCGAACCCCGCGAGCGGATGCACCCCGACGATCATGGCTTGTTTGTGGCGGAGCCACGGCGTATCTGGCAATGCGGGAGTTGCGTCGTTTCGGCGGTCTACCCACGTGCCCCAGCCCACCTTTAGGTTGACACCCCCACCCCCCGACAGGAAATTCCGGCCGTGAACACCGAAGCGTCCCGCGAGAAATTCAAGGCCTTTCTCGCCGACAAAGGCCTGCGCGTGACCAACCAGCGTCTCGCGATTTTTGACGCGGCCTTTGCCCAGACGGAGCATTTCACGGCGGAGGAGCTGCTGGTCCACGCCCGCGCCCTCGACGAGTCGGTTTCGCGCGCCACCGTCTACCGCACCCTGCCGATCATGACCGGGAGCGCGCTTTTGCGGGAAATCGACATTGGCAAGAACCTGAAATACTACGCGCCCAGTCGCGATAATGGCACGCAGCAAGCTCAGGTGATTTGTCTCGACTGCGACAAGATCTTCGAAATCAACGCTCCTTTCATGGATTGGTACGGCAACACGGTTTCCTCCCGGCTCGGCCTCACACCCGTCTCCCAGCGGCTCCAGGTCAGCGCGCACTGCAATGCCTACCAGACGACCGGCCGGTGCGTACATCACAACAACTGAGCTGCGCCATGAAGAAATCGTCCCCCGACATCGAGTTCGAGACCCGCTTCTTCGAAGCCGTCCACAAGCGCGATCCCCGCTTCACCGACGTCGTTGAGATTCTCGGCGGGCTTTATACGAAACAGGGACGGATTTCCGACGGACTCAAGATGGACCGCAAGTTGGTCCGGCTCGAACCCGACAATTCAACCGCGCACTACAATCTGGCGTGCAGTCTCGCGCTCAGCCGGCGTCAGGGACCCGCCTTGGAGGCGCTCGAGCGGGCCATCGCGCTCGGCTACGACGATTACGACTGGATGCACAAGGATCCCGACCTCGTCAGTCTCCGGAACCACCCGGCCTTCCAAAAGCTGCTCGCAAAGCTGCAGCCTCAGAGCTGAAGCGGGAANNAAATGTCCACACCCTCACGAGTTTGGCTACGAATTGCGACGGATCGATTCGCGCGGACCTCCGCCGGCGTGCGGATCAAACCCGGCCGAAATAGATTTGCGTTTCGTAATCGAACCGAACGTGCCCGCCCTGCTGGTGCCCCTGAAAAATCTTCTGCAGCGCTTTGATCATCAGCGCATAGCCTTCCTGGTCTTCCGTCGGCGCATACGAGGATGAGAGCAACCGTCCTTTGAGCGNNATGCGTTCATGCTTCACCTGGGCGTAATCCACGGCATAAGTCTCCAGCAACTTTTCATAGGCGCGTTGGAACGGAGTCGCCTGCTTCAACCGCCTATTCCACAACAGCACGACCCAGCCGCCCGGCTTGAGAATGCGTCGGAATTCCGCCCGGGTTCTTGCCGGATCGAACCAATGAAACGCCTGTGCGGCCACGACAAAGTCGATGCTGGCGTTCGGAAGCGTGGTTGTCTCGGCCGTGCCGGCAACGCTGCGAAACCCCGGGAAACCTCCCAGCAGCCGCTCGGCGGCCGCACGCATCTCGCGATTCGGCTCGACGGCAAACACCGGGTTGCCGTTTCGCAGAAAAAGTTCGCCAGAGATCCCGGTGCCCGAGCCGATGTCCGCCATCACGGTCCCTGGATTGAGCCCAATGTTCTCGCGCAGGATATCGAGGACGCCCGCCGGATAATGCGGACGGTACCGGACATAATTCTCCACGCGATTGGAGAACCGTTGAGTCGGGTCGGCGGCCGGCTGCGTCATGGCTGATTCAGTTGATCCAGCTTTGGGAGTTAAGGCGTGTTTCCAAACTCTCACGCAGCCTGTCG
>PMBT01000158.1:0-1483 GCA_003153035.1 Opitutia bacterium
TATGCCTCAACCGGAAGAACCGGCTCAAGAAGCTGGTCGAAGTTACGTCAGGTACCGCGACTGGATCGTTGGTGCATCCACGCGAAGCCTTCCGAGCCGCCATTCAGCATGGAGCGACCGCCGTCGTGTGCGCACACAACCACCCATCAGGGGTTATGCCGCATCCCGTTTTATGCCGCACCGAGACCAACCTTCAGTCGGGGCTAGCAATCCAAGATGCGGCATAAAACGAACGATCTCAGAGGGCCTTGAGGAAGGTCAGGAGCTGGTCGCCCGGTCGGTATTTGCCGAGCGTGCTCTTGATCGGTTGGGTTTTCGCCAGCACTGCCTCTTTCAGCGCCAGGTTTGCATCGAGGTAGATCTGAGTCGTTTCGAGCGACTCGTGGCCGAGCCAGATCGCGATCAGTGACCGATCAACGCCGGCTTGGAGCAACTCCATTGCTGCCGTATGGCGCAGCACATGCGGCGTCACCCGCTTGCTGGCGAGCGACGGGCAGGAGCGTTGCGCAACGGCAACCTGTCTGGCGACGAGGTGCTGGATGGCGTCGGCACTGAGACGCTCCCCGCGAGCATTCGGGAAGAGGATGTTCTCCTCCGTGCCGTCTTGTTCACTGGTCCATGCTTTGAGTACGGCCACGGCCGCTTTGGTGAGCGGTGTGCAACGCTCTTTCCGTCCTTTGCCTTCGCAGCGGACATGGGCGCCGGTGCTGAGCGCCACGTCCCGGCGCCGCAGCCCGGTTATTTCCGAGAGGCGGAGCCCGGTCTGGATGGCGACCAGAAGGATTGCATGGTTGCGCCGCCCCAGCCAGGTGCCCTGGTCCACGCTCGCCAGCAGCGCTTCGGCCTCCTCGCGGGCAAGGTAGCCGACCAACGGCCGGGCGAGCCGTTTGTACGGGATCGCGAGCACCCGCTGGATGAGTACAGCGTACTGCGGCATCTCCAGCGCGGCATAGTGATAAAACGACCGGATCGCGGCCAGCCGTGCGTTGCGACTGCGTGCGCCGTTGGACCGGCCTTTCTCCAGATCGTCCAAGAACGCCGCCAAGAACGGAGCGTCGAGCTGGGCCAACGATAACTTTGATGGCGGGGTTTCAAGCCGCTGCTCGGCAAACCTGACCAGCAGCCGGAAGGTCTGGGCATAGGCCGCGATGGTGTGCGGGCTCGCCTTGCGCTGATCGATCAGGCGCTTCGCAAAGAACGTCTGGCACAGCAGGGAGAAGTCGGGTGCAGGCTTCATCACGCGACTCC
Organism: Opitutia bacterium; assembly: GCA_003153035.1. Classification (GTDB taxonomy): domain Bacteria; phylum Verrucomicrobiota; class Verrucomicrobiia; order Opitutales; family Opitutaceae; genus Fen-1467. Next base: position 1,249 of record PMBT01000158.1, read on the forward strand.
TTTCCAACGGGCTTCGAGCAACTCCCCGGCCGAGGCCATCAGCTCCGGGGTGTTGCTCAGATACCAGTATGTCCCGGTCACATTGCCGTGTCCCAGATACGTCGAGAGGATCGGCATCCGCCGGGTCACCTCCTCGCCGCTTCGATACCAGCGCAGCAGCGTCTCCACGGCGAAACGATGCCGGAAGTCGTGCAGGCGTGGCCCGTGCCGCTCGCCGCGCCGTCGCAGGCCGATC
>PMBT01000158.1:1532-3147 GCA_003153035.1 Opitutia bacterium
GTGACGGCGAGCAATCCGAACAGGCAGTAGTAAGTGCGTTGGCGCAGCGGGTGGGGCGACACCATCGCGAGCGCCGCGTCGAGTAGCCGGGTGATCTCTTCATGCGAGTAAAGATATGGCCTCGCTCGCTGGGAACGGAACGGCAACAGACGGATGTGGGGCACCTCCGTCGCTGGATCGGCCCCGCTTCGATAGAGGGCGAAGCCGCGGATGATGATCAGCCGTCTCGCCCACGAGACCGGCTTCTCGTGCTGGCGCTGGGTGGCGTATTCCACCGCCAGCCGGCTCGTAATTCGTTGGGCCTTCTCCGCTTTCAGGAACAAGACGAACTCGTGCAGACACACGCCGTATTCACGAAGCTTGAACCCGAGGCTGCGTCGCAGCGCGAGGTAGTCATCGACGGCCTGGCGCAGCGGTGTCATCGGGCACCTCCCGGCCACGCGAGGGCCAACGGGCGCAGCGCGCCAATGTCCACTTTGGCGTAGATGGCGGTGCTGTCCGGACTTTTGTGCCGCAGGATTTCGCCGATCTCATCGAGCGAGGCGCCGTGGCGGAGCATATCGGTCGCGAGGCTGTGTCGCAAAAGGTGCGCGCCTTTGCGCGCGGATACGACACCGGCTTTCCTCAACGCACGGAACACGATCTTGGCGACGGCCGATGCGTAATTAAACCCAGACAACGGAGCGTAGTCCCGGATGAAGACGGAACGGGAGCTGCACCGCGGACGATCCTGCCGCAGATACCGCGCAATGGCCCGGCCCACGTCGGCCGGCAACGGCAACTGCGCCGACCGACCGCCTTTGCCGCGGACCGTGATCCGGGAGTTCTCCCAGTCGAGGTCGTCCAGGGTGAGCCCGACGACGTCACCGGCCCGCAGGCCCAGCCGGGCGAGCAAGAGCAGGATCGCATAGTTGCGGCGGCCCAGCGCGGTTCGCCGCTCGCAGCCGTCCAGCACGCGTTGCACCTGCCCTGCCGGCAGATGCTTCGGAAGAGTCGAGAGCGACCACCGCGCTACTTTCGGCACCGCCCGGGCAAGGTCGGCGTCGTTCAGCCCCTTGTAGCGCAGATACCGGAGGAACGAGCGCAGGGAGGCGACGAGTTTTCGCGTGTACGAGGAGCCGTGCCGCCGCGCATATCGCTGGATGAACCCGGTCACATCCGGTGCCGTCAGGCCCGTCAGGTCCAGCGGTCCATCCGCAAACTTCTCCGTCAGGAACCTGGCCACAAACGGCGTCCATGCCGCGACCGTTTGCCATGACAGCGCGCGTTCCTCCACGAGGAAGCGNNAACTTCTCGATCAATGCTTCGTCGACATCATCCAGACCGCGCCCGGTTCGCGCGAGCCAGCCGTCAAAATGAACGAGTAAACTCAGGTGGTAACGCACCGACTTGGGCACGTAGCCCTGCGCGGTAACATGAGCAATGTACTGACCGATATACGGAGACAGCGGCCCACTGGGGCCGCCCTCGATGACTGAAGTAGTTTTTGGGTCCATCCATCCAGGATGGCCACCGTGCCCGTCAACGCCCCGTTTTATGCCGCATCCAAATGGAGTGATTCAGAGGCAAAGAACCGGGGCATTCGGCATAAAACGGGACGCGGCATAACGCCGCT
>PMBT01000081.1:0-8731 GCA_003153035.1 Opitutia bacterium
TGAAGCGCGCGCGCCTTTCCGGCAGAACCGGCGCAGGGCTCGATCCGTGCGGCGCGATGCAGGTCACCTTCGATTTGGCGGAGGGACAGGAGCGCGAAACGACCTTCCGCCTCGGGGTCGGCCGAAACGCGGGCGAGGTTCATCACCTGATCCAACGTTTTCGCCGCACGGACGCCAGCCGCGGCGCGCTGGAGGGGGTCTGGGCTTATTGGAATCGAACCCTCGGGGCGGTGAACGTGGATACGCCCGATCCGGCCGTAAACGTGCTGGCGAACGGCTGGCTGCTCTACCAAACGCTGAGCTGCCGGGTCTGGGGCCGCACCGGGTTTTATCAATCNNGATGGCGCTGGTGCATGCCGAACCGGGCCTGACCCGCGAGCACCTGCTCCGCGCCGCCGCGCATCAATTTCGCGAAGGCGATGTGCAGCATTGGTGGCATCCGCCGACCGGGCGCGGCGTGCGGACGCAATTCTCCGATGACTACCTGTGGCTCCCGTACGCCACCTGCCGCTACGTCGCAAGCGTGGCGGACACCGGCGTGCTCGACGAGAAGATTTCTTTTCTTGAGGGCCGGCTGGTCAAGCAGGGGGAGGAAGCCTACTACGATTTGCCGAACCATTCCGAGGAATCGGCCACCCTTTATCGGCATTGCGTGCGCGCGATCGAGCGCGGACTGAAGTTCGGCGAGCATGGCCTGCCGCTGATCGGTTGCGGAGACTGGAATGACGGCATGAATCGGGTCGGAATCCAGGGACACGGTGAGAGTGTCTGGCTGGCCTTCTTTCTTTANNTACGACGTGCTCACCCAGTTCGCCCAGCTGGCGCGCGCCTACCGCGATCCGGCCTTTGCCGAACGTTGCATCGCCCAGGCGCTGCAGCTGCAACAAAATATCGAGCACCACGCCTGGGACGGCCAATGGTATCGTCGCGCCTACTTCGACAACGGCGAGCCGCTTGGCTCCCAAAGCAATCCCGAATGCCAGATCGATTCNNCCGCAAAGCTGGTCGGTGATCAGCGGTGCCGGCGACCGCTCCCGCGCGCGCCATGCGATGCAATCGGTGGATGAGCGCCTGGTCCGCCGCGACACCGGACTAATCCAGTTATTTGACCCGCCCTTCGACAAATCCTCGCTCAATCCCGGATATGTCAAAGGTTACATTCCCGGCGTGCGCGAAAATGGCGGCCAGTACACCCACGGCGCGATCTGGGTCGTCCTCGCCTTTGCCCTCCTGGGAGAAAACGAACGCGCGTGGGAACTCTTTGCGCTGCTCAATCCCATCCATCACGGCGGCACTCCCGCGCAAATCGCCATCTACAAAGTCGAGCCGTACGTCGTCGCCGCTGACGTTTATGCGGTCGCGCCGCACTTGGGCCGGGGCGGTTGGACGTGGTACACGGGTTCCGCCGGCTGGATGTACCGGCTGCTGATCGAGACCCTGCTCGGTGCGAACCTGGAGGGCAACCACCTGCGTCTGGCTCCCCGGCTACCAAAAGCGTGGCCGGCCTTCAAGATCCACTACCGCTACCGGCAAACCCTTTATCACATCACCATCTCCCGGCTCGCCACCGGGTCGGCGGGGGCCGATCTGCTCTCCCTCGATGGACAGGAGATTCCCGGCAATACACTTCTCCTCCGCGACGATCACAGGGAGCACATGGTCGACCTGAAGATCCCATGATCGATGGGTTTACCTCCTTCGAAAGCAAACGCCGGGTGACCGAAACGCGCTGAGCCGGAACCGAGTAGGAAAGTCGCTTGCGACCGATGATCGCCCGTTCTGCTGACCAGCAGAAGGCATCCTACGCCGGCACACCGATCGCTTCGCGAGGGGCACGCGGAGAAATGCCAGGCAATCCCCGCATGGATCCGGCCCAGACCGGCACCACGACGCTGACGAGCTGATCCACCGTGGTCCGCCGCGGATTTATGCGGGACTCAAATGCCGACCGGAGAGCCGGTTGGTTTCAAACTACGCGACCGAAGACGCGGCGCCCGGGTTGACTTCGGCATAGCTCTCGGCGAGAAGCTCGCGGAGTTTTTGTCGGGCCCGCGCGATGCGGCTCTTGACCGTGCCCATGCCGACGCCGAGGAGCTCGGAGATCTCGCTATAGGAATGGTCGAACAGATTGCGCAGCGTGAGGATTTCACGCTGGTCGGCGTTGAGTTTTCCCATGCATATCGCAACGTGATCGAGGAATTCGCGGTTCGTCGCCTCCCGCGCCGGGTCAGGAAAATCACTGGTGACGAGATCAGCGATCTCCGCTGTGATGCCGCCCCCGAGCGCGGAGTCGAACGAGCAGGTTTCGTGGCAGTGCCGGCGGAAGAAATACCGATAGCGATTGCGCGAGAGATTGAGGGCAATGAGGTGCAGCCAGGCAGCGAGCGAACAATCGCCCCGGAAACGGGGCAGGCTGCGATACGCGTGCACAAACGTATCCTGGGCGATTTCCTCGGCGTCGGCATGATTCCGAAGTACGGAGAGTGCAATCGCGAGCATCCTCCCACGATAACGCGTGATGATTTCGCCAAACGCGGATTCATCCCCGGAGTTGAAGCGGCGCACCAACGCGGCGTCGAGCTGCGCCTCCCCGCGGGAGCGGGTGGCGCGAGCTGCCGCGGGGCGCGCGGACGGCGGGGCGAAGGAGGGAGAAATCTGGGCGACCATGAGTGTCATTCCAGAATATCCGTGAAAATCGCCCGAAAACATGGGGTGTTGTGCTACTGCCGTGCACCGTTTCCATCGCGGAGAAGCCCTCGCCAAACCATTCTACAGGTAACGAGGAGGCGGAGAAAATGAACGAGGGAAAAGAAGCCCCTCTCAGTTTGCTACGTTTTCACCGGCTCTCTCCCGCGCGGCTCCAGGGCGTGGTAGGGTGACACCCCATGGTTCGCACTTCGTGCCTGAAGTACCGTTTGGCTGTGAAAACTGAAAGGCTGATCCGATTGCGACGCGATTCGCGTGCCGGATCACCAAATCCGCTGCGGACAAACGTTGGGCGCGGGAAGAGGAACTTCATGTCGAGCGCCCTGACAACCCATCTGAACTTCTTCTGGGCCGGCCTGCTGAAACACGGCCAGACCGGCGGCATCGTTCCTTCGCAACGATTCCTCATTGCCCGGATGATCGCCCCGGTTCCCGAAGCTTATCGCGGGAAGATCATCGAATTGGGAGCTGGGGCCGGAGCCCTCACTTTGCGGCTTGCTGCCAGATGTCCCCAGGCGCGGATTCTGGCTTGCGAGATTAATCCGATCTTGGCGCGTGATAACCGCAATACTCTCGCGGCCGCGGGACTGGACGGGCGGGTGAAAGTGCTCGCAGACTCTGCCGAACACGTCCTCCGGGAGCTGGGCCGGGGCGGAAGTGAAAGACCGGACTTCATCATTTCCGGCATTCCTCTCGGGAATCTGGGCAAAGAGAAGGCGGGAGCGCTCCTTGACACCATCCGCCAGACTCTCGGACAGGGCGGGATGTACATTCAGTTTCAGCATTCACTGCTGGACCGAAGAAAAATCAAGGCCCGGTTTCCGAACACGATCAGCACCTTTGTCGCGCTGAACTTTCCTCCGGCGTTCGTCTATTACGCGCAGAAGCGAGAAGCGGTCGCGCCTGGGCGGTGACGATCTCCGTTTCCGAACGCGGCAGCATTGGTCGCCGGGGCATCCGAAGCATTTAGCGGCCCTGAATATTCGCAGCGCGGCGGAGTCGCAACCAAAAGGCTAACGGTAAGCAGGGGTCGAAGGGCCGACGAGTGCCGCCGGATGGGGAGCCGCGCCGCCAGGCCGATCTGCCCAAGCTGTCAACGGCCGCCTGCCGCGCAAGCGGCATGGAACTCATCCAGTTCGATGTCTTCCCTGCTGCGCTGGGCCTCATTCCGGACCATGAGCTTGCGGATCTTCTTCAAGGCGAGGTTCTGGACCTGGCGCACCCGCTCGCGGGTGACTTTGAATTTCGCGCCTAACTCCTCGAGGGTCAATGTGTCGTGGCAGTCCAGGCCGAAGCGCATCCGCAGGATGTCGGCCTCCCGCTTTTCGAGCGAGTCAAGCATGCTGGTGAGGTCAGACCTCAGATTGCGCTCCCGGACGTTCTCGAACGGGCTGATGGCGTTTTCGTCGGCCACAATCTCGCCGAAAGTGCTGGAACCGCCTTCGGCGCTGATGGGCGCGTCGAGCGAGGTCGGGTGGACGCTGACGGACTTGAGATGCGCCACCTTTTCCGCGGGCAGGCCCAGTTCCATGGCCAATTCCTCGACTGACGGCTCACGTCCGAGCTCGTCCGCGAGAGCCATGGCGGCGCGACGCATCCGGGAGATCTTCTCCAACAAGTGGACGGGCAAGCGAATGATCTTCGATTGGTTGGCCAGCGCGCGCCTCATTGCCTGCTTGATCCACCACGCGCCATAAGTACTGAGCTTCCCGCCTTTGCGCGGGTCGAATCGTTCGACGGCCTTGACGAGTCCGAGGTTGCCTTCGCTGATCAAGTCGAGGAGGGGCAGGCCAAAGTCCTTGTAGCTTAGCGCGATTCTGACGACCAGGCGAAGGTTGGCCTTGATCATTTGATCGCGGGCCGCCTTGTCGCCCCGGCGGATCCGCCGGGCCAACGTCACTTCCTCGGCGACGGTGAGAAGCGGTGTTTTGCCGATTTCCTGGAGATAGAGCTGCAGGCCGCTTCGCTCGGGAGCGTAGGGCTCGACCGCCGTCGGCTCCCGTTCATGCAGGAGGGATGGTGGAGCGTCCGACACAGGCGATGCGGGACAGGAAAGGTCAAGCATGGTGGATGGAGGGACCGGCCGCACAGGGGGCGAAAACTTCAGCATCGGCACCCGCGAGGGTATGTTCGGATCTTTGCGCAGCGTGCCGACCATAGGGCAGCCGCCGGGCTCGCGCCATGGGGTGAAACCCGACCCGGGCATTGAACTGCCGGGAGTTGTTGCAGCCCTGGTGCCTCCCAAAAGGTGAAAGCCGCCACGGAATCAGTCAGCCTGAAGGATCCGACGCGCGAACCGGATCCGCATGATCGAGGCAGTTACGCACGGTTCCAGCCAGCGTCCTCACATCATAGGGCTTGGGCAAAAACGTTAACCCGGGTGTCGTCAGCTCCCGCGACTTCAGGAATTCCTCACTGCTGTAGCCGCTGGAAACAACGCCCTTCAGCGTGGCCTTTGTCCGCCTGAATCGTTCAAACAAATCCATCCCCGTCATGCCTCCGGGCATCCTCAGGTCACTCAACAACAGGTCGATTTCTCCGGTATGGTCATCCCATACTCTGATTGCCTCCGGGCCATTGCCCGCTTCAAGGACATGATATCCATCATGCTGCGGCCCAGCGCAACCATGTCACGAATGGCCTTTTCGTCGTCCACCAGCAGAATCGATTCCTTTCCGTTCTGGCCCTCCAAGGCGGGGGATTCAGTTCCCGCTGGCGAGACTTTGGTCCAGCCGGGAAGAAACACGCGAAAAGTGCTGCCCTTGCCGATCTGGCTGGTCACCTCCGCCCAGCCTCGATGTTGCTTGGCGATTCCATAGACGGTCGACAATCCCAGGCCCGTGCCCTTGCCCACCCCCTTGGTGGTGAAGAAGGGCTCAAAGATGCGCTCCAGCGTCGCCGCATTCATGCCGCTACCGGTATCGGTCACCGAAATGCACGCGAACAATCCTGGGATCGCCTCGGGATTCGCCGCGGTCGCCGTGGCGTCCAGTTCCACCAGTTTGGCATCAATGGTCAGCCGCCCTCCCTTTGGCGCCATTGCGTCCTGCGCATTTAGGCACAGGTTCGTGATCACCTGCTCGACCATAACGGAATCCGCCTCGACCCACAGAGGAATGTGGCTGGTGGGATATTCCAACTGGACCTCTTCGCTCAGCAACCGCCGCAGCATGTCAAACAGGTGGGCCAGCACCTTATTCAGATCCACGGGCCGCAAGGAGATGGCTTGCTTGCGGCTGAACATCAACAGTTGTCGGGTCAAACCCGCCGCGCGCTCGGCTTCGCGCTCTAGTTGGCGGAGCGTTCTCTTCGTGCCTTCTGCGACGCTGGGATCATCCAGCAGCATGCTGAGCTGGAGCAGCGTCGAAGTCAGAATATTGTTGTAATCGTGCGCCACTCCCCCCGCCAGCTGACCCACCGCCTCCATCTTTTGGACCTGCAGCAACTTGGCCTCCAAGTGCCTGCGGTCGGTAATATCACGGATATTGCACTGGATTACCTTTTCTTGGCCGACCTTGTACATGTTGCTGACAAACTCCACCTCGCGCTGCCGTCCGTCCTTGCTTTCAAGCGGCAGGTTCTCGTACCGGATATAGCCATCTTTCTGCAGGGTGGCGAAAGCGGCCTCGGATCGTGCGCGGTCTTTGAAGAACCCGATCTCCCAGAGGTGTTTTCCCAAGAGTTGCTCGTAGGTATAGCCCAGCATATCCAGCAAGAACGGATTCGCGTCGGCAATTTGCCCCGTGCCGGCATCGAGGATCAAGATGCCGTCCTGGGCCGTCTCAAAAAGCCGCCGGTATCGCAGCTCTGAAATCTGTAATGCCTTCAGCAGCTTATCTGCGTGTAGCGGGTTGAGTTTCATTGGATCTCCCGGGCATGCCTCGGAGCGAGCAGGTGCTCATCGACAATCACGAGTGTGGCTTTAAGGCAGTCATTTTGCATTTACGGATGAAGCCCGCGCCGGCTTTGTTCAAACTGGAGCGGCGAGACCGGAATCGGCGCCCGTTACGGTTACGGGCCGGAACTGTTCCGGCGGTTCGAGGATAGGCCGGGCATCCGTTCGGTGCCATGGGGTGAAACCCGTCCTCCGGGGCTTCAAAACCGGGAATCAGGATGGCCGCTGGTTTGGTCACCGGCCGCCCGGAATTCGATCACCTAGTCAGTTGCGGGGAGGAACGGAATTTCAGCCGTCACCGTTGTCCCCTCGCCTAGCACCGACAAAATCCCGAACCGGCCGCCGACCATCTCGACGCGCTCCCTCATGCCGATCAGCCCGAGACGCCCGCTGGCCTTGGCCGAGAGCAATCGTTCCGCCGGAAAAGACTTCCCGTCGTCGCAGATTTCGAGGCGGACTTTATCAGAGATTTTCCGAATTCGCACCGTCGCGTGGCGGGCATTCGCATGGCGAACTACATTGGTGAGCGCCTCTTGAGCAACGCGATAGAGCATCGTGCGGCGGCCGCTGTCCAAGGCCTCAACCCCGGCAAATGCGGTGAAATGAATACGCAACCCGTTTTGGTCCGCCAGCTCCCTCACAAGGGAGCGGAGCGCCGGAATGAGTCCGAGGTCGTCGAGCAGGGCCGGGCGCAGGTTACGCGCGAAGCGGTGCACAATTTCGATCGACCGTCCGATCAGTCGGCCAGTCTTGGCAATTCGTTTCCGCACGTCCTCGGGATGGACCACCGCGGTACTCGAAAGCGCCGCAAGCTGGACGTTGATGCCGACCAGGATTTGGGAGATCTCGTCGTGCAACTGGCGGCTGATTTGTTTCCGCTCTGTCTCCTGGGCCTTCAAAATCTCATGCGTCAGCTGCCGCAACTGCGCCTGCAGCCCCCGCGATTCCGCCAGCAAATCGCGTTGGGCCTGTTCGCTTTCCCTGAGAGATGCTTCCACTCCCCGCCGCCGGGCGATCTCCAAATCTGCCTCCTGGTTCGCGGCGGCCAGCGCGTCCACGCGCCGCTGGGCCTCCTCCCCCCTTTTCAGCGCGGCGATATTCGAGATCGCCAACCGGCACCAATTCCGTTCGCCCTTGGGCAAAGCCTCGGACGAGGCCTGAAGATCGGCCCAGAAGGCCGTGCCGGTCGCAGTCAGCAGCAACGCTTCACAGGCCTGCTTTCCGGGCCGAGCAAACACGGCTTTCAGGAACGCGTCGAGGGCCGGCCGGCTCGTCGGAGCCGCAAAACCCCGCAGGCGTCGCTGGACAATCCGGGATCGGGCCATGCCCAGCATGGTGGCCCCCGTCAGGTTCACTTCCTGAATCACGCCTTGTCGGTCGATCGAGCAATAGCCCACCGGGGCGAAATCGTAGAGCTCGGTGTACTTCTCCAGCGCTGTCTCAACCTCCACCCGCGCGCGCTGGAGTTCCGCATTCTGCATCTCCAGCTCGATCTGATGGACCTCCAGTTCATGGAGCAATCGCTGGGCGTCGGCGTCGGTGCCAGGTGGGGGGTTGTCCACCCGCCGTTCCTTCCAGCGGGTTTCGGCCCGGCGACGGAGTTCGGCGGTATTATCCGACATATTTGCGGACTTGGGCAAGAGGGGTAACGCGAAGTCGACCCGATCCGGGGGTTCTCCCGGGACCAGCCGCGCGTCGTTTTCGGACCGCAGTTTCTGCCAGCATCGCTCCTCGGGCAAGTTCCAATTTTGTCGATCGTTTCGCGACGTGTTTTTCCAGGACCGATTGATTGCCCCGCAACTTCGCCTCGAGCGTCTTGGCGACGGTGATGTCCGCGAAGGTGATGACCACACCGTCGATGCGGTTGTCCAGTGTCCGGTAGGGCATGATGCGCACCGTGAACCAGCGGTCGTCACGCGCGGCGACCGGTTTCTCCGCCGAGGCCAGTGTCCGCAGGATCTCCCGCGCATCCGCGGCCAACTCCGGGTACTTGAGTTCCGAGGCCAGGTCGGTGATCGGCCGGCCCAAGTCGGCCGGGATGAGCTTGATGATCTTCGTCGCCTGGGGAGTAAACCGCCGCACGTTGAGATCGTTATCCAGGAAGAGGGTGGCGATATCCGTGCTGTTGAG
>PMBT01000081.1:8765-11530 GCA_003153035.1 Opitutia bacterium
GAGGTCTGCATCTCTTCGTGGGTCGCCCGCGCCTCCCCACGGACCTGCAGGAGTTCCTGCTCCAGTTCCGCCAGCCGCGGGCTGCGGGCGGCAGGCTTCGGCGGCCGACCCGCCGCTTTGGCGGCCACTGGTCCCACCGCGTTGGTGAAAACGATCATCACCAATCCCTGCAGCGGCCCGGGCTCATCGAGCCGCTGGATGGTCACATCCACGCACTGCTCGCCGCTGTCGGTCCCGACCTTGAGTCGGTGAAGCGCCACGCTATCCTTTTGCCGAAGCGCTTCCTGAAAGGCGCCGGCCAGTTCGTGGCGCAGACCTTCGCGGGCCATGGCGAAAATGTTCCAGTTCGCCTTGCCGGCAGCCGGTTCCAGGTATTTGCCGGTCCGGCCGCTGACGTAAAAGATGTCCCCCTTGTCATTGGTAAGCACGGTCGGCTGGGCGTAACGCTGCAGAACCAGTTGATCCGCCAGGGACTGGAGACTGACCGGCGGGTTCGGCGCCGGGAGCGCCTCGGGTCCGCGGGGCAGGCCCGCGCCGAAAGACGACGGAAAGGCGACCTGCTCCAATCGCAGGCCGGATTCCGTCCGCCGAAAGAGCCGCGATTTGCCGCTGAGAGCTTCAAAAAGGTCGGTGGAACCGCCAACGGTCTCCGCACTGCCGAGCAACAAAATACCGCCGGGACTGAGACTGTAGTAAAACAGCGACATCAGTTTCTTCTGCACCTCCGAGGTTAGGTAGATCAGCAGATTGCGGCAGCTCAGGATGTCCAGCCTGGTAAACGGCGGATCCATGACGAGATTCTGCGGCGCAAAAATCACCATCTCGCGAATCTCTTTGCGCACCCGGTACCCGCGTTCTTCTTTGGCGAAGAACCGCCGCAGCCGTTCTTCCGACACGTCGGCGGCGATATTGGCCGGAAAGACGCCCTGGCGCGCCTTGTCGACCGCATCCCGGTCCAGATCGGTGGCAAAGACTTGAATCGTGAATTGCCTCTTGGGCTTGATCTCCTCGATCGCCTCCTTGAGCACGATGGCCAGGGAATAGGCCTCCTCTCCGGTCGAGCAGCCGGGCACCCACGCGCGCAGGGTCTGGCCGGGCGGGCGGCTTGCAAGGAGCGCGGGAATGACCTGGTCGCGAAACTGCTTCCACACGTCGGGATCGCGGAAGAAGTTCGTCACCCCAATCAGCAGTTCCTTGAAGAGCAGATCCAGCTCCTGCGAGTTTTCCTGCAGGTAGCGGACATAAGCCGGCATCTTGTTGATCTGGTGAATGCCCATGCGGCGCTCGATCCGGCGATAGAGGGTGTTCCGCTTGTAGAGGAAAAAGTCGTGACCGGTGTGGGCCCGCAGCAGGACAACCACCTTCTCCAGGGCGCTCTGCGCCTTTTCTTCCAGCGCCACGTTCACCCGGGCGGTCAGCGGGGTGCGATTCAGGAAGGCGATGATCTTTTCGGGCAACTCCTCCACCGGGGCCACGATATCGGCCAGCCCGGCCTCAATCGCGCTGCGCGGCATGCTGTCGAACTTGGCCGTCGCCGGGTCCTGGACCAGCGCCACGCCCGCCATTTCCTTGATGGCCCGCAGGCCCAGTGTGCCGTCGGAGCCCATGCCGGAAAGAATCACGCCAATGCTGTGCTGCTGCTGGTCCTGCGCCACGGAGCGGAGGAACAAATCGATGGGCAGGCGCAGCCCGCGCGGCGCCGCCGGCTCGAACAAATACAGGACGCCGTGCAGCATGGTCATGTCCCGGTTCGGCGGAATCACGTAGACGCAGTCCGGCTGGACCCGCGTGCGATCCCTGACCTGGAATACTTTCATCCCGGTGGCGCGCTGGAGCAGCTCGCGCAGGATGCCCTTGTGCGTCGGGTCTAGGTGCTGGACGATGACAAACGCCATGCCGCTGCCCACCGGCACGTGTCGCAGGAACTGTTCGAGGGCCTCCAACCCTCCCGCGGAGGCACCAATGCCGACGATCGGAAACGAAACGCCGGTCGTCGGAGGCGGTGCCTTTTTTCGGACCGCCCTGGGGAACTTCGTCGCCGGGCGTTTCGGTGAGGATTTCCGTTGCATGATCATGGCCCCTGCAGCCAGGGTTCCAAATTTATGATGGCGGTAATCCTGGAAAAGCAAAAGAAATAATTCGCGCGAAAAACCGGCGCCACAAGGGGCGCCGTGAGTCCCTCAACGGCGGGTTCCAGCGCCCCGCCCGATATGTCCAATTGCACTGGATCTGCCTCAGGATTCGCGCAGCCCGTCGCCGGCGATGGTGGCTCGCACTCCAGCCGAGTAGTTCGAAGTGCTTTGATTCGATGATTTCCGCGCGCGAGTCGTGTCGCTGATCTGCAGGACCAGCGCCGGGATGGTCAACAAGATGATCTTCAGGTCCAGCCACCAGGAGAGGCTCTGTGCATAGTGAATATCCAAGCGAACCATCTCCTCGAAGGTGGTGCGGTTCTTTCCGGAGATCTGCCAGAGTCCCGTCAGTCCAGGCATGGCGTGGAATCGTTCCCGCTGCCACGGGAGAAACTTCTCGTATTCGTAGGGTACGCACGGGCGTGGTCCGACCAGGCTCATTTCGCCCCGGAGCACGTTGATGAGCTGGGGCAACTCGTCCAGGCCCGAGGCGCGAAGCAGCCAGCCGCCAGGAATCACGCGGGCGTCGCGCCGGGCGTCCATTTTAGCCATGGGTGCGTTGGATTGAATCAAGTCATCACAATGTCGCTGATGGATTCGGCTGTCGGCTTCGACGAACATGGTCCGGAACTT
>PMBT01000081.1:11539-26135 GCA_003153035.1 Opitutia bacterium
AATAAGGCGAGCACGGGCAGGGCCGCCAGGCACCAGGCGACGTCGACCAAACGCTTCCAACCCGGCATGGGCGCGGGACGGCTGATGGATGGTGTGATGCTGATCATTTTGGTTATGAGGATTTCCTGGACCTTAAAGTGTGGCCGCCGGGCACAGAATGTTGCCGACCAGGAAAACCGAGTACTTCCCTGCCCCTTGGCGATCGGCCTGCCGGACCGGCGGTATTTCTCACGGATCCAAGATGCGCTTGATCTGCCGCGGGCGAAATGGGGTGAAACCCTCCTCGCGAGCGACAACGCTTTGATTTTCGCTCCGCGCTTGCTTCCTCCCGATCGGCGCGGCCGTCCGATCTTCCCGGGGGCATGGTGGGGTAAGACCCCATAGCGTCCGGGGCGTTTGCCGGGGCATGATCACTTCTCACCCGGCGCGGTCGGCAAACGGCGCGTCCGATCACGAAATCGGCCGACAACGCTTCCGCGATCGCGAAGCCTCCGACCAGCACCGCTCATTTTGAAGAACACCTCCCGCACTACCGCGAACGCCGGGCCGCCGGCAGGGCACAACGCCGCTCGGCCCCGCGAGAAATTGACTTGATGAAAGCCCTGTTGCTCTACCCGGAGTTCCCCGACACGTTCTGGAGTTTCAAGCACGCCTTGAAATTCATCGGCAAGAAGGCGTCGCTGCCGCCTTTGGGCCTGCTGACAGTGGCCGCCATGCTGCCGCTGGATTGGGAAAAACGCCTGGTCGATGTAAACCTGCGCCCGCTGCGGGACAAGGATCTCGCGTGGGCGGACGTGGTTTTGATCAGCGCGATGATCGCCCAACGCGACTCGGCGGTGCAGCTCATCGCNNCATCTCGTGCTGAACGAAGCGGAAGTGACCCTGCCGGAGTTCCTGCGCGACTTTGCGTGCGGCGGCGCGCGGCATCTCTACATGTCCACGGATCTCCCGGACTTGCAGGAGACTCCCGCGCCATTGTGGGAGCTGGCGGATCTGCGGCGCTACGCGTCGATGAGCGTGCAATACTCGCGCGGTTGTCCGTTCGACTGCGACTTCTGCAGCGTCACCGCGATGTTCGGTCACCGGCCCCGCGTGAAGACCTCCAGCCAGATCATCTCCGAGCTCGATGGCCTCTGGCGCCGCGGCTGGCGCGGCGCGGTCTTCTTCGTCGACGACAATCTCATCGGCAACAAGCGCTCGCTGCGCGACGACTTGCTCCCGGCCCTGATCTCCTGGCGCCAGGGCAAGCGGGGTTTCGCCTTCTACACCGAGGCGTCGATCAACCTCGCCGACGACGAGAACCTCATGCGGCAGATGGTCGCAGCGGCCTTCGACCAGGTTTTCGTCGGCATCGAGACCCCTGAAGAGGCGAGTCTCACCGAGTGCAACAAGCGCCAGAACCGGAGCCGCGATCTGGTCGCCGATGTGAAACGAATCCAGCGGGCGGGACTGCAGGTGCAGGGCGGCTTCATTGTCGGTTTTGACAACGACCCGCCGACGATCTTCCAGCGCCAGATCGACTTCATCCAAAAGAGTGGCATCGTCACCGCGATGGTCGGGTTGTTGCAGGCCGTGCCCGGCACGAAGCTGCACGAGCGTCTGCACCAACAGGGCCGCCTGCTTGGCGAATCCACCGGCGACAACGTTGATGGCACCACCAACTTCATCCCGCGGATGCAACGCGAGACACTGCGCGACGGCTACCGGCGGCTCATGGACTACCTGTACGCCCCGGGGCCGTACTACCGGCGGATCCGCACGTTTCTGCGCGAGTACCGGCCCGCGCGAATGTCTGAAGGCATGACCCTGGGAAACGTTGGCGCGTTCGCCCGCGCGAGCGTCCGCCTCGGCGTCATCGGCCGCGAGCGATTTCACTTCTGGGCCCTGCTCGTGTGGACGGGCTTTCGCCGGCCGACGCTCGTACCGCTGGCCGTGCGGCTGTCGATCTACGGTTTCCACTTCCGCAAATGCTGCGCGGCGCTCGGTGCATGAGGCGGACTCTCCCCGACGCCGGTCGGCAAACCGCGATTACTGGTTTGGCCGCGTAAAACTCATTGCACGAACATGGCTGTCGAATTCAAAGATTACTATACCACGCTCGGGGTCACGCGAGAGGCCACGGACGACGAGGTCAAGAAGGCCTTCCGCAAACTGGCACGCCTCTATCATCCGGACGTCGCCAAAGACAAGAAAACCGCGGAAGCGAAATTCAAGGAGATCAACGAAGCCAACGAGGTCTTGAGTGATCCGGTCAAACGCAAGAAATATGATGAGCTGGGGGCACATTGGCAGGAAGGCGGCCGCCCGGAAGCGCCCCCGGGATGGGATGGACGCGGAGCGCCGGGCGGACCCGGACCTGAGTTTCATTTCACCGGCACCGGCTTCAGCGATTTCTTCGAGCAGTTCTTCGGCGGCGGCAGCCGGTTCGGTTTTGAGCCCGGCGGACGCGACTTCGACGCGGACGCCCGCGTCCAGGGACGGCGAGGCGCGGACATCGAGGGAGAAATCCTCGTCACGCTGGCCGAAGTGATACACGGGACGATCCGGGGGATTTCCCTCCAGACCCGCGACCCGCGCACGGGCAAGGCCGAAACGCATTCCTTTCAGGTGCGCATTCCGGCGGGCGCGATGGAGGGGCGCAGGATCCGCGTGCCGGAGAAAGGCGCGCCTGGCGTTGGCGGCGCCCCAGCGGGCGATCTCTATTTGCGGGTGCGCTACGCCGCGCATCCCGATTTTCGAGCGCGGGGAGCCGATCTTTATTACGACGTCGATCTCGCGCCCTGGGAAGCGGTGCTGGGGACGACCGTCGTCGCCCCCTCTTTCGAAGGCCCGATCAAGGTTCGCATTCCACCTGCCACTGGTCCCGGGGCACAGTTGCGCGTGCGCGGGCACGGGCTGCCCACAAGCCGGGGCGGAGACCGCGGCGACCTTTACGTGGTCACCCAGGTTCAAGTACCGCCACGACTTACCGAAAAGGAAAAAGCGTTGTGGGAGGAACTCAGCCGGACGTCGCGTTTCAATCCGCGGGAGCCGTTGTGAGCCCCCGCGCGCGTTCTTGAACCAGATTCAGGAGGATCCCATGAAAAGAACCAGGCAACGTGCATCGACCGCCCTGCAGCCATTTGAGCCGAAGGCGGAGGACATCTATTCTATCGAAGCAGTCGTCCAAATCACCCAGACGCCGCGCCACCAGATTGCGGTGTATTGCCGCCACGGGCTCATTGCACCCGTCACGCTGCCGGAGCGCGATGGCTGGTGGTTTGATCTCGAAGCGATTCGGGTGCTGCGGCGGATTGAGTGGCTGCGCATCGACTATGACATGAACTTGGCCGGCTTGAGCATCATCTCCGGATTGTTCCGCGAGGTGGAACGATTGCGCGAGGAAGTGCGTGCCTTGCGCCACTCTTAGGCTCCACGCGGCAGGATTGACATGTAGGGCGGGATCGCGGCCACGAATATCGCGGCGCCCTGCCGTTCTCCCGCCCCGCGGCGACCGCGGGTTAGACCCCATACGGGTTCTTCCGGATTCCGCTATCATCGCGCCGTACAAAACCAAGGTCATCTATGTCACTCCTCTCCGTTGTCCTCACTCTGATCGTCGTCGGCGTGGTGCTCTGGCTCATCAACACCTACATCCCCATGCAAGGGACGATCAAAGGCATCCTCAACTTCGTCGTTGTCGCCGTGGTCGTCATTTGGCTGCTCTATGCCTTCGGCGTGCTGGGCCACGCGGGCGAAATCCGGATGCCGCAGATCAAGTAGGACTGCGCGTCAGCTCGCCGTGCCGCGAGCCGTTCGGCTCCCCTCCGGGGCGCCAGGCATGGTCGAAGCCCTGGACCGGCGATGGTGGGCGGTGCGCTGTGCGCCGATTTTCCTCGAGTCGGGTAACACCCCATGGTTCGCCGGCAGTGCGAGCTTATAATCGCGCAGTGGCAAATCGATGAACCGGCCCATCCGAAGCGCCGAGCGAGAATATCCAACCCATCATCATCTATGTTCCAGAATATCAAGTTGCTCTACGGAAAGAAACTCGGCGCCTCGGACGGCGACATCGGCCACGTGAAAGACTTTTACTTTGACGACAAGACTTGGCTGGTACGCTACCTCGTCGCCGACACCGGATCGTGGTTGTCGGGACGCGAGGTGCTCCTCCCGCCCCATGTCTTCGGAACGCATCCCTTCGGGAGATCTGAGACGGAGGCCAATGTTCTGCTTGTAAACCTGACCCGGAAGCAGATCGAAGATAGTCCCTCGATCGATTCGCACCGCCCGGTCTCGCGGCAATACGAGGAAGACTACTACCGCTATTACGGCTGGTCCCCCTATTGGGAGGGGGGCGGCATGCTGGGTGTGGCCGGCTTCTCCGTCGTGCCGCCGCCGCCGATCCCGGTGGACCCACCCCATCACGGGCACAATCAGCGCGACGACATCCATCTCCGCAGCATCAAGGCGGTGACCGGCTACCACATTCAGGCCACCGACGGACCGATTGGCTCCGTCAGCAGCTTCATGGTGGACGGCAGAAACTGGGCGATTCGCGAACTGGTCGTCGAAACGGGCCACTGGTATGCGGACAAGAAGATCCTCATCCTTCCCGAAAACATCGACCGGATCAGCTACGAAGATTCCACCGTCTTCGTGAAACTCACCAAGGAAGATATCCGGCAAACCACGACCAACGACGTGGCGCAGGTTGTCGCCGGCCGGAAGTAGAGTCACCGGAACCAACGAATTCATGAAAACCCGCAATCCCCGTGAGCGCTCCGAGGAAACCGTGCCCGGGGGGAAGGACCAGGCAGCCCGCTGGCTGGTGGTAATCGATCACCATGAAGCCCGCATTTTCCGGTCGGAGCTCCCCGGGTCGGTCGCAGAACAGATCCGTCCCGACCAGACGGAGGCCGCCATCAGCCACACGCACAGTATCGACAACTTCTCGCGAGGCCGCGAAAAGCCGGCACCCCAGAGTTTCTTCGGACCCGTTGCCGTAGCCTTGAAGGACGCCGGCCAGATCTTGATCTTCGGCAGTGGAAGCGGCACGGCCAACGAGATGGATCAGTTCGGCGCGTGGCTGAAGATCCATCATCCGGAGCTCGCCCGGCGGATCGCCGGTTCGCTCATCATCGACGAGCACCACCTCACCGACGCCCAACTTCTCGCGAAGGCGCGGGATTTTTACGCGCTTCCGCAAGTGCCTCCGTCCTTAATGCCATGAAAGCCGTCGCGCACGAATCATCTGCACAGCCAACGTCCCCACCAATCAACGCTGGAAAAACCATGCTCAATAAATTCGCCATCGACTATATTGCATTTCCCCAACACAGCAGCCGGGTCTTCACGCATCTTACCGACGATCCGATCGAGGTGGAGGATTTCCTGATGCATCTCCTGGGGGCGCGGTGCCGGATCACCGCGATCCGCCACGACGGCATCGTCATGACGAGCCACCAGTTTGACCGGATGCTCAAGGTGGCAGCCGAGAGAATCGCTTCGGAGCTCTTGCGGGAATCACTCGCGCTCGACGCGGCCGAGATTAAAGACCGGTTTGGCTTCGCGGCCTGATGCCGGCGGCTCGGGTTGCGCGGCGCTCTGGCCCGCGCCTGCTCATCCGATCGGTCCCGGAATCGGCACGTTGTGCTTATGCTGCTTCGGAATCGCGCTGCGGGCCTGCTGCTCGGCCGCACTGTAATCATCGGGCATCGAGTCGGCGATATCCTGGAGGGCGCCACCCTCCCAGTCGATCGCCAGGATAACCTGACTCACCACCGGGTCGATCAGCACCATCCGGCGCATTTCGGCCAGGAACCTGTCGGACCCTGCCCCGTCGTGCTTATACCCGACCAGGCGGTAGTCGAAATCCGCCTCGAAATATCGCATGGTGCCGACCCGCCGCAGGCCGGATTCGTCAAAGTAATGCATCCACTTCTGCGCCAGCTCCCGGGCAATCGGAAACATGAACGAGAAGGTCTGACCGTTGACGGTCAGACCCAGGTTGGCTTCGCTGGACGCCGTCGGTCGCCGGCCGGTGAAGGATTCGGGGAAGAGTGCGCAATAGTCGATCTCCTCGTTCAATTCCACGCCGTCGGTGGCATTCCGGAAGACAAATCGTCCGGCTTCCTTATCGTAGTGGTCGATGGCCAGCTTGACATGGCGGCGTACGGTGACCGCCGCCGGATCCACGGCTTCCGCCTGGGCGTCAAAATCGTCGACGAAGGGTGCGAGGCGTTTCCGGCCGACCCGGCCGTCAGGAATGCTGAGCTCGCTGCGGAACTCCTCAGAAGCGATCTCGCGCAGGGGTTTGCCCGTGCCGGCCGCCCGGAGCTTCATGAGGATGAAGTCGATACGGGGGTCCTCGGCATAAATCACGGTATCGGCTCCCCAGGCAGAGGCCACGACCAGCATGGCGAGCAGCGAACCGATAAGTTTTTTCATGGCGGTGAAGGCACTGGACTGTCGGCGCGCGATTGCAGCAGGATTCGGGCCAGCAGTTGCCGGCAGCATTCAATCGGCCCTGCCACCGCTTTGGGAAGTTCGCTTGTGGTAAAATTCCCGCGAAACTCGCTTCTCCCCTTCCCGGACCGGGATGTCCGTTATCTCAAATGATGCTCACGCAGGGTCGCGATAACGGCAGTTGAGCCTGCCGCCGATACGTTCTCCTGGGCAGACCGCATATTGAGGCAATCTGCTCTCGTTTAAGAGTTCGCCGACGTGCAGGCCAGCTTCCTGAGGGTTCCGTCCTCGGTGGGTATGGACGGCATTCTCAGTCGGAACCAACGGTTCTCAATCACGCTGCCGGAAGCCGTTCCCCGTCATGCCTCCGTTGATCGCAGCCCATCGCTTCCTTGCCGCGGCGGAAGCTGCGCTCGCCCTGATGGCGCGAGCTCTAGATTACGGCCCAGATTCTCATGCGTCGCGGGCGGGTGCAGGGGCGAGGCTCCTGCTGAGCGAAACCCCAGGTCACCGGCGCAGGCGCGCCAAGCGCCCCCCTCGCCTTCTCCGTGCCATACGCAAGGCCTAATGACGGAGGGTACAGCTACGATTGCGTGCGCGCGAAACGTGATGGCGGCCGTGGTTGGCGGTGCCGGAGGGCTGCCTGCTTCGCGAACATCCGCCGCTGGGCGGCCAGAAAATTTCGCGGTGCCACCGCGTCAAACCCCACAACGGCAAAGACCGGAGCCAAGTTGGCTCCGGTCTTGTTAGATTCTGACCGTTCGTTGCGTTTCCAGTTCATCGGTCTGCCGATGGCTGGGCGCATCGAAATGACGCACAATGAATCAGATCTTCACCGTCATGTTATTGTCCACGGATTTGACCCCGCGGATGCTCTCCGCGAGCTTTCCGACGAGCGACTTTTCCGCGTCGTTGGCTGCTTCGCCCGTGATCACGACAACGCCGTCAGTGGTGGTGACCTTGGTCTTGAGCGCGCTCGTGGATTTGTGGCTCAAGAGCGCGTATTTGACCTGGGTGGTGATGGAGGCGTCATCGATCTTCTCTCCGACCGTCTCAACCGTGGCGGGCTTCTCAATGACCACGATGTCGTTCTTGACCGATTTCACCCAATCAATCTCCTTGGCGTAAAACCCGGTAAGATCTTTTTGCGCAGCGCTGGTGGCTGTGCCGGTCAGGGTCACGACACCGTCCTTCACATTAATCGTGGTATTGGCGTTGCTCACATTGGACCGAACGAGCAACTGGGTATGGAGCTTCAGCGCGATCCAAGCGTCGGAGTGTTCCTTCAGCGCCGGATCGAGCGTGATCTGATTGTCCACACGCAGGACTCCCGGGAGGTTGGCCACCGTGTCTTCGGCGATGGATTTCATTTCCTTGTCGGCGACGACGCCGGTGAGCGTGACGATGCCATCGTTGGCTTTGATCGTCACCTTGTCCTGAAGAACGGTGCGGTAGTTATAGGAGGCCTTGGCGGCGTCCTCGATTTTGCTGTCGGTGCTGGACGCGAACAGAGCGACTGAAGTGGTCGCGATGAGCGATGAGATGAGCAGGTAGTGTAATTTCATAGACCCGATAGGTTGAGCTGATGGTTGAGGAGAGGCGCGGTGCGGAGAGAGACGGTGTTCCGCAGCGACGACCCTGCCGTCTTCCGCGTTCCAATCATCAGACATCCGAGTCCGTGGAATCCTGAGACTCCACGGTACACCCGGGGACTCCGTTCACGTATGGGGTCTTACCCGACTGCAGTTGCGCCACACCGCGCAGCGAACGCGCGAGGTTCGTCCGCCGCAGTCGGGTAAGACCCCATATCGTCGGCGCGCTGCCAGGCGTAGCTTCACCTGCTGGGAACTCATCGTCCGCGACCCGCTCTTCCATCATGAACAAAATCATCTCACTCGTCCTCCTGGTCGGAGGTATCGCCCTGATCGTCTATGGGATCAACGCCTCGGACTCCATCAGCTCGAGCTTCTCGCGCTTCTTCACGGGTAACCCCACGGATAAGACCATCTGGTTGCTCATCGGCGGCACGGCCGCGACCGTGGTCGGACTCGTGGGAATGCTGCGCGGATCCAAATCCGCCTGACAACCTCTCCCCATGCTCGGCTATACCCTCCTCTTCCTGATCATCGCGCTGATCGCAGGCACACTCGGCTTTGGTGTCATTGCGGGTACCGCCGCCATGATCGCGAGGGTGTGCTTCTTCATCTTCCTCGTGCTATTCGTCTTTTCGCTGGTGCGCGGCGCGAAACCGGCGGCCTGAACCGAAGCCTGCACCCGGCTCAACCCATGTTCCATCCGTCACAACTAATCAAAATCCTCAATCCATGAAAAACAACACAGAGACCGCCCGCACACCCAAGGAAATCCTCACCGAACTTCAAGCCCTCGTCGCCGAGGCGGAAACGATGATGGGTGACTCCCTTTCAGAACATACCGCCGAGGCCATCGAATCATTGCGCTCGCGGTTCCTCGCCGCACAGGAACGCTTTGCTGATGTTTATACCGGAGCACGGAAGAAGGTCATCGCTGGTGCCAAATACACCGATGAGACCATCCGCGCAAATCCCTACCAATCGCTGGCCATCGCGGCCGGCGTCGGCCTCCTCGTCGGGGTGCTCCTCGGCCGCCGCAGTAAATAGCCCGGTCGCTCCATGGATACGGCCACCCATGGTCCCGCGGGTTTCGTGGGTTCGCTACGGTCGCTCGGTGACGGGTTGCTGGCGGTCGTGCAGGATCGCCTGAAGCTCGTCTCAATCGAAGTGCAGGAGGAGAAATTCCGCCTGATCCGGACGTTCGTCTGGATCAGCGCGGCCGTCTTCGCGGGGATGCTGACAATCACATTCGCCAGCCTTACCCTCGTGTATCTCTTCTGGGAAACCGCCCGCGTCGCCGTGCTCGGCGGGCTGACGGCACTATACGCCGGGGCCCTCACGGTGATCATTGTCGCTTTTCGCCGCTACCTCGCGCGCCAGCCGAACCCATTCGCCGCCACCTTGCACGAAATCGGGGAAGACCGCGCATGTATCCGGACCGAGAGATGACCCGGCTCGCCGCCCGCAAGGTGGCGCTGCGGCGGGACATCGCCCTGCATCGCACGCAATGCGCAGCGGCCGCGGCCCGGGTGGCGCAGCCCTTGGGGTGGCTGGACCGGGCGCTCGCATTCTGGCGGCGGCTCTCGCCGCTCGCGCAGTTCGCAGCCGTGCCAGCGGGCCTCCTCGTCCAGCGGTTCGTTTTCCCCCGCCGCAAAATCCTGCGAACGCTGGTGCGCTGGGGCCCGCTGGTCTTCGGCGCGATTCGCGGCATCAACCGCGCGGTTAAGACCCGCGTTGGACACACCCAATCTTCAAACAACGGCTAGCTGCCCGTCGGAACTCGGGGGCTCCGAGCCGCTATAGGAACCTGGCGAGACGCAAGTCCGACACGCTCCTAGCCAGATTGAAGTGGCTTGTGGTGCGGATGGGTTTCCGCATTTACGGCCCGGCGGAGGTCCTGCTCGGCTTCTCCCTCGCCCTCCCCGGCCAGCTCGGCGGCAACGTCCGCTTCGTCCTCGGCTGGGATCTCCTGCATAAGGTGCCCGCTCGCTTCCGGGCTCTCATCCCAGGTGACCACGCCCTCCGCACCTGCCGGAACTTCCGGTGGTGAATCCCCCCCGGGTCCGGTCAACTCGCGAAGCGCGACCTCGCGGTCAGAATCCCTCGCCTCGGCCCGCCCATCCTGCTGGGCCAGATCCTTTGCGTTCTGTTGCAGCTGGGCCTTGCCAACGCCGTCGATTTCTTCCCCGTGACCATCGATTTGATTTCGTCGAGATGTATTCATGGCTGGTCGATCAATCTTGAATAGCAGAGGATAGGTTTCGGCCGTAAGAGGAGTCCCGGACAGAAATAGCCAATGGTGTGCAAATGCATCCCGGCGTCGGCCGGAATCATTGGCAACCCGGCGTGGCGCGGCCTCGGCGCGCGGGAATTCAGCGGAGCAAAAGCACGATCAGAACGATGACCGCGATCAGCCCGAGCCCGCTGCTTGGATAATAGCCCCAGCTACGGCTGTGCGGCCAGGTGGGGAGCGCGCCGAGGAGCAGAAGAAACAGCATGACCAGCAAGATAATTCCTAACATGATAAGCCTTTCCCGATATCGAGAGACGCAACCGTCGTGCCGGCCTGAGCCCGCCGCGATCATCGCGTTTCCAGGGTGGAAACAGCGGCTGCCTTTCCCGCCCGACCATACCCGACGGACCGCTCCGCCGCCACGGGGTCTTACCCTACCAACAGAGAATTGCTTTAGAATGATACCATGATGCTCCGCGAAATCTCCGCAGCATATTGATCAGCCAGCGGTGGGTTATACCCCATGACGGTCGTCCGCCTTAGGTGATAGAGTCGCAGAGTGAGAAACCGCCGCCTTGATCACGACCTGCTGCTCTTGCACCTGAGGAATCTGGTCGCCCGCATCCTGAGGCTCGACGTACTCGACCCGGATAGCATTGCCGCCGACGAGCCGCTAATGGGCAGCCGCCTCTGCCTCGACTCCCTTGACGAGCTCGAACTCGCCATCTGCGTCGAAGAAGAGTTTGGCATCGCGATTTGCGGCGAAAGAGAGTCGCACCGCGTTTTCACCAGCATCACCAATCTTGCTGACTTCATCCACGCTGGGGCACTGACGAGTCCGGCTTTTCAGTTGTGGGCGGCGAAAGCCAACCGGTGGAGCCGATTCCGCCCGGCGACGACCGTTGCTCCGCCCGCTTTGCGGCCGGTGTTCGCCAGCGGAGCAATTCTGACCTTTTGACAAGGGAGCCGTGTCGGCCCTTGGCCCCGGTTAACACCCCATGTCCCTAGGCGGCGCCGCCGCGTATCTTTGTACAGATTCACCTCCCGCGGGGAAACTGCTCTGATGATATCGTCCGGCTTTCGCACAACGAAATTGAAAAAGGACAAGGCCCGCTAACACTGTCGAATCAGGTCACACATTCCCCGTCGCCAAGGGCGCCATCCACGTGACGGGCCGCGAACGGATCGACCGACCGGCTCTCCTATGCAGCCGACAATCCCAACACTCATCAAACCCGCCAATCCCGCCTTTCGGGAGGAATTTCGCGATCCGGTTGCTTCGATCGGCGCCACCGTCTTCCGCCCGGCAGTCCCCGCGGGCGCGAGAGGTGTCAGCGCCGCATGCCACGGTACGAAAACCGGAGCGCGGACACTCCGAGGACACTGGCTGTCCGCCTTCTTCATCGGACTCGCCGCCAGCCTTCTTGTTTCGTGCAGCGGTATTCCCGGGCGTGGAGAGAGGCAAATCCGTTATGAACTGACGCACCGATTTTCCGTCGAGGATCCGCAGTTCCTGCGCAGCATGGGCCAACTGCTCGGCCCCGCGGTCCTGCCCGGCAACCGAGTGATCGCGCTGCAAAACGGCGATCAAATATTNNCCGGCCATGCTCGAGGCGATTCGCGGCGCTCAGGAATCGATCGCGTTTGAAACCTACATCTATTGGTCGGGCGATATCGGCCAGCAATTCTCGGATGCCTTGTGCGAGCGGGCGCAAGCCGGGGTGAAGGTCCATGTGCTGCTCGACTGGCTGGGCGCCGACAAGATCGATGGGAAATTTCTGACCGCCATGAAGGCCGCAGGCGTCCAGGTCGAGCGGTACCATCCGCTGCGCTGGTATAATCTGTCCCGCCTGAATAATCGCACCCATCGCAAGCTGCTGGTGGTGGACGGCCGGATCGGATTTACGGGCGGAGTCGGCATCGCCGACGTGTGGGCCGGCAACGGCAGCGCGAAGGATCACTGGCGCGACTCCCATTACAAAATCGAAGGCCCAGCGGTCGCGCAGATGCAGGCGGCATTTGGCGATAACTGGATGAAGACCCACGCCCAGGTGCTTTTTGGCGATGCCTATTATCCTGAACTCCCGCAAATCGGCCGGTCGCGCGCGCAGGTGTTCAAGAGCTCCCGCGACGAGGGGAGCGAAAGCGTCCGCCTCATGTATCTGCTGTCCATCGCGTCGGCCACGAAGAGCATCCGTCTGCAGGCGGCCTATTTTGTGCCGGACGACCTGGCGATTGACACGCTCGTCACGGCGCGGAAACGCGGCGTGACAATTGAAATCATCGTGCCCGGCCCCAACACGGACTCGGAAATCGTTCAGGGCGCCAGCCGGTCGCGGTGGGCGGCGTTGCTCGACGCCGGCGTGCTCATCTACGAATACCAACCGTCGCTCTATCACTGCAAGGTGCTCATCGTGGATGACGTCTGGGTGTCGGTCGGCTCGACGAATTTCGACAATCGGTCCTTCCGGTTGAACGACGAGGCTAACCTGAACATTTACGATGCGGCCTTCGCGGCGGAGCAGGTCACCGTTTTCGAGAGCGACAAGAGTGTCTCGCGGCGAATGACGCGGGCGGATTTCAGAAATCGGTCGACGCTGGGGAAGATGTTCGATGCGGTCGCCGGGCTCTTGCGCCAGCAGTTTTGACTAAATGGATTCCGTCTGGGTTGCCAAACGAAGACGGTCTGGTGGGTGAAGGCCCCATACCGCAGGTTGCCACGGAGTGCTATCTTGCGGTTATGAATCTACTGCTCCTCGTGATTGTTCTCCTTCTCTTGTTCGGCGGTGGCGGTTTTTACTTTGGAGGGCCCGTCATCGGTGGCGGAGGTCTGGGCCTAGTTCTGTTGATCTGCCTGATCGTTTACCTAGTGGGCGGATTTCGTACGAGAGCCTAGCCGGGCAACCGTTATCCATTCCGCTCGCCAGCACTGCGCTAAGCGCCTGTGAACTCCCCCGTTGGTCACAAGTGTGCGCGCAATGTGCCGCTTAACTCGGCACCAGCGCTGAATCGTCTGAGCCTCCGGGCATGGCTGCGGCTAGTCTGCATCCTCGGACCGCCCTTATCTTCGTTTTTGTCTGCTGGTCGCCCGCGGATCGAGGTTCTGATGTCTTTCTCCGGCCGCTCCGGCACCGACCTCAGAAACTGATAGAGGGGTTTCGACTTTGTCTGTCGTGGCCGAAACGACCCGTGTTGGAAATCAAGAGGTCAACCTGGGTTCAGTTGCCAAGCATATGATCCGAGCACCGTCCCAAAGCCGCTGAGTTTTCCCTCGCGTCCCACGCAACCCGATGGACCATGGTCGGTCCCGGATGAGGCTTCTTACCCGATTCTCCGGCCGGCATCTCCTGCCGGCAATTCTGGCCATCGCGGTGCTGGCCGATGGCCATACTTCAAGGGCTGCCGATTTGCTGGCGGACACGCCGGGCGGGCGGGATTTTCTCATGGCTGGAGCCGGTCGGGCCGCAACGATCTGCCTCGAGCCCGGCATTCACAAATCCGTCCAGCGCGCGGCGGGAGATCTGGCGGTGGACGTCGAGCGGGTCACCGGGGTCAGACTGCCGGTGAGCCAGGCGGCCGGCGACCGGCGCGGCTCCATCGTGGTCATCGGCGTGCTCGGTCAGAGCAAACTCATCGATGGGTTGGCAGCCACCGGGAAGCTTGATGTCACCGGGGTGCGCGGCGAATGGGAGAGTTACGTCGTGCAGACCGTGACCGATCCAATGCCCAAGGTGGACAAAGCTCTCGTGATCGCGGGCAGCGACCGCCGGGGCGCGAT
Organism: Opitutia bacterium; assembly: GCA_003153035.1. Lineage (GTDB taxonomy): Bacteria > Verrucomicrobiota > Verrucomicrobiia > Opitutales > Opitutaceae > Fen-1467. The sequence continues at coordinate 25,590 of PMBT01000081.1, forward strand.
CTACGGAATCTACGAATTGTCGGAATCCATCGGAGTCTCCCCGTGGTATTGGTGGGCGGATGTGCCGGTAAAGAAGCGCGCTGCGCTGGCCATCCGGGCCGGTGCGCACAAGCAGGGTCCGCCGTCAGTCAAATACCGCGGGATCTTCCTCAATGATGAGGACTGGGGCCTGCAGCCGTGGGCGGCAAAAACCTTCGATCCCGAGACCGGCGACATCGGGCCCAAGACCTATGCCCGGATCTTCGAGCTCCTGCTGCGGCTCAAGGCGAACACCCTCTGGCCAGCCATGCACGCCTGCACCAAGGCATTCAATCTTTATCCGCAAAACAAAATCGTCGCGGACGACTTTGGCATCGTCATGGGCTCGTCGCACGCCGAACCCATGCTGCGCGACAATGTGACCGAATGGACCGCCCTGCCCGAACGCTACAACTATCTGACAAATCCACGCGGTGTGTTGAAGTATTGGGAAACCCGCGTGAGGGAAAACAGCCGCTTCGAGAATATCTACACTCTCGGCATGCGCGGAATCCACGACTCTGCCAT
>PMBT01000005.1 GCA_003153035.1 Opitutia bacterium
GCGCGTTTATGTGAAGTGCCGGATTATGGGAAGTGGCCGGGAGCTCCGCTGGTGGGTCTCGACCGTGGTAGACCAGGACGGCAGGGTCAGCGCTTCCCATAATTACAGGGCTTCGAGGAAGGTCATCAGGTGGGAGCGTGCCGGGGATAACCGGCGGGCGGCCGGCAGCCGTTCGAGCGTATCGAGACAGCGTTGCTTCATTTTTAAGTCCGCCTCCACGTAGCCATGCGTCGTTACCGGTTGCTCGTGACCGAGCCACAGGGCGATGATCGGCAGAGCCACGCCAGCTTGGAGCAGGTGCATGGCGGTGGTGTGCCGGAAGGTATGGAGGGTGATTTTGCGACCCCGCAACGTGGGACACGTCTTCGCGGCAGCGCGGAGAGCAGCACTTAATCTCAGGGCGGCAGCCTTGCGGGTGATCGGCGCGCCGTGTCGGTTGGCGAAGAGGTACTGGGTCGGACCAATTTTGCTGGTGCGGCACCAGTCCTGAATCTCCCGCTGTGTTGCCGGCCAGATCGGCACGTCGCGCTCCTTGCGTCCCTTGCCGTGCAGCCGGACGGTGCGGTGGTTGACCTCGCAGGGTTGCAGCCGGAGGACCTCTGAAATACGCCCGCCAGTGTTGTAGAGCAGCGTGAAGAGCAGATGGTCGCGCCGACCAACGGAGGTGGACTGATCGGTAGCGGAGAGGACGGCATCGACCTCCACGCGACTCATGAAGCCGAGCACCGGCTTCACCGTGCGTTTGCAGGGGATCGCGAGGACGCGCTGCCCCGCTTCTAGGAAGTCGGGCGCCTTTTGGGCGACCGCAAAGCGGGCGAAGGCGTGGATCGCCGCGAGCCGCGCGTTGCGGGTGCGGATCGTGTTACCTCGTCCTTGCTCCAGATGCTCCAGGAACGCGAGGACCGCCTCCGGCGTGAGCATGTCGAGGGTCAGTTGGTCAATGGCGATATGCTCCTGGTCAGCGAGAAAGCGAAGGAGCAGGCGGAAGGTATCGCGATAGGCGGCGAGCGTGTGAGGGCTCAGATTACGCTGGGTGCGCAGCGAGCCGAAGAACTGCTGGGTGAGAGTGAAAAAGATCGAGGNNATACCAGTAGGTGTCGCTGAACTTGTGGTGCCCGAGATAACGGGTGAGCAGCACGAGATGATGTGGCAGCGGGGCCGATTGCCGGCTCCATCGCGCGACCCAGTGGGTCGCGAACGTGTGCCGGAAATCGTGCAACCGCACCGACTCCAGGCTGCCCTTCGGGCGCAGCGGCGAAGCGAGCCATCGGAAATAGAACTCGATGGTGGTGCGGAGGCTGAGACCGCCTTGGCCGCTGTGGCTGACGAAGAGGTGTTGGCTGCGTGGGTAGCGCTGGAGTCGCTCCCGCTGGTAGCGCTGGAGCGCCCGGACGACTGACGGATGGATCGGAATGATCCGCTCTGGGCTGAACTTGCAGGTTGCGATGCGCAGCGTCGCAGCTCGGGCGTCAAAGTCCCGGTCCAGAATCCGCACGGCCTCGCCGATGCGAAGCCCGGTGCACCACAACAGCCCGATCACCGTCCGCATTGTCAGCGCGCGCAGCGGCGACCAACTCGGCTCCAGCAGCGCGGCATCGCGCATGAGCCAGCGGACCTGAGCGAGGGTGTAGACATGCGGTGTGGGGCGACGGAGTGCGCTCGAGCCGAACTGGGCCTTGGGCATCACCTCGGTCCGAGGGTCGAACAGAATGGCGTAGCGAGCCAGGCCACGGAGGGCACCGAGTCGGCTTTGGCGATACTGTAGGCTGAGATGGGCGGGAGCCAGTGCCCAACGGTAGCCGAGGTCGATGGTGAGCGGCTGCCCGGGAGCATCCCGGTCCGCGAAGCGCGCGAACGAGCGCAAAAGAATACTGGTGCTGACCAGCTCGTAGCCGAGCTGCCGGCGGTGAGCGAGATAGCGCGCCACCAATTGCTGCATGGGATGGGCTCTCATGACGCGAGGGGCCAGGGCTGCACGAGGGCGCGCAGATCACGGACATCGACTTGGGCGTAGAGGTTGGTCGTCTCGATCTCGCGGTGTCCCAATAGGTCGGCGATCTGCTTCAGGTCGGCGCCGTGTGAATGCAGGCGCGAGGCGAAGGTGTGGCGCAGACGGTGCACGCCGCCCCAGCTCACCGGGAAACCGCATTGGCGGAACGCGCGGATCACATGCTGACGAGCGGCGCCGACTGAGAGCGCGGTGCCGCGGCGCATCGGGTCGGAAAGGAATAGTTGGGCGCAGTCGCTCTTCGGCCGTCCCTTTTGAATGTAGGAGACCAGCGCCGCCTCGACCCGTCGCGGTAGCGGTAGCGTCCGGCCACGACCAGTTTTAACGGCGGGGACTGTGAGCAGGTGTTCCTTCTCGTCCACGCTGTCCAGCCGGAGCGCGACGACCTCGGAGATCCTCAACCCAAGGTCGATCATACAGATCGTCATCGCGTAGTTGCGCCGACCGACCGGAGTGCAGCGAGGGAACGATCGGAGCAACCTCCGTCGCTGCTCCTCGGTCAACACGGTCGGGCGCGCTGGCGACTGGCCATGCGTCGAGACGCTCGGCACCGCCTCAACCAGCGCCGGGCTGCCGACGCCGCGGATCACAAGGAAGCGAAGGAACTGGCGAAAAGAAGAGAGGCGGCTCTTGAGTGTGGTACGCCGCAAGCCACCGGCAGCCAGCGCTCGGGTGTAGGCGATGATGTCCCGAGGGCTAACACGCGACCAGTCGGCCGACCGCCGTCCGAACTGCCAGGCGAGATAGCCGCTGACCACCAACCGGTGCGTCTCCAGCGTCGCGGCAACGTGGCCCTTGTGGTCTGCAAGGAAACGCAGGTGGTCATCGAGCCATCCTTGCCATGGTGGTGGCGTATCCACCGCCCGAACGCGGCCGATGAACTGAAGCCAGACGTTGAGGCCAGCCCGGCGTTCCTCTCTGCAGGTCGGGCATCGGCCCACCGAGTGATAGCGGACAATGTGTGGAACGTCCTTGAACTGCAGCTCGGTGAGCTGCCGCCCGCGAACAGCCAGCCAATGAGCGTAGTCCACCAGCATCCGCTGGTAGCGGTGGGTCGTGCACTCGGCATACCTGCGCTCCAGCATGAAGCTGCGGAAGCGCCCGTTGATCGTCTCCAGATCGGCCGCGAGGCCGACGTCAGTTGAATGATGGGATTGCATACGCAACCACCTTCATCCGCTGCCGCCTGCCCTTGCGAAATTATGTGAAGTATCCAGCGGCCCTGGACCGCTGTTTACGCCCTACGGGTGCGCCGCGCCGTGGTCCAGTTCCCATAATCCGTCGCTTCGCATAAACGCGC
>PMBT01000091.1:0-22197 GCA_003153035.1 Opitutia bacterium
CATGATGTTCATGATGCCCACGCCGGCGGCGAGCAGCGCGATGCCGCTGATGACAAACGACCCGCTCGAAATCATATCGGCAACCTTGCCAAAGGCGCCCAGGATGGAGTCGTTGGAATAGACCTCGAAGTCGTTCTCCGCCTCCGCCTGCAGACCGCGCACGACGCGCATCGCGGTCACGCCTTTGTCCATCGTTTCATTGTAAAGCAGATGGGAAGGCGCCTCGGTCGCAATATTGACGGTGTATGTCTCCGCGCCCATGTCGCTGAAGAATCGGGTGATGGGAATCATCGCGATATTGTCGCTGCTCTGGCCAAACGTGGTTCCCTTCTCCACATAGGTGCCGATCACCATATAGGTCCGCTCCTTCAGCTTGATCGTCTTGCCCAAGGGGTTCTCCGACGGAAAGAGCTTTTTGACGATGTCCTGGCCGATGATCACCACCGGCCGGGCGAGCTCGATATCGTCGGCCTGGAAATTGCGCCCGAGCTCGATGCTGTACTGGTTCGCGTTGAGAAAATACTCGTTGGTGCCGCCGAAGTTGACATCGGGGGTCGTCTTCCGCGCATTGTACACCGCCTGGGCCGCGCTATAATGGAACACCTTCAGGCAGACCACGTCGGTTGTGCCCTCCATGAGCTGCGTGTAGCGCAGCGCCTGGGCCAGGGTGATATTGCGACGCATTTCATATTTGCGGTGGTCCGGTCCTCCTCCGCCGCCGCCAAAGGGCCACTTGCTGAACTGGAACGTGTTCGAGCCGAGGAAACTGAGCCCATTTTCAATGGAGCCGCGCAGGGCCGAAATCGTGGTCATGACTCCGATGACTGAAAACACGCCGATGGTGATGCCCAGCATCGTGAGCGCCGAACGGAGCTTGTTTACGCCGATCGAGGCGAAGGCAATGCGGAGAATCTCGACGAGAGGCATGGAAAAAGGGCCAGCGATACGGTTACTCGTAGCGGAGCGCGACCACCGGGTCGAGGCGCGAGGCGCCCCACGCCGGCACGATTCCCGAGGCGATGCCGGTGGCCACCGACACGAGCATGCCGACAAACACCAGGCCGGGAGAGAATTCAGCCGGGAAGCTGGGCATCTGGGTATGGATGCCGAGGAAAAGGGAATACGCGACCCCCATGCCGACCGTTCCGCCGATCAGGCAGATGGACACCGCCTCGATCAGGAACTGCAGGAGAATGGTCCGGCGCCGGGCCCCGATGGCCTTGCGCGTGCCGATCTCCTTGGTGCGTTCCTTCACGCTGACAAAGGTGATGTTCATGATGCCAATCGCGCCGACGAAGAGCGACAGGCTGGTGACGATCAGGCCGGCGGCGAAGATGGCGAATCTCGCTGGGTCCAGCTGCGCCTTGAACGCCTGCTGTTCGTTGACGGTGAAATTGTCGCGCTCTCCGGGCAACTGACCGCGCACCCTTCGCATGGCTCCGATCAGTTGGTCCTTCGCCGCGCTCATCTGCAATATGTCCTTCATTTTCACCTGCAACTGCGCCCCGCGCCGGGAGCCGAACATCTTGGTGAACGCGTTGATGGGCATGACCAGCTGACTGTCGAAACTGAAGAGTCCCAGGAACTCGCCCTGCTTCGCGAAAACCCCGATTACCTGGCAGGGATGGCCGTCGACGATCACCGTATGTCCGAGCGAGGAATCGTGGGGAAACAGCGCCTCGGCGACCGTAAAGCCTAAGACACACACCGCGCGACCGCTATTGGCTTCGACTTCGTTGAACAACCGGCCTTCCGAATAATCGACGTTCGTGATGCGCGCATAGTCCGCGCTCGTGCCGAAGGCAAAGATGCCATCCACCCGTCCATCGCCGTATTTGACCGAGCACCCCCGTCCCGCGCGCGGCACCGCGACCTCGAGCAGGGAGTTCGGCGTATCCTCAATGATCCGGTTCAGCTTCTCGGCATCCGTGATCTTGATGCTTGGCCGGTTGATGTAGTTCCACCAGTCCTCGGCGCCAAACCACGGCCATTTCTCGACGTAAAAGATGTCGTTGCCCAGCATCGCGAGACTGTTTTCGAAGCCCCGGTCGATCCCGCTGATGGCGGCGCCCATGAGCGTTACTGCGACAATGCCGATGATGACGCCCAGCGCGGTCAGCACGGAACGCGTCTTGTTCGCGCGGATCTGCGCCCACGCGATCCGGATGGATTCCGTGAATTCGTAGAAGAACCGAGCGGGAGATTTCATTGCAGGAAGTGTTGGCAGCGGGTTCTCAGGCGTCCGCCATCCGGTCGCTGGCGATCAGACCGTCGTGCAATCGGATGGTTCGGCGGGCATGCCGGGCGATGTCTTCTTCGTGCGTGACGACGATGATCGTGTTCCCCTGCTCGTAGAGTTGATCGAACAGCTGCATGATCTCCTCCCCGGTCTTGGAGTCGAGGTTGCCGGTGGGTTCGTCGGCCAGAATGATCGACGGATGATTGACGAGGGCCCGCGCAACCGCCACCCGCTGGCGCTGGCCGCCCGAAAGCTCGTTGGGCTTGTGCAGCATGCGGTCACCCAGGCCGACGTTTTGCATCGCCTGCCGGGCGCGTTCCCGCCGCTCGTGGGGCGGCAAGCCCGCATAGATCAGGGGAAGCTCGACGTTGTGCAGGGAGGTCGACCGGGGCAATAGGTTGAAGGTCTGAAAGACGAAGCCGATCTCGCGGTTGCGGATGGCGGCCAGCTCGTCGTCCGACATGCTGGAGACATCCCTTCCGTTGAACTGGTAGTGCCCGCTGGTCGGCGTATCGAGGCAGCCGAGCATGTTCATCAGCGTCGACTTGCCGCTGCCGGACGGACCCATGATCGCCAGGTATTCGTTGCTGTGGACCTGGAGCGCGACCCCCCGGAGGGCGTGCACGGTCTCCGCACCCATGCGGTACAGCTTGGTGACCTCCTTGATGTCGATCACCAGGGAGCCGCGCGGGCGGATGGTCCGGTGGGTGCTTGCGGCGGGTGCAGGCGGAGGAATCATGGCAGCGGGCGTTCGGATGGGGTGGTTCTCGAGGCGATCATGCGGCGGCAACCGGGTGGACTGGCCTAGTTCTTCTCCTCCTTCTTCTTGGGCTCGACCAGGACCTTGGCTCCGTCCTTGAGGGTGCGGCTGATGGCGGCGTAACTGCCCGACACCACTTCGTCTCCCGTCTTCAATCCACTCTTGACCTCGATGTAGGAATTGTCGGCGACCCCGGTCTCGACCGGCCGCATTTTCACGATGTCGCCCTGCTTCAGGAAAACCACCCGTTGCAGCTTCTCCAGCGTGCGCTTGGCCTCCTGGCGTTCCTTGACGACTTCCAGATCGTTCCCGGAGCGCTCCTTGGCCTCCTTCGACCGCTGCTCCTGAAGTTCCTCGCTGGTCTTGCCGCCCTCCGCCCGGACGGTGACGCTCTGGATCGGCACGGCGACCACGTCCTTCACGGTCTCAGTCTCGATGTCGACCGTGCCGCTCATGCCGGGGCGCAGGCGGGCTTCCTTGTCGGTGATGCGAATGCGCACCAGAAAATTGGTGACCTCGTCGGAGGCGGAGGCGGCCAGCGCCGCCTGGTTGTTGCTGGCCCCGCCCGTGCCCGTGGTCAGCGCCGAACTGCTGATTTCGCTCACGGTGCCGTCGAACTTCCGGCCGGGAAATGCGTCGACCGAGATGGCGGTGTGGTCGCCGATCTTCACATTGACGATGTCGTTCTCGTTCACCTTCACGCGCACCTCCATCTTGCTGAGATCGGCGATGCGCATCACCTCGGTGCCGGCGAACTGGCCAGTGCCGACGACCCGCTCGCCCTCCTCGTTGTTCAGCACGCTGATGGTGCCGTCCATCGGCGCGTAAATGGTGGTTTTGCTCAGCTGGTCGCGGTACTGGTTGAGCGCGCCCTGCACCTGGCGAATCGCCGCGAGCGACGCCTCGTAGTTGGCGCGGGCGACGTCCTTGCCGGTTCTGGCGACCGTGTAATCGGAATCCGAGATGAGCTTCTTTTGGTACAGGTCGTCCGCCCGCCGATAATCCTCCTCGGCCTTGTCCTGATTTGCCTTGGCGAGGATGCTGGCGGCCTTGGCCGAGGCGAGGGCGGCATCCTGTTGATCAACGGCGGCGGCATAGAAGTCAGGCTTGATGCGGATGATCACGTCGCCCTTCTTGACCGTTGCTCCTTCCTTCATGGGCAGGGCGATGATCTCGCCGGAAACTTCCGGCGCGATCGCGACCTCGATTTCCGGCTGCACCTTTCCGGTGGCGGTCACGAGATGCGTGATGGTCCGGATGACGGCCTTTTCGGTCGTGACCATGGTCGGCTTGACCGCCTGCTTGCTCTTGACCACCGCGGCGGCGACCAGGCCGATCACGACCACAATGGCGAGGATGATCCACCACTTCCGGCGGGATTTCTTGCGGGCGGCGACGGCCACGGGGGCGGTGGCGGAACGGGAAACGGAGTCAGAAGTCATGGTTGGTTGGTCAGTGAGGCGGAAAGATCTGGCGAAAACCGACGCCCAATGCAAGCAAGGGGAGCCGAAGCAGAGAATTCACCCGGTTGCAGAAAAGAACGTGGTGGACGGCACGGGGACCCGACGAGAGGACTGCGCGCCCTCAAGACACTACAATTGGACGCCCAGTTGCATTGATTTTGGATGAACGGCACGACTGAGGGGACAGATGGCGGGAGCCCCGTGGTGGCGGGCCGCCGCGCCGGCCGCGGGGCCGCGAACAGAAACCCCTTGCTTCGCCAGACCGGCGGAGCATTGCATCGTCATTCCCCATGAACATGCGGTTCTGCATCCTCGGCAGTGGCAGCGAAGGCAATTGCGCCCTGCTGCAGACGGAACACGCCCGTGTGCTCGTCGATGCCGGCTTCTCGGCCCGCCGGCTCGGGCAGCTGCTGACGGCCGTGGGCGAATCGCTCGACCGCATCGACGCCATCTTCCTCACCCACGAGCACGGCGACCACGCCGCCGGGATCAGCGGGCTGTCGCACCATCCGCACATCAAGGTTTTCGCGAACCACGCCACGGCGCGCGCCGTGCAGGCCGGCCTGAAACACCGGCCCGCCTGGCAGTACTTTGAGACCGGCACCCGTTTTCGGTATCGTGACCTCGAGGTCGAGAGCTTCGCCGTGCCTCATGATGCGCACGACCCCGTGGCGTTCGTGTTTACCCATGGCGCGGATGATTTGTTCACGCCGGCGGGCCGCCTCGCCTGGCTGACTGACCTTGGCCACGCCCCGGCGCACATCCGGGAGCGCATCCGCGAGGCTGACGTGCTCGTGGTCGAGGCGAACTATTGTCCGCAGATGCTGAAGGACGATTCGAAGCGACCGTGGTCGGTCAAGCAACGCATCAGCGGCCGGCATGGCCACCTCTCCAACGAAAGCGCGCGGGACCTGCTCCTTTCGGTCGACACACCCCGCTGGCGCCACGTCTTCCTCGCCCACCTCAGCCGCGAGTGTAACAGTCCCGCCGCGGTCGAGGCCGCCTGTGCCGGCGTCCGCGCCGCGCTGCGCTGCGATTTCTCCATCGTCGGCCCGGGCGGGGGCACGCCGTTCTACGAGTTTTAGCCGGTCGCCGCGGGCGCTCATATCATCCGGTGAATCTTGTAGGAAGCCTGCTTGCCCGTTCGACAGGCTCATCCGTTCGACAGGCTCAGGATGACCCTGAGCGAAGTCGAATAGGTCAGGGTCCCGAGCGGGGTCGAGGGACAGGCGATTCTGCCCTGCAGTCCTCCTCCGCCGGGTCTTCCGCCGCCGCCAAGCCTAAGGCGGACAGGACGGAGGACAGGTCGCGAGCACCTGTCGGCCGTAGCTTCATGCGAAGGCCGAAGCTCGCTTCCTACAAGTTGCATGATCCCGGCTGAGAGCCTAGCCTCCTCATTCTCCATTGAAACCCGCCTGGGTGAGCTCCACCCGCAGCGCGGTGAGCGACACCTGGAGATCGAGCAGGAATACGGCGAGCGATCCGATCAGCGAGGCCATGCACAAAATGAAGCAGATGGTCACCAGCAGCGCCGCCTCCAGGTGCAGCAGCGCCGCGAGAAAGAGCGAGATGATCACCAGCCCGGCCAGCAGGACGCTCGTCGTGGCGAGGATGATCGCCAGCCGGATGATCTTCGCGCGGCGGTAGAGGATGCCAAGTTGCACCGCCAGTTGCTCGCGTTCCGGCGTCCCGGCCTGCGGCAGTTCCCGCGCGAGCAGGCGCGACCGGTCGACGACCCGGCCGAAGCGGTTCGTCATCGACAGCAGCAGCAGGCCGACCCCGGAAATCAGGATCACCGGTCCGACCGCGGTTTGGATCACCGGGATGAGTTGTTGAAGCGTGAGGGAAGTCATGGGCCGCGAGGGAGATGGTTTGCGGCCACCTGCCTAGCAGAGCCACCCGGTTTTGTCGTCACCGAAAGCACCAGCGCGCGAAACCTGCGAACTGGCCGACGCGCTTGCCGTCCGGCCGGATCAGTGCATCAGTTCTGGCCGGTCGTTCTATGCCGGCTGCCGATCCACACCTGCGCGTTTCCTCTCTGTTCCTGCGCCGCCTTTTGGCCGCCGGGGGTGTCGCGCTCGTCCTGCTGCTCACGGTTCTGGCCGCCAGCCCGGAGCTGCATGCCAGGCTGCACGGCACCGCCGGCGAAGCGGATCACGAGTGCGTCATCACTTTGTACCAGCACGGGGTGGTCTCGGCAGCGGTCGAAGTCACGCTGGTGGTGGTGCTGCTGGTCCTGCTTGCGCGGGTAGCCGCCGCACCGGCCGCGTTGCACCTCGCTCTACCAGGCCACTGGCTGCCCCCCGCTCTTGCGCCGCCCGTGCGCTGAGTTGATCACGGTTTCGCGCGGATGCATGCTTGCGTCCGGCGCCTGCTTGTCGGACTCATGGCGCTATTTGCCGGTCCGGGCCAGTCAGCGTTTAATTCGACTCAGTGTCATCATGTTTTCCCGTTTTCTGCTGCCTCTTTTCCTCATCACGGCCGCCCTGCTCCCCGGCGACGAACCTCCCGGCGACGCCCCGGTCAACCAGACCGCGGTGGCCCTCCAGCCCTTCGTCGTAACCGGCGAGCTCGACAAAGCCCGTGAGGACATCGTGCCGAGTCTCGGAGCCACCTCCTTCCAGATCGACAAAATGCAGATCGATACCCTGGCCGTTGGTGCGAACGCCGGCTTCAACGATGTGCTCCTGCACGTGCCCGGCGTGGCCCAGGACTCCTTCGGCCAGATCCACCTGCGCGGCGAACACGCCAATCTCCAGTATCGCATCAACGACGTTCTCCTCCCTGAAGGCATCAACGGTTTCGGCCAGGAGCTCGACACGCATTTCGTTCAGACCGTCTCCGTGCTCACCGGCTCCCTGCCCGCGCAATACGGTTACCGTACCGCCGGCGTCGTCGACATCCACACCCGCAACGGCACCCCGGAAACTGCCGGCGATCTCGCGCTTTATGGCGGCAGCTTTGGCACGCTGCGCGCCAGCGCGGAGGCGAGCGGTTCGCTGGACAAGCTCAACACCTACGTCACGGCCAGCGCTGACACCACGGATCTTGGCCTCGACCCGCCCACCGCCAGCCGTGATCCGCTGCACGATCGCGCGCGCCAGCTCAAAGTGTTCGGCTATTTCTCGGACGTCGTCGACTCTACCAGCCGGCTCAGCCTGATGCTTAACGGCTCCTTCGACCAATACCAGATCCCCAACAACCCCAGGCAGCAGCCGGCCTTCACGCTGGCGGGCGTCAGCGGCTTCGATTCCGCCAATCTCGACGAGAACCAGCGCGAGGTAAACGAATATGCCATCCTTGCCTACCAGAAGACGGCCGGGAATTTCAGCGCGCAGCTCTCCGCGTTCGGCCGGTATAGCATGGTGCAGTTCACCCCTGACCGGGTCGGCGATCTCATTTTCAATGGCGTCGCCAGCGATGTTCACCGGGCCGTGGCGGGCAGTGGCATCGAGGCCGACCTTAAATGGTCCGCGGCGGCCACGCACACCTTGCGCGGGGGGATCTTCCTGACCGCCGACCGCGCCAGCACCCGCACCTTCACCGACGTGTTCTCCGCTGATTCCGCCGGCAGCCAGACCTCCACCACCCCATTCGACATTGCGAGCAGCCAGCACCAGCCGGGCCGGCTCTACGGCATCTATCTGCAGGACGAATGGAAACCAGCGGCCGGCCTGACAATCAACTACGGGGCGCGCGCCGACCTCTCACAAGCCTACATCACCGAGGGCCAACTCAGCCCGCGCGTGAACCTCGTCTACCAGTTGACCGACACCACCAGCCTGCATGCCGGCTACGCGCGCTACTTCACCCCGCCGTCCCTCGAACTTGTGAATGCCGCCGACATCGCCCCGTTCGCAGGAACCACGAATGCCCCCACCGTGACCACGGCATCACCGGTGCGCTCCGAGCGCGCTCACTCCTTCGACGTCGGCCTCTCACACCAGTTCACGCCCGCGCTCACCGCCACCCTCGATGGCTACGACAAGCGCGTCACCGACCTGCTCGATGAAGGCCAGTTTGGGCAGGCGCTGATTTTCTCGCCCTTTAACTACCAGCACGGGAAAATCCAAGGCGTCGAGCTGGCCGCGAACTATACCCAGGACGGTTTCTCCGCCTACGCCAACCTCGCCCTCAGCCGCGCTACCGGCCGGAATATCGTCTCCGGCGAGTTCCAGTTCGGCCAGGAGGAACTCGACTATATCGGGACGCATGACGTTCACCTCGACCACGACCAGCTGCTCACCGTTTCCGCCGGCGCCTCTTACCGGTCCGGAGGCACCACCGCCACCGCTGACTTTCTCTACGGAAGCGGGCTGCGCCGCGGCTTTGCCAACACCGACCACCTGCCCGAGTACCATCCGGTCAATCTCAGCGTGCAGCACATTTTTGCACTCGCCGGCCGGCGGCAGCTCATCGCCCGCCTGGATCTGGTGAACGTCTTCGACGAGGTCTACGAACTGCGCGACGGCTCCGGCATCGGCGTGGGCGCCCCGCAGTTCGGCCAGCGCCGCGGCCTCTATGGCGGCTGCACCTTCGCCTTCTAGCCGCCCGGAAAGCTCGAAGTCCGTCGAGCGGCTTCTCGTTGGCCGCACCGAACCCCAGCCCAAATGATCGCACGGAATAAGACATGAAACTCCGGGCCTCCGTCTGCGTTGACCATGTCAACTATTAATTGACAATGGGAAACGCGCCCGCGCCGGTCGTTTTCCTAACGTATTGCGTCACAAATTCGGCTTCGCGCCGCCGTTCCGGCGGAAGGGTTTTAACTGTCCAGTCCGAAGACGGCCTTTACGTAATGGTCGACGCTGAACGGCTGCAGGTCCTCGGCTTGCTCGCCCAGACCGACGAAGAAGATCGGCAGCTTCAGTTCGCGCCAGATGCCCACAATCGCGCCGCCGCGCGACGTGCCATCAAGCTTCGTCACGACCAGACCGGTAAGACCGAAACTCTTGTGAAAGACCCGCGCCTGCTCGATCGAGTTGGCGCCCAGGGAGCCGTCGATTACCAGCCAAGAGTGCTGCGGGGCCGCCGGATCGTGTTTCTGCAGCACGCGGCGGATCTTGGCCAGTTCTTCCATGAGGTTGTCCTTGGTGTGCAGCCGGCCGGCGGTGTCGATCACGACATAGTCGCGTCCGCGCGCCTTGGCGGCCTGCCAGGCGTCAAAGGCCACCGCGGCCGCGTCGGCCCCGGTGTGACTGGCGATCAGTTCGAGCCCCAGCCGCTCCGTCCACGTCCGAAGTTGCTCGATGGCCGCCGCGCGAAAGGTGTCGCACGCGGCGACGGTCACCGCTTTGCCGTCCTGCTTGAGCATCCACGCGACCTTGGCCGCGGTGGTCGTCTTGCCGGACCCGTTGACGCCGATCAGGCAGATAACTTCCGGATTGGGCGACCCGCCGGTCCGGCCGCTCCCCTCCTCCAGCCGGCCCTCGCTCCCGGTCAGCACGCGTCGGAGCACGGCGGCGCCGATGGCGGCGGCCTCCTGGCCCCGGAGTTCCTGCTCCTGCTGGTGGGCGCGCTTGATCTCGTCGAGAATCTCCGTGGTCGTGGCGACTCCGAAATCGGCCGTGTACAGCGCCTCCTCCAGTTCCCCGAGCGACGCCGCGTCGATCTTGCGTCCGCCAAAGAGCGCGTGGGTTTTCTGGGTGATGACCTCGACGGTCTTGGCCAGGCCGCCTTTGAATTTGCGAAAGATGGAGAGCATTCAGCGGTGAGGACGATTCAATGTGGAAGTCAGGAAATCGGGGTAGAGCCATACCGGCTTCCGCGGTTTCGCCGTCGCTTATTCCGTCGCTTTGCGGGCGTCCCGGCCCAGATCGTCCTTCAGCCGATCGAGGATGCCGTTGATGAACCGTTTCGCATCGGCATTGGAGAATTGCTTGGAAAGGTCGATGGCCTCGTTGATCGAGACGACCGGCGGGATGTCCTTGCGATAGAGCATCTCGAAGATCGCGAGGCGCAGGATCGCGAGATCAATCTTCGCAATGCGGTCAAACTCCCAGTTCTTCGCGAGCACCCGGATCTTCCCGTCGATCTCGTCGAGATGCTCGATCACGCCATGGATCAGCTCCTCGCCGAACGCATACTCGTCGCGCGGCTTCTCCAAGCCTTCAAAGAACACCCGCAGGTCCTCAGCCAGGTCGGCCGGGGTGTTCAGGCTCCAGGCGTAGAGGTACTGCAACCCGGCTACGCGGCCGTCCCGGCGCTGGGCGAATTGGATTTTGCTCATCAGGAAAGTCTCCGGGCGAGGGCCGCCATCTCGAGCGCCGCCCGGGCGAATTCCGGACCGCGCTGGAGGCGGCCGGTGCAACGGGCCGCGGCCTGCCGCCCGTTTTCGGCGGCGATCACGCCGTTGATGACTGGAATGCGCGCCTCGAGCGCGACCCGCATCAAGCCCTGCGAGGCGGCGTCGGCCACCAGTTCGTAATGCCGCGTTTCGCCGCGGATGATGACGCCGAGGGCGATGCAAACGTCGGGATGGTGACGGCGACAGAGCATTTGCACTGCACTCGGCAGTTCGTTCGAGCCCGGGACGCGCACCAGCACAACCCGTCGCGCCCGCACTCCGGCGGCGCGCAGGTGGGCCTGGACTTGCTGCAGCAGCGCGTCGACGAGCCGCTCATTAAAACGCGCGGCGGCAATGCCGACCGTGAAGGCAGTCCCGCTGACTTGCCGCGAACTGGGCGCATGCCGGCTCATCGGGTTGCCAATTTCCGGCTGGCGTTTTTCAAACTGGGTGGGCGGAGGGTCATCTGGAGGTCCACGAGTGCAAAGCACGGCGCAGCATAGGCAATCGAAAACCGGCCATCAAAACCCTTACAACGCCACCTGCTCTACGATCTCCAGCCCATAGCCGTCGAGACCCACCACCTTTCGATTGCTGTTGGAAAGCAGGCGAATCTGGCCCAGGCCGAGGGCGCGCAGGATCTGGGCGCCGGTGCCGTAGTCGCGGAGGCTCATCGGCGAGACCGTCTCGCCCGGCGCCGCGTTCAGGCGGCGCAGCAGCACCTCGCCAGCGTTCGCCGGTTCCATGTAAAGCACGACGCCCCGGCCCGCCCGGGCGATGACCTCGAGCGACGCGGCCAGCGCGCGACCGCTCCCCATGCCGCGGGCGTGAAAGACGTCGCTGAGCAGGTTTTCGCTGTGCACCCGCACGAGGGTTGGCGCCGGGTCCAGCGGTCCCATGGTCAGCGCAAGATGCTGGCGGCCGTCCAGCGTGCTGCGGAAAACGTGCAGAACGAAATCGCCGAACTCGGTCGGAAACGGCTTGGTGCAGACAAGGTCGACGAGGTGTTCGCGTTTGACACGGTATTCGATGAGCTGGGCGATCGAGATCATGCGCAGGCTGAATCTGCGCTTGAATTCGGCGAGCTCCGGCAGCCGCTGCACGGCCCCGTCATCATTCACGAGTTCACAAAGCACCCCGGCCGGGAAAAGTCCGGCGAGGGTGGCCAGGTCGACTGCCGCCTCGGTATGCCCGGCGCGCTCCAGCACCCCCCCAGGGCGCGCGCGCAGCGGGAACACATGACCCGGCTGCACCAGCTGTTCGGGGCGGGCCAGCGGATCCGCAAGGATGCGGATGGTCTGGGTGCGGTCGGCGGCGCTGATGCCCGTGCTGATGCCCGCGGCGGCATCGACGCTCACTGTGAAGTCCGTGCGCCGCGACTCACGGTTGTGGCCCACCATCGGGCCGAGCCCGAGGCGCTTGAGCTGGGTCTCCACCGTCGGCACGCAGATAATCCCACTGCAATACCGGATCATCATGCCCACGGACTGCGGCGTGACCCCGGCCGCCGCCATGATCAGGTCACCCTCGTTTTCGCGGTCCTCGTCGTCCGTCACGATGACCATCCGGTCGGCGGCGATGTCCTGAATGGCGGACTCGACGGAATCGAACGGCGGATGGGAGGTGGCGACAGACATGGTGGAACCGGAGCAGGTCCGTGGGAAAAGGCGCCCACGGTCTCGCGAAGTCCGCGGTCTGTCAACTGCCCGTCCGCGGTCCCCAGCGGCGGTCAGCGAACGACGCGCGGGAATGCGTCCGACGCTACATGCGGAAGTCGACCAGGTAGGGTTCCGCCGTCGTCTCCTCGCCTTCTCCACCTTCCTTAAAAAGTGTGAGGTAGAGTTTGAAGACGTAAGGGGGACGGACGAATTTGTTGGAGGCCAGGGCCATGCCGTCCGACGTCGGATTCAACACCGCGCGTTCGTCGGCTATCTTGTACTGCGCCTGCCAGCGGGCCGTGGCCCGGGTGACATCCGCCTTGGCCGGCTTCTTCTTTGCGTCGTAGAAAGACAGTTTGAAGTTGCTGTTTTCGAGCGTGAGACCGAGGTAACCGCCATTGGTCCGGGGGATGACGATCCCCGGAATAACCGGTTCCTCCTCCACTTTTGCGGGTTTCTTTGCGCCGGACGCGGACGGAATATTCTTGTTCGCAACCGCTGACTTCGACGGCGGTATGGTGGTGGTATCCTGGGCCAGCCCGGTCACCGCGATTCCCAGCGACGACGCCAGCACCAGCGTCTTCAGCAAGCAGTCAATGGGCTTCATGTGGATGAAAACGCCTCAGACTAACGGGAGGATGTCCGCCCGCAAGCCGCATCACCCCGCCCGGATCGAGGTTTACGCGGATTTCGCATCCACGGAACACCCGCCGGCCCCCGGCGGCGCCCGTTCAGGGTTTCGGCTGGGTCTGGCCCTGCCGGCCTGCCTTGAGCTTCTTCCAGGCGGCAAGGCGTTCGGCGATGGCTGCTTCGGTGCCGGCCGGTTTCGGTGCGTAGAGCGCCAGCGGCTTCTCGAGAAACTCCTGGCCGGAAATGGCCTCGGGGAACTCATGGCTGTAGAGGTAGCCCTGGCCGTGGCCCATGCGCTTCGACGCCTGGCCGCCCTTGTCGCGCAGATGCACCGGCACCGACTGGACCGGTTGTCCGGCCAGGGCCGCTTTGGCAGCGCCCAGCGCCAGGGTGGCCGAATTGCTTTTCGGCGCGGTGGCGATGTAGATCGTGGCGTGGGCCAGCGTCAGTTCCGCCTCGGGCAGTCCAATGAAGTCGATGGCATGATGGGCTGCCACGGCCAGCGGCAGCGCCTGCGGATCAGCCAGTCCAATGTCTTCCGACGCGAGGATGACCAGCCGGCGCGCGATGAAGCGCGGGTCCTCGCCGCCCGCCAGCATCTTGGCGAGCCAGTACATCGCGGCGTCGGGGTCGCCGCCGCGGCAGCTCTTGATGAAGGCGGAGATCGTGTCGTAATGCTCGTCCTCATCGGCGTCGTACCGGATGCGGCGTTCGCGGGCGAAGATTTCCAGCTCCGCGGCGCTGATCTCCGCCGCCGCGGGCAGAGTCAGCACAATGACCTCCAGCGCATTCAGCGCGCGGCGGACGTCGCCGTCACAGAGGTTGGCAAGGTCGACCAATATCTTGTCGGCCGCGGTGCACCGGTGCCCGCCGAGGCCGCGCTCCGGGTCGGCCAGCGCGCGCTTGAGGACGGCCACCACATGGGCCGGGGTCAGCGGATCCAGGCGGAAGAGATGGCTACGGCTGAGCAGCGGCGGGTTGACGTAGAACCCGGGGTTATGGGTAGTGGCGCCGATCAAACGCACGCTGCCCTCCTCGACATCGGGCAGCAGAAGATCCTGCTGCGACTTGTTGAAGCGATGCAGCTCATCGATGAACAGAATCGTGCCCGCCTCGGGCCGCCGGCGCGCCGCGGCCAGGACATCCCGCAACTCGGCGACGTTGGACATGACGGCGTTCACGCGCACAAACCGGCTTTTCGTCTCGCAGGCAATGGCCTCGGCGAGCGAGGTTTTGCCGCTGCCGGGCGGACCGTAGAAGATGAGGCTGCCGAACCGGTTGCTGGCCACGAGGCGCAAGAGCAGGCCGTCGGGACGCAGGATATGCTCCTGTCCGACCATTTCCGCCAGGGAGCGCGGGCGCATCCGGGCCGCGAGCGGCTGGGCCGCAAGCCGGCGTCCCCCGACCCCGGACGGGGAGCGCCCCGGCCCCGGCGTCGCCGGATCATCTGCTGCAAACAGATCGCTTTGGTCGCCGTCGCTCATGACCATTCCGGCATGGCAGGAATCCCGCCGGTTGAAAAGGCTTCTTGAAAATCCGTTCGCTTATGCGAAATTAATCACTAGGAAAATCGCCATGACTTCCGCCGTCCATCCCGTGGCCCTCACCATCGCCGGCTCTGACAGCGGAGCGGGCGCCGGCATTCAGGCAGATCTGCTGACGTTTGCCGCCCACGAGGTCTACGGCACGACGGCCCTCACCTGCCTGACCGCGCAAAACCCCGGCGGGGTCACCGCGATCGAGGCCCTGCCGGTTGCGTTTGTGCAGGAGCAGATCCTGCAGGTGCATCGCTACTTCAAAATCGCCGCGCTCAAAACCGGCATGCTCTATTCCGCCGGCATCATCGCGGCCGTGGCCGACTTTCTGCGCGGTCAGCGGAAGATTCCGGCGGTCGTCGATCCGGTGATGGTGGCGACCAGCGGCGTCGGGTTGCTCAAGCCTGACGCGCTCGCCGCCGTGCGGGAGCAACTCCTGTCCCTTGCCCTGCTCGTCACTCCCAATCTCGATGAAGTGGGGGTGCTGCTCGGCGAGAAACCGGCGACTGCTGCCGAATTCGCGGCCGCCGGCCAGCAGCTCGCTGGAACCTACGGCGTGGCGTTTCTGATCAAGGGCGGTCACCTGCCCGGCGACGAGCTCACGGATGTGTTGGTGAAGCCGGACGGTTCCGTCAAAATCTACACCTCGCCGCGCGTGGACGGCGTCGACACGCACGGAAGCGGCTGCACGCTCTCGGCGGCGATCGCCGCCAATCTGGCGAAAGGACTGGCCCTGGACGACGCAGTGGGGGCCGCCCGGGCCTACCTGCTGCGCGGTTTGGAACGCAGTCTCCTGGTGGGCGACCGGCGGTTCATCAACCATCGGCCGTAAACCATGAGTTCGGGCGGCCACGGCCAGCGCGCGCCCTTGCTGTGGCTGTTGCTGCCCTTCATGGCCGGGCTGGCGGCGGGCGATCTTGTTGATTTTCCGGTTCGGCCCCTGCTGGCGGGCGCCCTCGTCCCCGCCGTTGCGGCCCTCGTTCTCGCCTGGCGTGGTGGCGCCAGCGCCCGCTGGTGGTGGCCGCCGACCCTGGGCCTGACGGTGATGCTGGCCGGCGCCGCCTATTTTCACTGGCGGCTCGACCGGCCGGCTGAATGGAAGGATCTGCCCCCGCGCGAAGCCCGGCTGACGATCCGCGTCACGCAGCTGTTTGCGCCGGTCGCCGGCCGCCTGCGGGTGACCGGCCTGGGAGTGATCGCCGAGGCCGGGCCGCAGCCGCGCCAACTTGTGGGCCAGCGCCTCTATTTCTCGCTCAACGCGCCGCCAAACGCCGGCCCGCCGCTGCGCTCCAGCGAGATTGCGGGAGTGGGTGTAATCGAACTGCTGCCGCGGCACCCGGCCGGCGAGGGCTTCGCGGGCTACCTGGCCAGCGCCGGTATCAATTTTAAGTTCACCCGCGGCCGCGTGCTCGGCGAGGTGAAGCCGCCGTCGCGCTACCAGCGATTCTGTGACGCGGCGGAGCAGCGGTTTCATGCCATCCTGGGCGCCGGTCTGGCCGACCAGCCGGCCCTTGCCGCGATCCTGCGTGCCATGATGCTCGGCCAGAAGCAGGAAATGAGCGAGGAGCAGCAGAAACTGTTCATGCACAGCGGCACGATGCACCTCTTCGCCATCAGCGGATTGAANNTCACCGGCTCCAGCCCCTCGGCGGTGCGGGCCTTTGCGATGAGTGCGTTGTTCATCGCCGCGTTTGCGCTGCGCCGGCCCGGCGGAGCGCTCGCCACGCTGGCAACCTCCGCCCTGCTCATCCTGCTGCTCGAGCCGATGCAGCTGTTCAGTGCGAGTTTTCAGATGTCGTACGGAATTGTGGCGGTGCTGCTGCTGCTGGGTGCGCCGCTGGCCGACGCGATGGTGGCGCGCTGGCCGTTGTTCGCCGCCCTCCCGGAGGCGACGTGGCGGTGGTACCAGTGGCTCGCCGACCAGGTCTGGCGCGCATTCCTCGGAATGGTCGGCATCGGCCTGGCCTCTTCGCTGGTCAGCACGATCTCGACGATCCAGTACTTTCAGCTCTTCACCCCAGGCTCGCTGGCCGTCAACCTCGTGCTGATCCCGCTTTCCACCCTCGTGATCGGCGCCGGCTTCCTGTCGTTGCTGTGCGGGCTTGCCGGCTTCATCGCAGGCAGCGTCCTGTTCAACCACGCCGGGTTGCTGCTGGTCTGGTTGATGGATTTCCTGCTGCGGGCCGCGATGGCGGTGCCCGGAGTCTACCAGACCGCGCGATTCCGCGCTCCCTGGATGGGTCCAACCATTCTCGCGCTAGTGCTCGCCACCTGCCTGACGGGCTGCGCATGGCACTGGCGGCGGGAGCGCGGCGGCTTCTGGCCGCCGTTCATCCTGGGCGCGCTCCTGTTGATCCTCGGGGCGAAGTTCGGGAGCTGAGCGGCATTTGCACCCTCGATCTTGTCATCGCGAGCCCGAGGAACGAGGGCGTGGCGATCCAGCTGGCTGGATTGCTTCGTCGCTCCGCTTCTCGCAATGACAACCTGGGATATCTACCCCGGGCACCATCTCCATCATTGTGAAATGTCCCAGCGGTGCGTTCCGGCCCCCCACAGCCGCTGTTCCGTCATTGCTTCTCCGGCAGCTTCGGTGTGTTCTGTGGCCTCGATTCCCCCCGACCATGAAAAGCGCCTACGAACTCGCGATGGAACGCCTCCAGGCATCGGACCCTGACGCGGGCCGGCCGCTCACGCCGGAGCAGAAGGCGCAGCTGGCCGAGGTTGACCGCGTCTACCAGGGCAAGATCGCGGAGCGCGAGATCTTCCTGAAGCAGCAACTCGACGCCACGCTGGCGGCCAGCAACTGGGACGAGGCTGAGAAGATCAAGAAGCAGCTGGCCGGCGAACGAGCCCGGCTAGAAGAAGAAAAGGAAGAGGCGAAAGAGAAGGTGCGACGGGGTCCTGGACCCGCCCGGAGCTGATCTTTCCGCCTTGGGCGGGAGACTATTGAAGGTTGCCGGTTGAAGTGACCGAGGCCGTCATTGCGAGAAGCGGAGCGACGAAGCAATTCATCCAGCTGGATCGCCACGTCCGGCTGCGCCGGACTCGCGATGACCTCCGTCACTTCATCCTGTAACCCTCACTAGGCGAATTCAAACTCGCCCACGAGCACGAGGTGGTCGGAGGCCGGGGTCGGCTTCACGACATGGCGCACGAGCTGCAGCTGACGGTTGTAGAAAATGTGGTCGAGCACATAGGACCGTCGGCGCCAGGTGGCCTCGCCGGTCTGCACGGTCTGGAAGCCGATTTCACTGAACTGTTTCACCAGCGAGCCGTGGTGACTGACATTGAAGTCGCCGCCCAGAAGCGTGGGCCCTGAGGCCGCGCGCACCTGATCGACCACGCACTGGCGCTGGCCGGGGTGTCCTTCGCTGGTGGCATTGAGCATGAAGAAGGCCAGCAGATGGGTGTTGAAGAGCTGCAACTCCCGGCCGGCAATGATGGTCTTCGCCCCGATCAGCACCCGGTCGGTCGGGGTCTTCCTCTCGCCCCGAAAACTGAACTCGACCGCCGGTGAAGGCAGGTCGCGGTGCATCCGTTCGCTCAGAGGGGATTTCGACAGGATGGCGAGCCCGATGCCAAAGGGCAGCTCGCGCGGGTCCGCCTTTGGATAGGAGAAGAAACTGTCGTAGTCCGGAAAGGCGGCGCGCAGGCGTGTGAAGTTGGGCGGTGGATCGATCTGCACGCCGCCGGGACGGCCCTGCTCAACCTCCTGCAAAAACACGACGTCAGCGTTATGGCTGCGAATCTCAGCGATGGTCAGATCCAGGTCAATCGGAGCGGCATCGGGATCGGCGTCGCTCCAGTTCTGCCCAAACTGCATGTTAAACTGCAGGACTCGGAACGCGCACATGGAAGTGGGGGCTTAAAGCCGGGCGAAGGGTGTCAAAAACAGAAACATCCAAGTCGAAGGAAATGTGCAGCAAGGGGCGGAACCGCCCAGGTTATCTCAGGCAAAACCATGATTTGCAGCTTATTAAATAATTCCCGCTGGCTATTCGTTCGCAAGCCAATTTTCGAAGAATCCGGCGTTGCCAGCTCGCTTCACTCCGGCTCGGCAGTCCCTTCGGCGACCCAGGCCTTCGCGTCCGGAACCTGCCTGAAGAACTCGCCAAGGGAGGCACTTAGGTGCTCGGCGTATCGAAAATGAGCGCCCATGCCGGTGCGGAGTTCGGCCTCGTAGATGAACATGTCGGCATGCGTGCTGTGCTCGAAGGGCGTCTGCGCGCCGAGCAGGAGCGAATAGACGTAGGCCGGCGAGCCGCGCTGATGCAGCTCCCGGGTCAGCCCAAGCTGGTCGGCCAGCAGCCCGGCGTTCGGTGCGCGCGGCACTTCGGGCGGCAGGTAGAACCCGGCTTGAATGAGCGGCGTGTACCGGTGGCCAGTGCGGTGGCGGTTGAGGTCGCGCAGTTCCGCAATGGCCAGGTTGTTCCAGGCAAAGGTCACGCGCATGCGGCGGATCGCCGGGCCGCACTGTCCGTAACGGTTGCCGCGGTGGCGCAGCGCCTCGACGACAGGCTGGTGCTCCGGCAGCCACGGCGGCGTATCACGGTCGACTTTCACCCACACGGCATCCGCAAGCGGCGCGGCCGAGAGCCGTTCGAGTCCGAGCCGGTGCGCAGCCGCCAGCTCCTGCCGTGCCTGCTCCTGGTACGACGGCTCCGCCCCGCTGTGGCGCAGGAGCCGCGGGGACAGTTTCAGCAATTCCTCCCGGATGGCCGCGGCGGCCGCGCGCGCTTCCAGTTGCGGCAGCGAATCCAGGTGCTTCACGGTCTGGGCCCACATCCGCGAGCTTTGCACCAGCGCCAGATTGGTGCGGGTCGCGAATGGCACAAAATAACGGGCGCGATCGAGGGCGTAGTTCTTGCGGATGCGCGTCACGACCGCGGGCCGGGCATCCCTTGGGACGCGCACCCGCTCCGGCTCGGCCAGTCCCAGGGCCTCGAGTCGGGCATACTCGGCGTGGTAGGCCGCAAAGGCGCGGGCCATGAGTTCGCGCCAGCGCGGCGCCAGGTCGTCGGGCACGCCGAGTTCCTCGGCCGCCGGCAGGTTCGCGGCGTCCATCGTGATGTAACGCGTGCTCGATTCCTGGCCATCGGCCATCGTCGAGATTTCAAAAATCTTGTACGCGAGCCACATTGAGACGTGGTCGATGGCGACTCCCAGCCCGCCGGTCAGGCCGCCGATGGAGGCATGCCCGTAGTCGACGAACTTCAGAATGCGGTCGATGGACTCGTCGGGATTGGCGAGGTCAACCCGCTCAAGGATCTTCGCAAGGCCCTCGTTGCTGCGCGAGTACCGCGCGAGGACCGAGGCGAGGAGTTCCGGCGTGACCCGTGGCGCGTCAGCGGCGGTCGGAGGCGGAACGAGGGCGAGTCCGGTTACTTTCATGCGGGGGCTCTTACTTGAACCACAAAGGCCCGAAGGCACGAAGAAAAATCCGCCGGGCTCCGCCCCGCGGCCGCGGGAGTCTTCAACGCGAGAGAATCCACTCGCCGACCGGTCCCTGGTAGAATCCGAGCACCACCGACGCGAACGCCAGCACCACCATGGCCGTGCCGGCCGCCAGACCCACCCGGGCGACCACCGGTGCCGCCTCCTCGCCGCCCGCCGCAGGCCATGGCCGCCCGGACGGGAAAAACGCCGCCTTGATCCAGCCGAAGTAGTAATAGATCGAGATCACGACCCCGCTGACCGCCACAACCAGCAGTCCGTAGAGCCCGGCCTTGAAGGCGAAAATGAAGATGAGCAGCTTGCCCATGAAACCGGCCAGCGGGGGGATTCCGGCGAGGGATCCGAGCCCCACGGCCAGAATGGTGCCAAGAAACGGACGCTCCCGGGCGAGATTCGCGTAATGGTCCAGATCCTGGTCGGCATCGTCGCCACCCGAGACGTGGGCCATCACCATGAACACCCCAAACGACGCCAGCAGGTAGGCCAGCAGGTAGAAATAGACGGCGCCGACCGCGAGCGGTTCGCGATAGGCGGCGATCACCCCGATGAGCAGGTAACCGGCATGCGAAACGCCGGAGAGGCCCATGAGGCGTTTGACGTTGTGCTGTGTGAGCGCGCCGAGATTGCCCAGGAGGATGGTCGCCGCCGCCATAAGCGAGAGAACGGGCCCGAGCACCTCCTGCAACGGATTGAAAACATTCAGCGCCAGCGTCAGCAGCACCGAGAAGCCGGCGGCCTTGGATCCAACAGCGAGAAAGGCCGTCACCGGGGTCGGGGCGCCCTGGTAGACGTCGGGAATCCAGATTTGGAACGGTACCGCGCCGATCTTGAATGCCACGCCGGCGAGCACGAGCACCGCGCCCACGTTGGCGAGGAAGTTGTCGGGATTGGCCGCGAGAAATCCGCGCAGGGCGTCGAAATTCATCGGCGCGGCAGTGGCGCCGGGCAGGGCCCGGCTGCCGGCCGCGCCATATAGCAGCACGATGCCGAACAGCAGGATCGCCGAGCTGAGCGCGCCCAGGATGAGGTACTTGAGGCCGGCCTCCGTCGAAGCGGCACTCGTGCGAAAATAACTCACCAGCACGTAGAACCCGACGGTGACCGTCTCCAGCGCCACGAAGAACATCACGAAGTGGTTGCTCTGTACCAGAAGCATCATCGCCGCAGTGATGACGATCACGATGTGGTAGAACTCGACCTTGGGCACGGGCTGGCGGCCGAGGGTCACCGCGGCCAGAATGCAAACCAGGATCGCGGTCAGCAGGAAGAAGACCCGCATGAACTGCCCGCCGGCTGAATGGTGCAACAGGTGCGAGAAGGTGTCCGTGCCGAGGAATGTCGGGTTGAAATTAATCACCGTGTGCGCGAGCACGACCGCGAGGCTGGCGATGGCGAACGCCGGAATGAACGCCCGCTGCGCCTTCGGCAGCGCCAGCTCGAGCACCAGCAGCAGGAGCGCGATGCCGGCCAGGCCCAGCTCGGGAGCAATTGCCGCCCACTGGTTGGAGGCGGCAGCGGCCTGGAGAGCGGAAAGATCGATGGTGGCAGGCATGGCGGTTTACTTGGCGATCACCATCTCGGCGGGCGTCGTTTGCGCAGCCGGAATCGCGGTCTGGAGCGCCTGGTTGAGGGGAGCCGACAGCGAGCGCGGCCAGAAGCCGACGAAGAAAAGCAGCGCGAGGAGGATCAGGGCCGGCAGGCGCTCGCTCCAACGAAGATCAACCGGTGGCTGCCCGGCGGCGACCTTCGCGAACTCCGGGGTCGGCGCTCCAAAGAACACCCGCGCCGCGGCGCGGAGGCCGTAGACCGCCGAAATCACGATGCCGGCGATGGCCGCGGCGGTCATCCACGGCGAGAACTGCCACAGCGCGACGAAGATGGTGAGTTCGCCCCAGAANNGGCAGGCCGATGCTGGCCAGCGTGGCGGCGGTGAACAGCGCGGCGAGCACGGGCGCCTTCTGCGCGAGACCACCCATTTCCGCCAGGTCGAAGGTCTGCGTGCGGTGATGAATGCTCGTCGCAAGCAGGAACAGCAGCGCCACCGACAGGCCGTGGCCCACCATCAGCATGACCACGCCCCCGGCCCCGAGCACCGACAGGCAGGCCACCCCGAGAAAGGCGTAGCCCATGTGCATGACCGAGCTGAAGCCGATCATCTGCTTGAGATCGCGC
>PMBT01000091.1:22209-29038 GCA_003153035.1 Opitutia bacterium
CCGTAGCCGAGCGGCGCCCAGGTGTGGAACGGCCAAAGTGAAACCAAAATGCCAAAACCGAACATCAGCAGGCCAAAGACATTCTTCTGCAGGCTCGCCCTCATCGGGTCCCCGGCAAGCACCGTCCGCAGATTGATCAGATCGAAGCTTTCCACGCCGCTTTTCTGGTAAATGGCAATGAGTCCGAGCAACGATAGCATCGCGCCGGCGGTGAGGTAGACCGCCATCTTCATCGCCGCGTAGCGGTTCTCGCTTTCGCGACGGGTACCCCAGACGCCGACCATGATGAACGTCGGGATCAGGGCGAGTTCGTGGAAAAAATAGAAGAAAAAGATGTCGATCGAGGCGAAGGCGCCCATCAGCCCGCCCTGCATGATGAGGAGGAGCATCAGATACATCCTCAAACGCCCCGCGCCCGACTGCAGCGCATAGAGGCCGGCGGCGAGACCGACGACGCCTGCCAGCACAAAGAGTGGCAGCGAAATGCCGTTGAGTCCCAGCGTTAGATGGATGCCGATCTTCTCCAATCCCAGCGCGTGCAGACTGTAGAAGGCGAAGCCCAGGCGGCCCGCCGGGATGGCGGCATAGTCCGGAAACTGGCTCCAGAGCCACAGCGCAACACCGGCGGGCACCGCGAAGGCCACGGCGGCCAGCTTCGTGGCCAGCCGCTCCGGCAACCCGAGTCCGATGGCCAGCGCCGCGGCGAGCGGCGTCGCGATGGCCACGAGGAGGAGATTTGAAAGCAGAGCGTCCATTTGATGAGCCGGCCGCCTTTAGAAGACTCCGGAGGCGAAGCCCCACAGGAGCACCACGCCGAGCAGGAACCAGTAGACGTAGACGTGCACCTTGCCGCCATAGAGCAGGCGGGCGCCCATGCCGAGGTAGCCGACCAGGCCCGCGCCGCCGCGGACAACCCAGCCGGCGATCAGGATCTGGTCGAGCACGTTGAGCAGCATCGCAAATCGCTGCTGCACCTTGGCAACGTAGTAACCGTACACACGGTCGAAGAACTCCTTGGCGAAGGTCAGACCGCCGAAAACCACAGGCATCCCGGCCTGCAAGCGGTCCACCGCCGCCGGACGGTAATAGTCCCACGCAAAGCTCGCACCGATGAACATGGCCCCGGTGCCGACGGTGATCATCAGCCAATGGGCCAGGCCTTCCGGCTCCGGCACATGCGAGAGCACGCCCTGAAACGCGCCGCCGAGCAGGTTGTCGCGGAAGAATCCGTAGCCGCTGAGCGCGGCGCCGGCTGCGAGCACGACCAACGGCACCACCATGACGGCGCCGCTCTCGTGCGCGTTTGCAGCGGACTCCGAGCGAGCCTCGCCGAAGAACGTGATGCGCCAGAGTCGGGTCATGTAGACTGCCGTGAGCACCGCCGTGAAGACCAGCACGCCGAACACCACCGGGTTCTTTTCGTGGGCCAGGTAGAGGATGGCGTCCTTCGAGAAGAAACCGGCAAAGCCCGGCAGGCCGATGATTGCGAACACGCCGATTGTGAACGTCAGGAAGGTCCACGGCATCTTCTTGGCCAGACCGCCCATCTTGAAGATATCCTGTTCGTGGTGGCAGGCGTGGATGATCGAGCCGGAGCCGAGGAAGAGCAGCGCCTTGAAGAAGGCGTGCGTCGTCAGATGGAACATCGCCGCGGCGGCTCCCGAACCAATCGCGACGGCGACGGGCGCGACCACGCCGCCGCCCGGCACCTGGTATTTCAGTGGCTGGGCAATCATGTACGAGCCCAGTCCGAACGCCGCGACCATGTAGCCGAGNNATGCGGCAGAGCATGTAGATGCCCGCCGCGACCATCGTCGCGGCGTGGATCAAGGCGGAGACGGGAGTCGGGCCCTCCATCGCGTCGGGCAGCCAGACCTGCAGCGGCATCTGCGCCGACTTTCCAACCGCGCCGCAAAAAAGGAGCAGCGGAATCGCGCGGCTGAAAACCAGCCCGCCGGCGTGCGCCCGGCTTGCCAGTTCGCCGAGATTCACCGTGCCGTTGAGCCAGTAGCACATCACAATCCCCACTAGGAATCCGAAGTCGCCGATGCGGTTGACGATGAAGGCCTTCTTCGCGGCGTCCGACGCAGACTGGCGTTCGTACCAGTGACCGATGAGCAGATAGGAGCTGAAGCCGACGAGCTCCCAGAAGATGAAAAGCATGAACAGGTTGTCGGCCAGCACGATGCCGCACATCGAGAACATGAACACAGAAAGTCCGCCGAAGAAGCGCGCCTTCGCGGGGTCGTCGTGCATGTAGCCGAGGCTGAAAACATGGATGAAGAACCCCACGAAGCTCACGACGAAAAGCATGAGCGCGGCGAGATCGTCGAATTTGATGCCGAGCGAGATCCCGAAGCTCCCAAAACGCAGCCATTCCACAGCAGCCGGGAAATCGCGGTGCCCGCCGAAGATCAGGAGCGACGAAACCGCGAGGACGCCCGCCGCCGCCGCGACCGAGATCCAGGAGGCCAGCGCGCCCTCGCGCCGCAGGAACAGCGCGATCGCCGCAGCCGAGGCCAGCGGGATCAACAGGACCAGGTAAGCGAGTTGGGCGGGTGTCATTGGCTCAGCCGATGGTCGTGTCTGGGTAGCCAAAGCCGTGAGGCTTTGGATCGTGAGGCGCTGGATAGTCCGTCCAAACTCTCACGAGTCTGGCTACGAGGATCCAGTCTTCGGCGTCAGTCTTTAGGCGATCCATGTCAGTGCTTCAACGCGGTGAGTTCCTCCAGCTGCACGGTGCGGCGCAGGCGGAACAGGGCGACGATGATGGCGAGGCCGACCGCCACCTCGGCGGCCGCCACGGTGATGATAAAGAACACAAAGACATTGCCGTCCATCGTGCCGTTGAAGCGCGAGAAGGCCACCGCCGCGAGCGTCGACGCGTTGAGCATCAGCTCGAGACACATGTAAACGACCAGCGTGTTCCGCCGCAGCAGCACGCCGAAAAAGCCGAGGGCGAACAGCAGCGCGCTAAGGAGTACGTAGTGATTCAGTCCGACCGGCGCAAGCGGCGCCGCCGCTAACGCCAGGGGAAACTGGAAGATTGAAGATGAAAGACGAACGATCATGGCGTGCGGCGTTCGATCAGACCTTCCCTCCTGAATGCTGACTCCTGGCTTCCGTCTCCTCCAAATGCTTCTTGCTGAGCACGACCACTCCCAGCATGGCGATGAGGAGCAGGAATCCGGTCACTTCCACCGGCAGCAGGTAGGTCGTGAAAAGCTGGTAGCCAAACGTCTTCAGGTTGGCGCCGGCGGCGGGCACCGTGGCCGGATCGGCACTGACGAGCTGCCCGTGCTTGGCGAGCGATAGCAGGCCGGTCGTCAGCAGCGCCAGGGCGACCAACCCGGACCCGGCGGCGATCTTCTTGTACGGCTTCCGCGGGTCGCCGCCCTTTACGTCGAACAGCATGATGATGAAAAGAAACAGGACCGCGACGGCGCCGGCGTAGACCAGCACCTGCAGCACGGCCAGGAAGTAGGCCTCGAGCAGCACGAAGAGCGCCGCCATGCCCACAAAACTCACAAGCAGGCAGATCGCCGCGTTGACGGCGTTGCGGTTGACGACCACGCCCGCGGCGGCCACCACCGTCAGAAATGCGAATAGGTAGAACGGAAATTCGGCCATGAGAGGGGACTGAAGCGTCGGGGTATCAGAGGGAGCGAAGAGCGGCTGTTCGGGGTGGTCTGGTCAGCGCGATAACGCGGTGGGTTTATTGATGCACGGGGGCGTGATCGGCTGCCGCCTTCTTTTTGTCCCATTTGAAGTGCTGGTCGGGCATGGTGCCGCCGAGTTCATAAAGCTTCTCCTTGTTGTTGACCAGCTCGGCGCGTGAATAGCCGCAGAGCGAATAGACGTTCTGTAGGAAAATGGCCTGCTCGGGGCAGACCTCCTCGCACAGGCCGCAGTAAATGCAGCGCAGCATGTTGATCTCAAACTCCTGCGGCGCTTTCTCGACGTGGGCGTTGGGGGCGTCCGCCGGAATCTCGCCCGGGACGATGCGGATGGCCTTGGGCGGGCAGACGAATTCGCAGAGCTGACAGGAGACACACTTCTCGCGGCCGTTGGGATCCTTGACCAGCGTGGGCACGCCGCGATAGCCCGGGGAAATCTCCGGCCGCTGTTCGGGATATTCGAGGGTGACCCTCCGGCCGAAGAAATGCCGCAACGTGATCATCAGGCCGCCGAACACCTGCGGCAGGTAGGTGCGTTCGGCGAAGGTGAGCGGCTTGCGTTGGACCTGAATAACGGACATCGGCGGAAGCATTAACTAATCTGAACTCCAGAGGCACAGAGAGCACCGAGGAAGGAGGTTTTGGATTGGCTGTTCATTGCTCAGCGGGCTCGGTGTCTCCGTGATTAATCTCCCTGAAGCAGGGCGATCACGATCGCATAAACGACCACGTTGGCGAGGGCGAGCGGGAGCAGACGGCGCCAGCCAATGCGCATCACCTGGTCGTAACGGAAGCGCGGCACCGTCCACCGCACCCACATGAAAAAGAAGATCATGAAGAGCACCTTCGCGAGGAAGATGGCGATGGAGAGGACTCCCTGGGTGATGGCTATGGCGTAGCTGAACTGGCCGGCGGACTGCACCAGGCCCAGCCAACCGAAGAACGTGCCGATCGGCAGCCACGGCAACGGGTTCCAGCCGCCGAAGAACAGCAGAACGAACACACCCGACCCGACGGTCATGTGCGCGTATTCCGCCACGAAGAAGAGCGACCATTTGAACGACCCGTATTCCGTGTGAAATCCGCCGACAAGGTCGGCCTCCGATTCAATCATGTCGAATGGCAGGCGGTTGGTCTCGGCAAAGAGGGCGATAAGAAAAACAAAGGCAGACACCGGCATCAGGAAGATGAACCAGGTGCCGCCCCAGAAACCGGGCAGGCTCTGGAATGCGACCACGCGCACGAGGCTGAGCGAAGCTCCCGTGCCCGGGGCGTTCACCCAGAGGAAGACCGGCAGCACCGAGAGCGTCAGCGAAAGCTCGTACGAAACCAGCTGCGCCGAGGCGCGCACACTGCCGAGGAACGGATACTTCGAGTTGGACGCCCAGCCGGCCAGGATCATTGAGTAGATGCCGAGCGACGCGATCGCGAAGACCGCGAGCAGGCCGACATCGACGTTCGCCAGCATGAGCGGCACGACCTGCCCGGCCTGATCAATATAGGCGCCGAAGGGGACGACCACCACCGTGGTGAACGCGGGAATGATCGCGATAGCCGGGGCGATCATGAAGTAGAACTTGTTCACGTGGCCGGGCAGCGGGTCCTCTTTGAAGAGCAGCTTGCCACCGTCAGCCAGGAGATTGAACACGCCAAGGCGCTGGAGGCCGCGCCCCAGAAAGGGAATCCACTCAAACCACGGCACGATGACGCGATTGGGTCCGAAGCGGCCTTGCAGCCACGCGGAGACCTTGCGCTCGGCCATCGAGCACGCACCGGCGATCGGAAAGATCACGCAGATCACCGCCAGGCCCTTGAGTAGGCCCAGCACCACCGGCGGAATCTGGAGGAAGAGATTCATGGCGTGACAACGGCCCCCTGCGCCCGCTTGAAATGCAGGGTCTCACCCTCGGAGAAGGGCATTTCTTTGATATCACCCGCATCAAGCAACAGGCCCGTCGCCGGCAGGTTCTGGTAGTTGACTGCGGCGAACGGTCCAATCTCGGCGGCAAGCGTCATCCAGAGTCCCTCGAGGTCGCTGGCGAGGGCGGTGCCGCCCGCCGCCTGGACGAGGCTGGCCAAGGTCGCGAGATCATCGGCGATCCCGAGCGGACCGGGGACCGCTTGGGCAAACTTCTGGAGGCGAAACTGCTGGTTGATGAAGGTGCCGGCTTTCTCGAAGACGGTCAGGGTCGGAATGACCACTCTCGCCGCCGCACTGGTCGGATTGGCGTGCGTGCCGAGGTAGATGACCGTAATCTGGTTGAGCTGCGCCTCGCTTAGGCCGGCGGCTGTGAGATCTTCGCCGACACTGAGCACGGTCCGCACCTCGCCGGAGTCAATCTGTCCGGCAAGTTCGGCGAGATCCGTCGCCGGCAGCGTCTTGATCAAGCCGGTGACGAGCGCCCCGCGGACGTTCGGATTGCGATCGGCGGAAATCAGCAAGCCATCGCCCTGCCCCACCCGGCCGACCAGCCACGCTGGCGCCTTGAGCACATTCGCGAGCTTTCGCGTCAGGAACTGTTCTTCCACGGTGCTGCGACCCGAGCCGACGATGGCCACGCCACCAGCCTTGAGCAGGTCGACCGCACCCGCCAAGGCTGCGGCGGTCTGCGTCACAACGCCATCAACCATGGTGTCCGGGAGGCGGTTTTCAGCCGCCACCTGTTTGTAGAGCAGCCGGCCGCTGTCGGCCATCCAGGTGTCGTTCACCTCGTCATTCCGGCGCGGGGTGATGCGGTAGATGACGCCCTCGCGGCTCCACACCTCGGTGTTGACGCCGACCGACGACTCAGGGCAGATGCCCGGGGTTGTTTTGAGGAACCAGACGCGCATCTTGAACCGGAAGTCGGTGCTTGTGAGCGCGCCGACCGGGCAGATGTCGACCGTGTTGAGGGAGTAGTTGTTCTCGAGCTTCCGGCCCGGATAACACGTGAGCGTGCTGTAACTGCCGCGCTCGATGAAACCGAGCACGTCATCCCGAGCGATTTCCTTCGAGAAACGGACGCAGCGCGAGCACAAGATGCAGCGTTCATCGTCGAGCATCACGCGCGGGCCGAGTAGCGTGCGCTTGGGCTTGACGTTCTTCTGCTCACTGAAGCGCGAGTAGCCGCGGCCGTAGCCCGCGGCCTGTTCCTGCAGCTTGCACTCGCCGG
>PMBT01000149.1:0-3779 GCA_003153035.1 Opitutia bacterium
GCGGGCGCCCTTGATGTTGCCCTCGAGCGCCCATTCCTCGTTGCCGAGCGACCAGGCGATGACGCTCGGGTGGTTGCGATCGCGGCGGATCATGCTCTCGAGCTGGCCCAGTTGCTCCGGGCTCACCCCCATGAGGCGGTTCTCGTCGAGCACCAGCAGGCCGAGGCGGTCGCAGGCGTCGAGAAACTCGGGCGTCGGGGGGTTGTGCGAGGAACGATAGGCGTTCACTCCAATTTCCTTTAGCCGGGCAACGCGGAAGGCCTGCAACGCGTCAGGCAGTGCCACGCCAACGCCGGCATGGTCCTGGTGGTTGTTAGTGCCATGGATCTCGACATGCCGGCCGTTGAGGAAGAAGCCGTGGTCGGGATCGAACAGGACCGTGCGGATGCCGAAGGGCGTCTCATAACGGTCCACCACGGCGCCGCCGGAGCGGAGCGTCGTCACGAGCCGGTGGAGCGCGGGCGACTCCAGCGACCAGAGCCGCGGCTGCGGGACGTTGAGCGCGCACGGAAATTCGCCCGTGCCGCCCGCTGCGAGCGAAAGCGTGCGCATCGTGCCAGTAGCGACGACGCGACCGTCGGGATCCATGATATTCTGCTCCACGTCAAAGGTCGCAGCCTCCATGCCTTCATTGGCCACAGTCGTGCGCGCTGACACGCTCGCGGCGTCCCCGACCACCTCGGTGGTCACATACGTGCCCCATTGCGGCACGTGCAGCGGCGCAGCTTTGGTTAGCCAAACATGCCGGTAGATGCCCGCGCCCTCGTAAAACCAGCCCTCTTCCATCGTCGCGTCCACCCGGACGGTGATGACGTTGTCGCCGCCGTAGTTGAGGTAGTCGGTGAGGTCGTAGCTGAAGCCAGTGTAGCCGCACGCGTGGCGGCCGAGGTAGAAGCCGTTGACCCACACGATCGAGTCGCGAAACACGCCGTCGAACTCGACGCTGATGCGCCGGCCGAGGTCGGAGGCCGGGATGGCGAAGATCTTGCGATACCAGCCGATGGAACGCCCGGGAACGTCGAGCCCGCTGGCCTTGTATCCGTGGCTGGAACTGGCTTTGGCGTCGAATGGCGCCTCCACGGCCCAATCGTGCGGCAGATCGAGCTGCCGCCACCCGCGGTCTTCGAATGCCGCGGCGGCCGGACCGTCGGCATAACCGGCCTTGGTCACATAGGAGAATTTGCCGGTCCCGTGGAAAAAATCACGGGCCTTGTCGAATGGGTGCCCAAAGGCGAAACGCCAGCCGGCGTCCATGAGCAGACGCTCGCGTGGCAAAGCTCGGACCGGATCGGCAGCGGCGAAAGCAGGCGTTGCGAACACCGCAGCGAGCAACAGAGTGCGAATGATCGGATTCATGGGGTAAACCGGAAAGCATCCGTCTTACACGAATCCGTCCGCAGGTCGAGCCGCCACCTGCCGCGGCAGCGTGCTGCTGAGTCTCGCATTTCGGCCTGACGACGGGGACGGCGCCGGGTTCTCCACGGCCGCATCTAATCCCCCGGGAGTACGAGGTTCAGGGCACGGCGGCGCGCATGGTCGCGGGCCGGGCGGTAACGGTGCTTTCGGCCGGAGCCAGCCCGTTGGATTTCGCAGTGAGCCGGATCTCACCGGGCTCACGCGTAGACTGCACGATGACCTGCGCCAGGCCGCTGAACAGGCTGCGCCGCGCCGGTGGCGCGGGCGTCAAGACATGCACGACGCCGAGCCGCGTGAGCTCGGGGATGTGGTTCCGCTTGTCCTCGAAGGGCGTCACGATGAGCTGCACGCGGTTCACGCCCGCGACCAGTTGCGCCGGAGCGAGCCGGAGCGCCGGACCGACCGTCGATGTGTCGATGTCGCGGGCCAGCTCATGGCCGTTGAGCCAGAGCGTGGTCTTGGTGCCGAGCGCGGGCAGGAACAACTCCACGCTGGCGCCGGCGGGCACCGCCGGCAGGGTGAACGCGCCGGCAAGATCGTAGATTTCGCCGGGCTTGGGGAGCGGGGCGAGCCAGTTGCCCAGGCGCGGGAACGGTTGCAGTGCCTCCGGCGCCGAGGGCGCGGCCGTGCCGGCGGGGGCGATGCGACCGCGCCAGTCTTCCACCGAAAGCAGCGTGACGGCCTCGGTGAACCGGTCCGGCTCGTGGCAGCCCGGGTCGCCGTTGCCGACGCCGATGATCCGGCCGCCCGTGACTTCGAAGTTAACCAGGTTCTCGGCGGTCGGAACGGTGCGTCCCTGCGCGTCGCGGATGGAAACTGTGAAAACGGCCGCGTCGGTGCCGTCGGCGTTGATGGCGATGCGATCGGGCGTGAGCATGAGTTGCACCGGCGCGCCGGTCGTCTCAACGCGGGTGGTTGCGACCACCTTGCCGCCGTGATAGCCGCGGGCCTCGAGCGCGCCGGGCGCGTACGCGACCTTCCACTCGAGGTGACCGTTGCGCGGCATGTCTTTCTTTCCGAGCGAAACGCCGTCCAGGAACAGCTCGACCGCCTCGTGATTGCTGAAGCAGACGACGGCGATCTCCTGGCCCTCCCTACCCGCCCAATTCCAGTGCGGATAGAGATGGAGCACGGGCTCGTCGGTCCACCACGATTTAAGGTAATAGGCGGTGTCCTTCGGGAATCCGCACCCGTCGTGGAGGCCGAATTGCGCGTAGATCTCGGGCCAGCCGTACTTCATCGGCTCGCCGCGGTAGTCGAATCCGGTCCAGAAAAACAGTCCCGCGAGGAAGGGCCGGCCCGCGTAGTATTTCCAGCCCTTCTCGAGGTTGCCGCCGGTGTCACCCGGGGACTGGAAGGCAATGTGGGTGCGCGGCGGGTTGTCGACATAGATGCCGCGCGTGCCTGGCGTCGTCGCCTCCTCGGTGCCGACTCCGGGCTGGTTCGGAAACTTCGCATGCTGTTCGTCGGGATTGCACTGGTTGATGTAATTGTAGCCGACCAAATCGATCACCGTCGAGGTGCCGCCCCAGCCGCCGCTGTTGGCCACGGTGGTGCGGCGCGTCGGGTCGAGCCGCTGCGCGAACGCCTGCATCGAGGCGGTGATGCGGGCGCCCTTGATGTTGCCCTCGATCGCCCACTCCTCGTTGCCGAGGGACCAGAGAATGACGCTCGGGTGGTTGCGGTCGCGGCGGATCATGCTCGCCAGCTGGCTGAGCTGCTCCGGGCTCGGGCCCATGAGACGGTTCTCGTCGAGCACGAGCAGGCCGAGACGGTCACAGGCGTCGAGCAGCTCGGGCGTTGGCGGGTTGTGCGAGCAACGGTACGCGTTCACTCCCAGTTCCTTCAGCCGGGCGACGCGGAAGGCCTGCAGTGCGTCGGGCAGCGCCACGCCGACCCCGGCATGGTCCTGGTGGTTGTTGGTGCCGTGGATCTCGACGTGCCGGCCGTTAAGGAAAAAGCCGTGGTCGGGGTCGAAACGGATGGTGCGGATGCCGAAGGTCGTCTCGTAACGGTCCACCACAGCGCCGCCGGCGCGGATCGTCGTGACGAGCCGGTGCAGCGCGGGCGACTCGAGCGACCAAAGCCGCGGCTGCGGGACGCTGAGCGCGTCGGGAAAATCGCCCGTGGCACCCGCGTCGAGCGAAAGCGCACGCACCGCGCCAGTCGCGACCTCGCGGCCATCGGGATCCATGATGCTCTGCTCGACGTCGAACGTAGCGGCCTCGATGCCCTCGTTGGCAACGATCGTGCGCGCGGTGACGCTGGCCGCGCCCTCGCCCACTTCGGTAGTCACGTACGTGCCCCAGTGCGCCACGTGCAACGGCGCGGTCTTGGCCAGCCAGACATGCCGGTAGATGCCC
>PMBT01000149.1:3811-19289 GCA_003153035.1 Opitutia bacterium
AACACGCCGTCGAACTCGACGCTGATACGCCGGCCGAGGTCGGACGCCGGGATGGCGAAGGTCTTGCGGTACCAGCCAATGGAACGCTCAGGAAAGTTGCGCCCGATGGCCTTGAATCCATGGCTGGGNNTCGAACGGCGCCTCCACGGCCCAGTCATGCGGCAGGTCGAGCCGGCGCCATCCGCGGTCTTCGAACCCCGCGGCGGCCGGACCGTCGCCGTAGCCCGCCTTGGTCACGTAGGAGAAGTAACCAGTCGCGTGGTCGAAATCACGGGCCGGATCCGAGGGATGCCCAAAGGCGAACCGCCAGCCGGAGTCCATGAGCAGACGCTCGCGGGCCGCGGAGGGCGCGGATTCATTAGCGGCGAGTCCGGGTGCGGCGAGCACCGCGGCGAGGAAGAGGGCACGAATGATCGGATTCATCGGGGTGAACGGGATGGTGTCAGACATATACAATGCCGAAAGGAGGTCGAGCCTACCTCGCTTTGGGTGGCTGGCGGCGGCATCGGCAGGATGGAGCGCTTGCAAGCGTGGCTCCGGCCTTCGCCCTCTTGCGCTCGTGGTTAGGTCGGTGTCCGGCATCGATTGGGAGGCCAACGAACGGCGTGTCCCAGGGTCTGTACAATACCCCAGGTCACCGACTCTCATCGCTGCGAGGGCGGGTGGCCTTGCACCCGCTTGAACACCCGCGAAAAATGGTAGGGGTTGGCAAAACCGAGGGCGGCGCTAACCTCCTTCACGCGCTGGCCGCGGTAACGCAGCATTTCCTCCGCATGGCGCAGCTTGAGTTGGAGCAGGCATCGGGCGGGAGCTTTCCCGAACATCCGGATGCACAGCGTCGTGAAATGGCGGGGACTCATCCCCGCCGCGGCCGCCAGCTCGACGACCGAGGGATTGGCCCTTAGGTGCCGGGAGAACACCGCGGCGATCAACTCGCGCTGCGCCTCGGCCTGCGGAAGCCGCCGGAACGCGGCGCTCAAGTCCTCCGTCGGCAGACCTCGGGCGATTCGCCAAAAAAGCGTTTCCAGCAGGCTGTCCTGGACGGCGGGAGCATGTGGCTCCCCCTTTTCCGCCTCCCGCCGCAGCTCGCGCAAAAAAAACGTGTCGTGCGAATAATTCCCCTGGCAGACCTGCCCGGTTGGTGGCACTTCGGATCGAAACAGCGGCGTGCCCGGTTCGCCGGATATCGGGTCGACCAGACGGAAGTGGAGCACGTAATGCCGCTGGCCGTCACGCAGGTGGTCCTGATGCCAGTCACCGGGCTTGATCACCAGCACCTGGCCTTTCTCCAGGGTGAGCTCTTCGCCATTGAGCTCGCACCGGTAGGGCCCGCGGTCGATCAGGATCACCTCGTAATTGGTATGCTGGTGGCGCGGATACTCGTAGTCTCCGTCCATGCGTAGGAGATGGAAGTCCTCAAACACGGGCCGGATCCGGGTTATAAACCCGGCCAGCTGGGGACGGCGAAACCGATTTTTGATCATGCCCATGGGTAGAAATCCAACCGGACTTAAATCGATACCCTTCACTCTGTCGCGGCAACTGCACAAAACGATATGCTTTTGCCCTTACAGACATGGCCTCCCGCCGACCGCTTTGCTATACTTAATCTCAATCCAACCACTGCCCAGCCTCCTGTTCCTTGATTCTCATGAACCCAGCCGCCTCTCAGCCCTCGGTAATCGATCTCGCCAAGATGATCGACCACTCCCTCCTGCATCCGACGATGACGGACGCCCAGCTCGACGCCGGGTGCGCCGTGGCCGCCCGCTACGACGTGGCCACCGTCTGCGTGAAGCCATATTACGTGCCGCGCGCCGCCGAGCTGCTCAAGGGCACCGGGGTCCTGGTCTGTTCGGTGGTCAGCTTTCCCCACGGCAACAGCCAGACTTCGATCAAGGTCCGCGAGGCCGAACTGGCGATCAGCGAAGGGGCGAGAGAGATTGACATGGTGGCGAATGTCGGCCGGGTGCTCGGCGGTGACCTGCGGTATGTCGCCGGCGACATCCAGCACGTCAACGATGCCTGCGTCGCCCGCGGCGCCATTCTCAAGGTGATTTTCGAGAACGACTACCTGCAGGACACCCACATTATTCAGCTGTGCGAGATTTGTACGAACATCGGCGTGGCGTTCGTCAAGACCTCCACTGGGTACGGCTTCGTCAAGATGCCGAGTGGCGACTACAATTACCGCGGCGCCACGGTTCCACACCTGAAACTCATGCGTGCCCATTGTCCGGAAACGGTCCGGATCAAGGCCGCCGGCGGCGTGCGCACCCTTGACGACCTGCTGAAAGTCCGCGCACTCGGCGCCACGCGCATTGGGGCGACCGCCACGGAGGCGATCATCAACGAGGCCGTGACTCGCGGCTTCCCGGGGCCCTATCCCTCTGGCAACGACCAACGCAGCTGGGTCGCCCCGGCAACGCCCGGGTATTGAGGTCCCTGTTCGCCCGCCTCCCTCCCCCATGAGAAAGCCCGGCCCGTTTCTCCGGCACCGGAATCTGCTTCTGGTTCTTTTGCTCGGCGCCCTGGCCGGTGGCCGTTCCGCCGCGGATTCGCCCAGCGGCCCCATCCGCCTCCTCCCGGAGAATCCCCGCTATTTCGAATGGCAGGGCCGGCCGGCCGTCTTGGTTGCCTCGGGTGAGCACTACGGCTCGGTCGTCAATGCCGACTTCGACTACCTCAAGTACTTAGACACGATCAAAGCCGCAGGCCTTAATCACACCCGGCTGTTCCTGGGGGATTACGTCGAGGCCCCGGGAGCTTTTGGCATCGTGGACAACCCGCTGGCGCCGGCCGAGGGACGTTTTCTTGCACCCTGGGCGCGTAGCTCGGTGCCCGGCTACTCCCTAGGGGGGAATAAGTTCGATCTCGATCGATGGGCACCGGAGTATTTCGCGCGCCTGCACGGCTTTTTCGAGGCGGCTGCCCGCCGCGGCATCGTCGTCGAGGCGGTGCTTTTCTTTGCGGGTCCGACCATGGTGAACCACCCCCTTGTCGGAAAGAACAACGTTAATGGGACCCCCGAAATCGAGCCGCGGACCTACTTGAGTCTGGAGCGCGGCACCGTGCTGGAGCGCCAGGAGGCCTACTGCCGCAAGCTCGTTTCGGAGTTGAACCAGTATGACAACCTGATCTTCAACCTCTGCAACGAGCCGTGGTTTTACAACCAGGAGAGCCCGAGTTTTGCCTCTCAAGCCGCGGCTCCCGTGAAAGCCTGGATTCAAAGGGCGTCGGAGTGGGTGCGAAACGAAGAGGCGAAGCTTCCGAAGAGGCACTTGATCAGCGTCGACCTGATGAACCAGGGCGGGCGCATCCGGGTCGCCGACCTGCAGGGCGTGTTCGGGAATATCGACGTATTTAATGTCCATTACGATGCCAACGCCGCAGTCGTCAGTGACAATCCCGCGCTCGGCCGTGCCCTCGCCTTCAATGAAACCGGCTTCAACGGCACCACCGATGAGGCCTATCGCGTCCAGGGCTGGCGGTTTCTCCTTTCGGGCGGCGCGCTTTACGGGAATCTCGATTTCAGTTTCACGGTGGGCCACGAGGACGGCACCGTAATTCCGCGTTTTTCGACCGGCAGCTATGATGCTGGCGGTGGCGCCGACCTTCGGATGCAGTTGCGGGTGTTGTTGGACTTCATGCAGCCGTTGCCGCTGGCCCGCCTGCAGCCGGATAGCAGCATTGTTGTGGGCGGAGCCGACTCCTGGACTGCTCTGGCGAGCCCGGGAGAAGCCTACGCGGTCTGGTTCCCGGGATCGGGGCCGATCGACCCTTTGATCAATCTGCCAGCCGGAGAATGGACCTATGAGTGGGTGGACATCCTGACGGGCGCGATCACCCGCCGGGTGGCGAGCCATAGTTCCTGGGTGGCCAAGGCGCACGGAGAGCGTCGCGGCGGCGGGGTCGCTCTCCGGATCACCCGCGCCGACCAGGCTCCCGTGCCGGGCGCGCGCGTCGCGCAGGAGGGCAGTGCCGGTGCAACCGGAGGTGTCCTTTCTGCAGGGAGGGCCGTTGAGGCAGACGATTTCGTGGCGAAATCAAGCAAGGCGCTGCGCGCCATGGAAGAGAAGGCCCGGGAACTCCACGTTGGTGGAGCAGCCGTCATTGCCTTCTTCAAAGGCTCCGAGCTTCGCTCATGGACTTCGAGAATGAGCGTGGTGGGCCGTTACAAGGACGCCCCTTCCGCGGGCAATGCCGGTGCAAATCTCCTGGCCATCGCCTACGCCAAAGCCGCGGAGATGGCGGACACCTTCAAGAACAGTGGACACGCCGGCCGCCCGGCCCTCACAGGGGAACTGGGCTGGCAGGGCGGAGTGGTCAGTGCCTGGAACGGCGGGTATTTGATTGCGGCTTTCAGTGGTGGGAAGTCGGACGACGATGTCGAGGTATCGAAGGCCGGCATTAGAGCGCTGACGGCTGACAACTAGCCTCGAGCAGCCGATCCCAGCGGGTGCCTCACCGATGGTGCACCAGGCTGTTTTTCGCGTAGGAAACTCAATACTCTCCAAAAACAGCCCACAACTCTCCCAACAATGAGATTTATCTTCGGTCTGGTCGTCTGCGGCACCCTGTCTGCCTGGGCGCGCGAGCCGGCTCCGGCCTTCGCGCTTCACGACGGCGACCGCGTCGTGTTTTATGGCGACAGTATCACCCAAGACGGCGGGTACGCGCGGTTGGTGGAGGAATATACGCGCAGTCGCCATCCGACCTGGGATCTCCGTTTCTACAACGCTGGCGTAGGCGGTGACACCACCAAGGGCGGTTGGGCCGGCGCCCTCGCGGTCCGGCTCGAACGGGATGTCGTTCGCCTCAATCCAACAGTCGTGACGATTATGCTCGGGATGAATGACGGCGGCTACCAGAAGCTGTCGCCGGAAACGCTCTCCGGATTCACGGAGCGCCTTCGCGCCATGGTTGTGGAACTGAAGACGGCACTCCCCGCAGCGCGCCTCTACCTGATCCGGTCGTCGCCCTTCGACGATATCTCCCGTCCACCGAATTTCGATCCGGGTTACGATCATGTGCTGCGGCAGCTCGGTAACGCCGTAACGGTGGTCGGCCGCGAACAGCACGCCGCGGTGATCGATTTCGGCCGCTGGGTTGACGATGGCATCAAGGCTGTTTTCGTGGAAGATCGTGCGCTCGCACGGCAGATCCTGCCTGACCGGGTGCATCCGGGTCCGGCGGGCCACCTCGTGATGGGCGCAACGTTGTTGCGCGCATGGCAGGCGCCGGCGCTCGTGGCGCGGATCGCCATTGACGCGAAGCGCGGGGCGGTCGTGGAAGCGGAGAATGCGGTAGTCAGCGCGCTGGCCGTGGCCGACGGCAAGATTACCTGGGACGAACTCGACTATTCCCTTCCCCTGCCTTTGGGCTGGGAGGATGCCGATACGGAGCTGGCGCAGAAGGCGGGAGCCAACTTGGAGGCCCTCGATGACGAACCGCTGATCATCTCCGGGCTCCGGCTGGGTCGCTATGAGCTGCGGATTGATGAACAGCTGGTCGGGGCGTTCACCTCCGCCGAACTGGCGCGTGGCGTAAACCTGGCGCGGTACAATACGCCGATGCGCTGGCAGGCCTACCAGGTAAGGTGGGGCGCGGAAAACGGGAATCAACTGCAACGGGTGCGGCGCGAACTGCTGGTGGCCGCGGCCGGCAGTCCGGCTCTGGGTGCCGCCGCCGAGAGCCTGGCGACCCGCGATGAGTCCCAACAAAAAGCGTCCTCACTTGCCGTGCAACCGCAGCAGAGGCATTATGTGGTCTCCTTGGTTCCGTGATGGCTGTTCCGCCCATGAAACGCCCGCGCTTCTCGCCGCTCAGCGCCTTCCCCCTGGCCGCCCTGCTCTTGCTCAGCCTCCACCGTTCGCCGATCAGCGCGAGCCCCGCCACGATCAAGCCCGGCGCCATCTGGCCGGATGACCAGGGCCGGCATGTGCAGGCGCACGGAGGCGGGATCATCTTGGTGGGCGATACCTACTACTGGTTCGGGGAGGACCGATCCCAGGGGCTTGATCCGAACAAGCGCCATGTGGCGTGCTATTCCTCGCGGGATCTGGCGCATTGGCAGTTCCGCAACCGGGTTCTCGAACTCGACGATCCGGACAACCTCGGGCCCACGCGCGTCGTCGAGCGGCCCAAGGTGTTTTTCAACCGGAAAACCCTGCGGTATGTCATGTACCTGCACGTCGACGGACCCGTGCCGGGAAAGAAAGGTGACTATAATCTCGCGCGGGTGGGCGTGGCGATCGGCGAAACGATCGACGGGCACTACCAGTATCTGAAGAGTTTCCGGCCACTGGGGCATGAGAGCCGGGACATCGGGCAGTTTGTCGACGATGATGGCGCAGCCTACCTGATCTTCGAAGACCGGCCCTTTGGCTTCCGCATCGCACGGCTGGCGGATGACTATTTGTCCGTGGAACGCGAGATCTGCCTGATCCCCAAACACCTGGAGGGAGGCGCAATCGTCCACTATGACGGATTGTACTACGTCGTTGGCTCGCAGCTGACGGGTTGGTCTCCAAATCCCAACAAATACGCCACGGCCGCAAGGCTGGAAGGGCCCTGGTCGGAGTTCCGCGATATCGCGCCTCCCGCGACGAACACCTACGGCGCCCAGTCCACGCTTCTGCTCAAAGTGACCGACTCGAAGACAGAGACGGTGATCTTCCTGGGCGACATCTGGAAGCCGGAAACCCAATGGGACTCGCGCTATCTCTGGATGCCGCTGCAGATCGGGCACGGGGAGATGGCGTTGCCGGCACCCCAAGAATGGAGCCTCGATGCACAAACCGGCGAA
This sequence comes from Opitutia bacterium, assembly GCA_003153035.1. Taxonomy (GTDB): domain Bacteria; phylum Verrucomicrobiota; class Verrucomicrobiia; order Opitutales; family Opitutaceae; genus Fen-1467. Next base: position 10,620 of record PMBT01000149.1, read on the forward strand.
GCGTTCATCAAGAGATAGGCCGCCGCCTGTTCTTTCGGTCCGCGAAACATCTGCCGCATCGCAATCCAAGATCTACCATGGCCCCCTGCCCCAATACTGATCCTAGGCGGATTACCGGAACCTCGTTCTTGTTCCCGGCCGGCATCAGACCCTGCATTCTCTGGCTAAGCGCACTGCTTGCTCCGCTCGCGATGGCCGCCCAGACGCCTCGCTCACCCGAGTATGCCGCGGTGCAGCAGAGCCTGGCGCAGGGCTGGAATACGTGGGACGTGTATAGCGTCGCGGCGCAGGTCTTGCTCCCCGAAGGATTCACGATTCGCGTCGGGCTCAAACATAACTCTGCCCTGAACTCCGACGCGTTTCTTTGCGACCTGCTGATCGGACGCCAGGGCAAGGGTGAAGAAGCCATTATCCCGGGCCCGCACACCTGGAATGGCAGCTACACCGAGCTGCGCCTGTCGTGGCAAAAGCACGAGATGCTGCTGCAGACCGCTCACGACGGCGAGGATCTGGTGATGTTGGCGACACCAGTCGGATTGAACGCCGGCCTTCCGCCCACGCTGGTAATCTCGGCCGGCGTGCTCTGGAACCGTCCCGGCAGTTCCCGGAAGTCGGGCGATCATCTGCAATTCGAAAATGCCTCCCGCAAGATTGGGGTGTACTGGACCGGAGAAGACCAACCGCCCGCTGCCCTCCCCGTTGCCACGCCGTTTTTCGCGGGCCTCCTTCAAAGTGCGATCGGCATCAGCACCGGTCACTCGCGGTCCGTTGACCAGATCCGCACGATCCTGAAGCGCCAGCGACCGTCGGGCGAGGGCGTCTCACAGGCCATCGAAAGTGTGATGGGCTGGGATACGTTTTTCGACCCGTCAAAGTCGCGCGTCGTCTCACCGGTCAGCCGGCTATGGTCAACCGGTTGGGGTGGCTATGTCCTCTTTGACTGGGACACATTTTTCGCGGCCTCCATGGCGGCCGTGGGCGCCCGCGACCTGGCGTATGCCGACACGATCGAGACCCTGCAGGAATCCACTCCGGAGGGCTTTGTCCCAAACTATGCCCGCGCGGGCGGCTGGAAGAGTTCCGACCGTTCCGAGCCCCCCGTCGGGGCGATTACCGTACTGGATCTCTACCGTAAATACCGCGACGGCTGGCTCTTGCGCGACACTTTCGATCCGCTGCTCCGCTGGAATCGCTGGTGGGATGAGCATCGCGCGCAGGACGGATATCTCGTCTGGGGGACCGACGCGGGCAACCGGCCGGTGAACCCCGACGACAACGCCATCGGCACCCTGCAGGGGGCAAAGTACGAATCGGGCCTCGACAACAGCCCCATGTATGACGGGGCTCCGTTCCATCCCGAAACCAACCGGATGCATCTGGCCGATGTCGGCTTGATGAGCCTGTACGTTGCCGACTGCAACGCACTCGCCGAGATCGCGATCGTGCTTGGGAAACATCCGGAGGAACAGGAACTGCGGACTCGCGGTGAACGCTACAGCGCCAGACTTCAAACCCTCTGGGATGAGAAGACGGGGATGTTCCTGAACAAGAACCTCGATACCGGCGATCTCAGCCCGCGCCTGTCGCCCACGAATTTCTATCCCCTGCTGGCCAAGGCCGCCACCCCTCGGCAGGCCGCTCGCATGGTCAATGAGCATCTGCTCAACCCCCAGGAGTTTTGGGGTGAATGGGTGATCCCTTCCATTGCCCGGTCCGATCCGGCATTCCGCGACCAGGACTACTGGCGCGGTCGGATTTGGGGTCCGATGAACTATCTCGTGTACCTCGGACTGCTGAACTACGACCAGCCCGCCGCGCGCAAACAGCTCGCCCAAAAGTCGCTCGCCCTGTTCAACCAAGAGTGGAGGCTAAACGGTCACGTGCATGAAAACTACAACGCCATCACCGGGATGGGAGATGATGTCGGTTCGAGTGACCGATTCTACCATTGGGGAGCGCTGCTTGGCCTGATCGACTACCTGGAAAACGGTGCAAGAATGGACCGCTCTGCGGCGCCAAAATGAACCCTCGACGCGAATCAGGAGCGTTGCCGTTGAGCCATCTCGCCCATTGCCAGCTCGGCTATCGGCCCGCCTCGCCGAAGCGCCTCACGCTCGTGCCGGATCCCACGGCCGTTGCCGCGCTGCCAGAGCGGATTCCATTCTACCTGCGGGCGCTGTTCGACCGCATCCCGCGCGATCAGGCGCCGCCGCTAGAGTGGAACGCCCGCTTCTTCAACTGGCCGTTTGACCTCGCGCGCGGCGCCCTCCAGCCGGAACGGGGCCGCATCGCCTTCACGGGCGAACTCGCGCGAACGGGATCGCGCTGGGGTGTGGTCTGGCAGGGCGATTTCAGCGCGTTTGACAGCGAGGGCAACTGGCAGATCGAGACCGACCACGGCAGCACCTATCCGATCGCGATCAAGGCCAGCCTCTACGACCGCCTTCAGCGCGGTTATCTGCACTACCTGTCGTGCCAGCGCTCCGGCTGCGATGTCCCGGGCATCCGCCGCGCGGAGCATCTCGACGACGGCATCCTCGATACCACGGGGCAGCAGATCGCCGCCGCCGGCGGTTGGTACGATGCCGGCGACCTGCGCAAATGGCTGTTCCTGACGCTACCTAATCTAGCAGCCCTGGCCGCGATCGCCCGGCAGGGGCACCCCGGCCTGCGAGTGTCCGCGATCGAGGAGATCCGCTGGGGCAACCGTTACTTCCACGCGATGATGGCGCCCGACGGCCAGCTTTGGGAGGACCTCGCCGGCGGCACGTTCAAAGCGGGCCTCGAGATGGAGAAGGACTGGTGGTTCGAGAACCACCCCGGCTGCAACGCCGACAACTCCGGCGGCCGCTACACCGATAACATTCCGGGATCCGGCGATGAGCGTCTCATCCGAACCACCTACAATCCGGCGGTGCAGTTCCTGTTTGTGCGTACGCAATGCCAGGTGGCCGGCCTGCTTAACCCCGCGGAAGCTGCTCAATGCCGCGAAATCGCCGCGAAGGCCTGGTGCTACGGGCGGGCACGCCGGCACGACCGCCGCACGTTGTTCGTGGCGGAAGAGCTTTGGGCTGCGCTCGAGCTCCGAGGCCTCGGGGTCGCGGCGGTGAGCACTGAGGAAATCCGCGCCCTCGCGACGGAATTGCTCGACCGTCAGGATCCGGGTGGCAATGGGTTGCAGGGCTATTTCATGGAGCGCGGGGGCGCGGAGGCCTTTCGCTGCATTGCGCTCTCTTGTGAACCCACTCTCGCACTCGTCCGCCTGGTCGAACTCGTACCGACCGACCTGGCCGAAATCGTCGTCCGCGCGCGGGCTGCGATCATCCGCTATATCGACGGCTACCTGCTCGCGGATGCGGCGAGCAACCCGTTTGGGGTCGGCCCGTACGGAGTGTACGTGAATCCGCCGTCGCCGGAGCTGCAGCGCTTTCGCGACGCCGGCCGCGGTCGCGGGGTGCGCACGTTCATCCATCCGTTCAACCCGCAGCAGATCGTGCACGGGACGGGCGGTGTGGTCATGCACCAGGCCGCGCTCTGCGCGAAAGCCGGTCGCCTGCTCCAGCGACCCGACTGGCTTGCCGCCGCCGAGCGCATGCTCCAGTGGACGCTCGGCCATAATCCTGAGGGACTGTGTCTGCACACGGGCGTCGGCTACCGGCATCCGACCCAGTTCTCCGGCTACGTGACGCAGGTGCCGGACGCGATCTGCGTCGGCCACATCGGGCGGCCGGACGACACGCCATATCAGGAAACGTCTCCGTTGATCGAGTGGAGCACCCAGGAAATCTGGGACATCCCGCACGCCCACATGACCGAGGCCGTGCTGTGGCTTTGAATCCAGGTTCCCCGCACCCCTCATCGATGGCCGATTCACCACTCAGAACTATCCCCATGAAGTTCCAACTCCGCCTCCTGCACTTCTTTTCTCCTGCAGTTCGCGCCCTGGCCTGTCTGGCCGTCTCGCTGCTGGCGCCCGCGGCGCGGGCCGCCATCCTCAAATCGCCCGATGGTCGCATCGAACTGAAGGTCGAGCTGTCGTCCAAGATCTACTATTCAGTGAACTTCGGTGCGGTTGCCTTGCTCAAGCCGAGCCCGTTGACCCTCGAACTCGGCGACGGCACGATCCTCGGTGCGAACCCAGTATTGAAAGACGCCGGACAACGGGAGCAGCGCGGGGAGATCCGTTTGCCGTGGGGGAAGAACAAGGTGCTGGCCGACGCCTTTAACGAGATCGAGCTCCGCTTTGCGGGCGACTTCTCCGTCGTCTTTCGCGCCTATAACGACGGCGTCGCCTACCGGTTCCGCACGGCCCGCAGCGGCGAGCTGGTGGTGCGCGCGGAGGAATTGCAGTGGAATCTCGCCGTCGGTGGTCAGGTGTGGGAGACCGACTACAACACGATGGCCGGGTCCTTCGAGGCCCTCTACGCCAAAACCTCCTTCGCCGATTGGAAGGCCGGCAGCTACGCCTACTCGCCCATCCTGATCGAGCATCCCGAGGGACCGCGCCTGCTGCTCTGCGATGCCGACCTGAGCGACTATCCCGGACTCTATCTTCAGAAGGTCGGCGAGACGAGCTACTTTGAGGTGAAGGGGCTGTTTCCGAAGTACCCCAAAGCCACGCGCAACGGAGGCTGGTGCCATTTCAACCGGCTGGTGGCCGAGACGCAGGACTACATCGCGAAGACGCCGGGCACGCGGGATTTCCCGTGGCGGGTAACCATCATCGCGGCGTCGGACCGCGAACTGCTCGACAGCGAATTGGTGATGAAACTCGCGCGGCCCTCGCAGCTCGCGGACACGAACTGGCTGCAGCCCGGCCACGCCTCTTGGGAGTGGTGGAACGACTGGAACCTGGCCGGGGAGGATTTTCGCACGGGCATCAACACCGCGACTTATCGCCGCTACGTCGACTTCGCGGCGGAGAACAAGATCCCCTACCTCGTCGTCGACGAAGGCTGGTCCAATCCCTCCGACATGGCGTTGCTCAATCCCGATCTGGAGATCAAGGCGGTGATCGACTACGCGCGCAGCAAGGGCGTGAAGATCGTGCTCTGGTGCGTCTGGAAGACCCTGGTTGACCAGTGGGACAGCGCCTTCGCGCGGTTCAGCGACTGGGGCATCGCCGGCATCAAGGTCGACTTTTTCGATCGCGACGACCAGGTGGCGATGGCGAGCGTGGAGGCGATCGCGAAGGAGGCGGCGGCCCGGCATCTCGTAGTGGATTTCCACGGCTGCCGTCCGCTCCCGGGCCTGGCGCGCACCTATCCGAATATCTTCAATTTCGAAGGCGTTCGGGGCAGTGAATACAACAAATTCAGCAAGGAGCCACCGTACCCCGCCTACAACGCGACGCTGCCATTTACTCGCGGGATGGTGGGCACGATGGACTACACGCCCGGGGCGATGCGCAACGTGCTGGCCTCGGAGTTTGTGCCCAGCAACAGCAACCCGATGGCGATCGGCACGCGTTGTCACCAGCTGGCGATGTATGTGATCTATGACGCCCCCTTGCAGATGCTCTGTGATTCGCCGAGCGCGTATCGCCAGGCGCCGGACTTCCTGCGCTTCCTTTGCGGCATCCCGGTGACGTGGGACGAGAGCCGGGCTCTGGAGTCGCGAGTCGGCGAATACGCGGTGATCGCGCGGCGCAGCGGTTCCGCCTGGTATGTGGGCGCGCTCGGTGGGGCGGCGGGGCGCAAACTCAGCCTCGACCTGAGCTTCCTCGGCGCCGGCCCTTATCGGGCCACCCTGGTGAGCGACGGCGTGAATGCGGACAGGCTGCCGACCGATTACCGCATCCAGACGCTGAATTTCGAGGCCGGCAAACCGCTCGAGGTGACTCTCGCCCCGGGCGGCGGGACCGTACTCGCGATCGAAGCCGGACATTGAACCCGCCCGAGCGGTTCTGTCTTCGCCGCAAACGGAACAAAGCCCAACCCGCACCGTCCTTCCGAAAATGCGACTGTCCGTTCCACTCAGCACCGGCCTTTTCCTCGCAGTCGCGCTCACCTGTCATGGCGGCGTTTCCTTCCCGCGCAGCATTGTGCCGATGCCAAGCGAGGTCGAAGTTCGGGAAGGCACGTTTCGGCTGAATCCCTCCACTGTTTTGTATACCGCAGTCGCTCCGACCGAGTCCTCGGTGCGCATGCTCTCGGAGGAGCTGGGAATTGCGGTGGTGCCCTCGGGTTCGCCAGCCAGCACGGCCCCTGAAGCCAACACGGTGTCACTGTCCGTCGATCCGAACGCCGTGCCCGATCCGGAGGGCTATGTCCTCACCGTTGCGCCCGTCGCCATCACGGTCACCGGCCATGACTCGGCCGGACTTTATTATGGATGCCAGACGCTGATGCAGGCGATCCCGGCCGATTTTCGGATGCAACAGTTTGCCTCCATTCCGGCTGGGGTGATCCGCGACCACCCACGGTTTTCGTGGCGGGGCATGCACCTCGATGTCTCGCGTCACTTCTTCCCCAAGGAGCGCATCCTTGAGTTCATCGACTATCTAGCGCGCTATAAACTCAACACGTTTCACTGGCACCTCAGCGACGACCAGGGCTGGCGCATCGAGATCAAGAAACACCCCCGGCTCACGGAAGTGGGGGCCTGGCGGGAAGACACCCGCGACCGCCCTTGGGACTACCGCCAGCACCCGGTGGTGAAAGGCAAGCCAGTCTATGGCGGCTTCTACACGCAGGACGACATAAGGGAGATCGTCCGGTACGCCGCCAGCCGGCACATCACGATCGTGCCTGAGATCGATGTGCCCGGCCACTCCTGGGCTGCGCTGCTGGCCTACCCGCAGCTCTCCTGCTCGGGCCAGCCGTTCCAGCTGCCGGCCGATGTCCCCTTCGCCTTCACCGATCCGTTCTGCGCCGGAAACGAGGAAACCTACACTCTTCTTCAGGACGTCTTCGGCGAGATCATGGATCTGTTTCCCTCGGAGTACATCCACCTCGGCGGCGACGAAGCCAAAAAAAAACCGTGGGAACACTGCCCCAAGTGCCAGGCCGCCATCCGCCGGGAAGGCCTGCACGGTGTCGAGGAATTGCAGAGCTACTTCATCCGGCGCATCGGAGCGTTCATCAAAAGCCGGGGCCGCAAGTACATCGGATGGGAGGAGATTCGCGAGGGCGGACTGCCTGCCGGGGCGGCGGTGATGTCCTGGCGGGGCGAACAGGGCGGCATCGACGCGGTGGAGGCCGGACAGTCGGCGGTGATGGCTCCCAGCGAGTACCTCTACCTCAACCAATATCAGGTCGACCCGGCGATCGAGGATGCCTCGGAACCCGGAATCCTCGCCCTGAATACCGTCTACGAATACGATCCACTGCCTCGCTCGCTGACGCCCGAGCAAGCACGGAGAATCCTCGGGGTGCAGGGCTGCCTCTGGACGGAACACGTGCAGACGTGGAGCCGCGTGCAAACGCAACTCTTTCCCCGACTACTGGCGCTGTCCGAGGTCGCCTGGTCCAGTCCGTCCCGGAAGCAGTATGCTGGCTTCGTCCAGCGGCTGGCCGGCCAGTTTGAGTGGATGGCCCGCCACCATATCGAGTTCTTTGTTGCGCCGCCCTCCGGTCTCGAGGCCACCGCCTCGTTCCTCCGCGGAACTCGCGCGCGATTGCAGCTCACCAACCCATTGGGCGTTGGAAAAATCGTGGCTTCCCTCGATCATACAGCGCCAAATGCTGGCTCCAAGGTGTGGGACGGTCCGCTCGAGGTGTCCGAGCCCTGCACTTTGGCGGCCGCGATCGTCCTGCCAGACGGAACCATGAGCCGAACGAGATATTCCGAAATCCGCTTCCTCGATCCCCACGCACCCGCCTTTCGGGATCCACCTCCGACTCTGCAGCCGGGCATCGATTTTGCCTACTACACGGGCAATTTCACCACCTTGGAGGGCGCCGCCTGGCCGAAGCCGGCGAGCACGGGCCATCTGGACTCGGTGACACTCATCGCTGGCCGGGCCGCCGAGCAGTATGCTCTGGTGTTCTCAGGATTCATCCGGGTTGAGCGGGAGGACGTTTTCACCTTCTCGCTGACGTCCGACGATGGCTCGCGGCTATATGTGCATGATACCCGGGTTATCGACAACGACGGTGTTCACGCCCGCACGACGATCCACGGGAGCATCGCCCTGAAACCCGGGTTTCATCCGATCCGGATCGAGTACTTCCAGGGCACCGGCGGCGAGGCGCTCGAACTGGCCATCCGAACCAACGATTCCGGCGTGATCATTCCTTCCAGCGTACTCTACCGCATCCCTTCCGCCGCCATCCATTAGGCCCGGGTACCGCGATCGCCTGTATCCGCAGTCCCGAGGCCCCAGCATTCGACCCTCGTCGCCCACGAACTCCTTCCTCTGTCTCCCGCGTTCGTGATTGACCCCTGGCGCTCAAGCAACCCGACCCCGCTTGTTTCTTCCACCATGATCTTGTCCCCCAATTCCCGCCGGGAATTCCTGATCAAGTCTGCCTTGCTCGCCTCGGGAGCCGCCCTGCCGGCTTTCGTGCGGGCCGCCGAGCCCAAGCCAGGCAAATCCCCGTCCGCGGAACCGACTGGCGAACTGGTCTTCCCTGATGATTTCCTCTTCGGCGTAGCGTCCGCTGCGTACCAGATTGAAGGGGCGTGGAATGCGGACGGCAAGGGCGAGTCGATCTGGGACCGGTGGAG
>PMBT01000017.1 GCA_003153035.1 Opitutia bacterium
TCGAGCTTGCGCGTCGAGACCATGAAGAGCGGGCTGCCCGGCTGCGCCAGATAGAAATCAAAATAACCGGTGCGGACGTTGCGGCCCATTTCGAACAGGTTGCTCCAGAAAAAACCCATCAGCAGGCGCTGGATCAGCATGGAGGTGCCCACCAGCAGCAGCATCTCGTACTTGCTCCAGCCCGCCACGTTGTCGGTGTGCCGGTAGATGACCTCAACCAGCAGCACGTTGACGCTCATCCACGCGAGCTCAACGGCCGACCAGAGAAAAAAGTCGAAGCGGAACATCATGGTCCGGACAAGCGAGTACCGGACACAGGCCAGCCAAATGCGGAGGTATTGGCGGAGCTTCATGGAATCCGGAGAGTGGATACTGGAGACTGGAAAGGACGCCAGCCTGCATGTTTCCCAGCGCGGCAAGGCGGCTGCAAAACTATTTTACAGGAGGTCACAGAGGAAGCGGAGCAAATGAGCCATGGACAAGAAGGCCCTCTCAGTTCCCTCCGTTTACTCCAGTAAAGAGTCATGGGTTTGAAATCGTCGCTAAAAACAAATTCCGTGCAGACAAGATCATCGGCTCAGCCGCCGACGGCGGTATGTTTGCGCAGGCCGGAGCGCCAGAGAAACTGGGCGAGAACGGCCAGCACCACGACCCACGCGGCCTGGAAGATGAAACCATGCGCGGCGGTGCTGAAATCGATGCGGCCGGTGAGGATGCCCGCCGGGAAATACATCATGTAATAGAAGGGCAGGAACTGCGCCGCGTGGAAGAGCGCCGGCGGCAGCAGATCGAGCGGGAAAATCTGGCCGCTGAGCAGGGTTTCGGCGGCGAAGGACAGGATCACAAAGCCCTGGATTTCCAGGAACCAAAACGCGAGCAGGCCGAAGCAGTAGGCGATGGTGAATTGGATCAGCGCGGCGAACACGAGCGCGGGCCCGAGCAGGAGCAGCCGCCAGGGCTCACCCGGGAAAGTCAGGTGCGACCGAAGCAGGGGATAGATGGCCAGCAGCGGCACGAAGACGAGCACACCGGAAACGGCGCGCGCGGCGAGGAACACAGTAAAGCGGTAGACATAGTAATTGATGGGCTTGAGGAGAAACTGGTTGATCAACCCGTTCCGGATTTCCTCGCCGATCTGGTAGTCTTCGTTGAAGGCGCCAATGATGAACTGCAGGGCGATCAGCGCGGTGAAGTAGGTGAAGGTCTGCCCGATCGAGTAGCCGCCGATCTGCGTGAGGCCGGCGTAGGCCGCGCCCCAGAGGATGAACACCACCGCCAGGCGGGCGAGGGAGAAGAAGCCGCGGATGAGAAAGTTCCACCGGTAGACCAGATTGCTCTGCAGGCCGACGAGGAAGACGTGGCGGTATTTGGTCAGGACGTTCATCGGCTTTGGGTCTGATATCCCGCAGGTTGCCTCGGCTTGGTCGGGAAGTGATGACGAACGAAGCGGAACATGAAGTGTCTTGGTCAAATGCCTCGGGGGTTGTCCCGATGATCCTTGCAGGATGGCGGTTTCCGGGGGCCGGTGCTGAACCGGCGGGAAACCGGCATTGCTGGGCTCCAGCTCAATCGTGTTTCAGTCCGAAGCGGGTGATGACCTCCTTGGCCAGGGCGCGGTAGGCCGCGGAACCGGGGCTGGTCGGGTCGTACTGGAAAATCGGCTTGCCGAAACTCGGGGCCTCGCTGAGGCGCACGGTGCGCGGAATGACGCTGTCGAAGATCTTGTCCGCAAGATGCTTTTTTACCTCGTCGACGACCTGACGCGAAAGGTTGGTGCGGGTATCGTACATGGTCATGACGATTCCGCCGATATCCAGGCTGCCGTTGATGCCCGCGCTCTTCAGGCGCTCGACAAGCTTGAGAATCTGGCCGAGGCCTTCCAGCGCCATGTACTCGCATTGCAGGGCGATGAGCAGGTGGTCGGCGGCGGCCAGGCTGTTCATCGAAAGCATGCCGAGCGCGGGCGGACAATCGATGATGATGACCCGGTAGCCGTTTGAGTCCCGCACCGGCTGCAGCGTCTGACGGAGGCGGAGCAGGTAATTCTCCTGTTGGGCGAGTTCCATCTCGATTGCGGCCAGATCCACCTCCGAAGGAATGAGCGCGAGGCATTCATAGGCGGTCGGCGTGACCATCTCCATCGCCGTGCCCGTGCCGTGCAGCGGTCCGTACAGGCTGCGGCCCTCCTGCTTCTCGATTCCGAGGGCGCTGGTGGCGTTGGCCTGCGGATCGAGATCGACCAGCAGCGTATGGATGCCTTTCTCCGCCAGGGCGGCGGCGAGATTGACGGCCGTGGTGGTTTTGCCGACGCCACCCTTCTGGTTGGCGATGGTGAAGACAGTGGTGGGCATGGAAGGAAGGTCCAATGACTAACGATCAACGATCCGGGGGCAAGCGCGACGGGAGGATTGCTCTCCGGGCACGAAGCCACACCCGCAAGTCGCTGGCGGTCATTCTTGTGGCGCCGGCCATTGCCATGGAGTTGTGGCTCGGCCCGATTCTCCCTGCAAAACGCGGAGGCGAATTCCTGCGTCCGACAGCGCGGCCTTCCGCCCGCCAGTGGGCGTCCGCCCTAACAGGCTGCTAATGTTGGCGGCCCCAGCCGGAGGGCGGCCGCCCGGTCTGGCGTCGAAACCAGCGCGCGAAGTAGCTCTGATCGGGCAATCCGATCACCGCGGCCACGTGGCCCACCTGCAGACCCTCGGAGAGAAGCGCCTTGGCTTTGGAAAGTCTACGCTGCGTTCGGAGTTGTCCCAACGTGAGGCCGGTTTCCTTTTTCACCAAACGATTCAGGTGATCGCGGTTGTAGCCGCTCCGCTTGACGACATCCAGCAGCGGAACCGTAGGGTCCAGGTTTGAAAGCAGCCGCCGGATCGGCAGACTCGTCTCCCGGCCCGACGACGGCGGCGTGTGCTCCAGCCAGCCCGCGGCCCGGAGCATCGTGATCAAAATTTGTAGAATCGCCGCGGCGCTCTCCCACCGCAGCACGCCCCGCGCACGTGACTGCAGCCGGAGCAGACTGGCCAGGTGCTGCCGCACCTGGGACAATTCCGATCGATTCACACTGCAGACCGCTTCCGGATGCACCCGCTCCCCCTTCAGGTGGAAATCGATCATCAAGCACAATGGCGCCCGGTTCGCCGCGCGCTGAAACGCATGTAACTTCCCCGGGGGCAGCAGCACGAGGGTTCCTGGTTCCACTTGAGCGGCGCCGTTCTGGAAGATCTGCTGGCCGCGACCGCTGATGTAGAGGATCATCTGGCTCCACCGATGGCGATGCGGCTCGATGGAGGCGTGTTCCGCCAAATGCCGGTGCAGCGCGAAGGTCAGGATGCGCAGACCGGACATGCGGATATTCGCCCGGTCAATGAGGAGGGAACGAAAGTGGCGCATGGGTCACCTCGAGCATGTCGACAATGTGCTAATTGACAGCGGGAAAATCCTCACAACTGGAGGCACTCTAGTGTAGATTAGACCGATGGCAACAGCACGCAAAACCGGGCCGGTGGTGTTGGTGACGGGTGCCGGGCGGGGGCTCGGCCGGGGGGCCGCATTGCAGTTGGCCGCGGCTGGTTGCTCGATCGCCGTCAATTACGTCAGGAATCGCGCCGCCGCGGAGGAAACCGTCGCGCTTTGCCGGCAGGCCGCCCTCTCCCGCCAGCAGCGATTTCATCCGGTCCAGGCGGACATCGGCGTAAAGGCTGATCGCGCGCGCCTCGTCGCAGAATCGCTTGCGCGATTCGGACGAATTGATGCGCTGGTCAACAATGCCGGTGTCGCCCCGAAGATCCGCGTCGACCTGACAGAGGCCACGGAAGAATCATTCGAGGAGCTGATCCGCATCAACCTGCAAGGGCCGCACTTTTTGACCCAGGCGGTTGTGCGCCACTGGCTCGCGGCGAAATCCCGGCCGGCCTTGCCCAGTGGCTTCATGGTCATCTTCGTCACTTCGATATCGGCCGACGCCGCTTCGCTCAACCGGGGCGACTATTGCATTTCCAAGGCCGGGCTCTCGATGGTGGCGAAGCTGTGGGCCTCGCGGCTGGCCCCGCACGGCATTCAAGTCTTCGAACTGCGCCCTGGGATCATGGCGACGGATATGACCGCAGCCGTCCGGAGTCGATACGAGAAGCTCATTGCGAAGGGCCTGGTGCCGCAAAACCGCTGGGGTACCGCCGAGGATGTCGGCCTGGCGGTGCGCTCGATCGTGACCGGGCACTTTCCCTTTTCAACCGGGGCGGTTATTCCGATCGATGGCGGCCTGCACTTGCCCCGTTTGTGACAATGGCCACCATGCTGCAACCTGATACTCTATCGCACTGATGATCCGGATCGATCCATCGCTGACTCCCGAGTCTCTTCGGCCGGACATCGATCACCTCTTCGAGGTTTCGGCGCGGAAGATCTTTGCGCTTCAAAAATGCTGGAACCCCCGTCAGGGTGCCCCCGTCTTCACCGTCGGCGGGCGGTATATTTCCCGCGGCTGGACTGAGTGGACCCAGGGCTTCCAGTTTGGCTCGGCAATTCTCCAGTTCGCGGCGACGAACGACCAGAAGGCCCTGGCAATCGGTCGCGAAGGCACCCTCGAACACATGGCCCGGCACGTCACCCACGTCGGCGTCCACGACCACGGCTTCAATATCGTCTCGACCTACGGCAACCTCTATCAGCTCGCGAAAGCCGGCCGGTTTCCGGCTGATCGCGGCGAGATTCTCTTCTATGAGTTGGCGCTCAAGGTCTCGGGGGCCGTCCAGGCGGCGCGCTGGACCCAGCTTCCCGACGGTCTCGGCTATATCTATTCTTTCAACGGACCGCATTCCCTATTCGCCGACACCATCCGCTCCCTTCGCTCGCTGGCGTTGGCGCACCAACTCGGTCACGTTCTCTACGGCGAAAGCGACGAAAAAATCTCCCTGCTCGGGCGCCTGCTGCAGCACGCCGAGACCACCGCGCGATTCAACGTCTACTTTGGTTGTGCGCGCGATCTCTACGATGTCCGGGGTCGCGTCGCCCACGAGACGATTTTCAATCTGAACGATGGGTCCTACCGCTGTCCGAATTCCCAGCAGGGCTACTCTCCGTTTACCACCTGGATGCGCGGCCTGGCCTGGATCCTTTGTGGGTACGCCGAGCAGATCGAATTTCTCGACACGCTGTCGGCGAACGAGCTCAAACCCTACGGGGGCCAGGCCAGGATCCTCGCGCGATTCCTGGAGGTCGCCCGGGCCACCGCCGATTTCTATCTTGCGCACTGTCCAACCGATGGCGTGCCCTACTGGGACAGCGGCGCCCCCGGTCTGGTCGCCCTTGGCCAGTACCTTGACCGTCCGGCCGATCCTTTCAATCAACACGAGCCCGTCGACAGCTCGGCGGCGGCCATCGCGGCCCAAGGCCTCATCCGCCTCGGCCGCTTCCTCAAGGGCAAGGGACTCCGGAGCGAAGGGCGCCGGTATTTCGGGGCCGGTCTGACAGTCGCGCGGACGATCTTCCGCGAGCCCTATCTTTCGACCTCGCCGCGCCACCAAGGGCTTTTGCTGCATGCAGTCTATCACCGTCCCAACAGGTGGGACCACGTGCCGAAGGGGCGGAAGATTCCCTGTGGAGAAGCCTGCATTTGGGGCGACTATCATGTCCGCGAACTGGGACTGATTCTGCGGCAATTGGCAGACCACCAGCCTAGCTACTCCTTTTTTGGCTGCTGAAACGGTCATGCACATGATCCCTCCGCCACCTGATTCAGTCCGGCTCTGCATTCACACGATCACCACGAAGCCGTGGGCCATCGAGGAGGCGGTGGAGCGTTATGCCGCTGCAGGCGTCAAGGGCATCACCGTCTGGCGCGAGGCGCTGGCCGGACGCGATCCCGCGGCGATCGGCACGTGCATCCGCGACCACGGTCTCACGGTGGTCTCGGTCTGCCGTGGCGGGTTCTTCCCGGCCGACACCGGCGAACGCCGGCTCAAGGCGATCGACGAAAACCGGCGCTGCATCGATCAGGCGGCGGCGCTCGGGGCCCCGCTGATCGTTTTGGTCTGCGGCGCGCTCGCTGGCCAGGCGCTGGCCGAATCGCGCAAGCAGATTGCCGACGGAATCGCGGCGGTCCTTCCGCATGCCGCCGCCGCCCGGGTCAGGCTGGCGATCGAGCCCCTCCACCCAATGTATGCCGACGAACGGTCGGCGGTGAATACCGTCAGCCAGGCCCGGGTCATCTGCAACGGGCTCAAATCTCCGTGGCTGGGGATCGCGGTCGATGTCTACCACACTTGGTGGGACGACCATCTGGAGGAGGAGATTCGCGCCAGCGGCCAGGAGGGCACGCTGTTCGCTTTTCACTTATGCGATTGGCGAACGCCCACGGTGGATATTCTCGAGGACCGCGGTCTGATGGGCGAGGGCTGCATCCCAATCCGCCAGATTCGCGGCTGGATGGAGCAGGCGGGCTTCAAGGGATTCAATGAAGTCGAGATCTTCTCACGCCGTCGTTGGGCCACCGATCAGACGCAGTATCTCGAAGACATCAAGACGGCCTATTTCGCCGACGTATAAGGCGCATCGGCGGAAACAGCGCTTTAGGGACCTTTTATCCTATTTATGAGCGAGCATCTGATCGGCGTGATTATGAACGGGGTCACCGGCCGGATGGGAACCAACCAGCATCTGGTTCGCTCCATCCTCGCGATCCGCGAGCAGGGCGGCGTCCGCCTTGGCAATGGCGACGTGGTCATCCCGGATCCGATTCTCGTGGGCCGCAACCTCGACAAACTCTCAGCCCTGGCCGCAGCCCATCACGTCGCCCGCTTCACCACCGATCTCGACGCGGCGCTGCGGGATCCGTTCAATCGGATCTATTTCGATTCCCAGGCGACGGACTGCCGCGCGCCGAGCGTGCGCAAGGCCATTGCCGCGGGAAAGGCCATCTACTGTGAGAAGCCAATCGCCGTCGATACCGGGACGGCCGTCGCCCTCTATGCGGAGTGCGAAGCAGCGGGGCTCAAGAATGGCGTGGTGCAGGACAAACTGTGGCTTCCCGGACTGCGAAAGCTGAAGGGGCTCGTCGACGCCGGTTTTTTCGGCCGCATTCTGTCGGTGCGGGGAGAGTTCGGCTATTGGGTCTTCGACGGCGTCTCCCAACCGGCCCAACGCCCGTCTTGGAACTACCGCAAAGCGGACGGCGGGGGCATGGCCATCGATATGCTCTGCCATTGGCGCTATGTCATCGACAATCTATTCGGCAACGTGACGGCCGTTTCCTGCCTCTGCCCCACGCATATTTCCGAACGCAGGGATGAGCAGGGTCGTATGTACCCGTGCACGGCGGACGACGCTGCTTACGCTACCTTCGAGACCGATCGTGGGATCATCCTGCATTTCAATAGTTCGTGGTGTGTGCGCGTGCGCCGCGACGACCTGCTCACCTTGCAGGTCGATGGGACCAAGGGCTCGGCCGTCGCAGGCTTGCGAGATTGCTGGACTCAACGCGCAGAGGACGCACCGTGGGCGGTCTGGAATCCCGATGTCCCGCAGCCGCTCAATTTCTTCGAGGGTTGGCAAAAAATGCCGGACACCGCAACCTACGACAACGCCTTCAAGGTGCAATGGGAGCTCTTCCTCAAGCATGTTGTGAATGATGAACCCTTCACGTGGACCCTCCTGGAAGGGGCCAAGGGGGTTCAATTGGCCGAGAAGGGCCTGGAGTCGTCGAGGAAGCGGGCGTGGCTGCGGATCGAACCATTGCTGTCGGCGAGCGGATGGAATGAAGCGCGACGCGAGCTGAAAGCAAACCCGCGCTGACCGACCAACGCCGGCTACCCTTTTTTCGACGCAAAGCAGATCGGACCGGTCCGGCGAAGACGGAGCGCTTCCATCAGCGCGACCTGCTGGCGGCATTCCTGAAGGCGTGGGGCGAAACCGTTGCCGGCACACACGGCGTCCAAGAATGACTCCGTTTCGCGCACGATCCCGAATCGCTCCCCGACATCGGCAGCGCCGTCCGAGTACGAGGCGACAAGTTCATTGCCTCGCCAGTGTTCGAGGGAACCGGCCTCGTCGGACAATGGAGAGGCCGGGATCTTAACGGCCAAGAACTGGCCGACCGTGTGGATCTTGACGGACTCTGCGTTGCGGCCGGTCACCGGTTGAATGTTGATCAACACCCGGGATCCCGAGGCGCAGTTCGCTTCAACTGCAATGTTCACCGCATCCCGATCGCCCTGACTCTGCGGCTGGAAATGAAGCTCGGCGGCGAGGAACGGGCTGCGCGACAGAAAGAGCGCCGCATCCAGGGCGTGGATCGCAGTCGTCGAGAAATCAGGGTCCCAACGGTTGAACCGGGTCATCTCGTAGTCGATACGGCTCACGGACTCGGGCGGGAAATGTGCGTCGAGAATTTCCCGGGCCTTAAGCATGACCGGCATATATCGGCGGTTAAAGGCGACCTGGGCCGGCGCTCCGCCGGTTTCGGCCGCGGCGATCAATCGGTCGAGCTCCGCCAGGGTCATTCCGGGAGGTTTTTCCAGTAACAATGGGAAGCCGTGTTCCAGGACAAGGCTGGCAACCCGGCAGGTAGTCGCAGGCGGAACCGCCAGCACGACGGCATCCGGGTCCTCGGCGGCGAGCATCGTGAGAACATCGGAATAGCGGCCGGCGAAGCCGAATGATTTTCCATAGGCTTGCGCCCGGATCGGATCGGTGTCGCAGCACGCGGCGAGTTCGACCTCCGGGTGGAGGGCAACACACTTTCGCTGCGACGGGCCATGGCATAAACGGGCGAATTCGCCGCACCCGATCATACAGATTCGCAGGTTCATGGTCTTGGTCGCGGCGGGAGGGGCGGGTGAAGGTTCGCTTACTTCAGCTGGACGCGATATTCCGCCACAGAGGTCGCAGAATCCGGCCAGATTGTGAGCGGAGTGATCCATACCGTATCGGACAAATGGTGGCCGGCGGCTTCGACCTCGGCGGAAATGTCCGCAAGGTGGGCGAGGGCATTCTCCATCTTGCCGCGGAAATAGAATCTCACATATCCGGCCGACGGCAGGATCGTAGCCGAGGGATCTGGACCCGCATTCCGCTGCAGCGTCTTCGGGGTCGCCATCCACAAACTCGCGGACTTCGTTTTCAGATCCCGCCTTTGAATGATCGGTGAGTCGGCCAGCTCGCCGCGGTCGTGAGCTCGTTTGAAGAGTGACAGCCAGCCCTGCCGGAGGGCGTCGCGATTCGCCAGCTCCAGCGAATCGGTCTTCCAGAAGCTTCCGGCGGCCAGCGTGATCTTTTCCCAGCGCGAGAATCCGGCGTCGTTCAGTCCCAGCCCATCCAGCGGATCCGCGGGTACCGGGTCATGGCTTCGGGTCTGGCGCAAATACCAGTCCACCACCTGACCCTCGTCGAGATCTTCAGGCATGTTGTGCTCGACCCCTTTGAGGACTGAATAGCGGACGCTCGCGCCGCAATCCTGCAGAGCGACCACCATCTGGTCGGAACAACCTCTGGGCACCGCCTCGTCGTCGGCGCCGTGAATCACCCAGGCCGGCACGTGCTTCAGTCGCGATGCCCGAAGCGGTTCACCAATTCCGGCCCGCGGGGAAATCGCGGCGATTCGTTCCGGATTATGCAGGGCCCACTCCCAGGTTGCCATTCCGCCCAGGCTGTGCCCCTCGACGTAAACGCGGTCTTCGTCAACCGGCAGCGTCTTGATCAGGTGGTCCAGGTAGGCGTTCAGAAAATCTATCTTCCACGGGCCGCCCTCATCAATCGGAGTCACCTCGATCGTCCGGCCGGCGGAGGCTGGTTTGCCGGGCTTCCGGACAAACGAAATCTTGTGGCCGAGCCAGCCCGACCCGTGTAGGCCGACGATCAGCGGGAACCGGCGTCCGGTTTCAGTAAATCCGGCCGGAAGGATGATCCAATAATTGGTTTTCATCCGTTCACCGCCGGGCAATTGCGCCTCAAAGACCAACGGCAGCAACGCCCCGGGATTTTCCGCGAAATAATTGCGGCCGTGTTCGAGCGCCTCGGCGAGCTCTGTGGCGTATTGCTCCGGGGGCATCATCCAGTCGTCGACTGGGTGTTGAGGATTGCCTCCCCATTCTTCGTACCAGGGTAACGCCGCGTGGTACAGCGGCTGGTAGGCCGCGCCGAACGATCCCTCTATCTTGACCAAGGCGCGCAGCCGCCCGACCAGTTGGTCGTGCTGCACCTGCCAGTCCGTGCTGGCTGCAAGGCCTGCGGCGACAACCTGGCAGAATAAGGCGGCGAGAAGGAGCATTCTCGCGACCGCGAATGGCCTGGGCGATCTGGAGTTCATCTTCGAGGGTAGTACTTAGCGGACTCGGGTTAAACTCAAGTGGGGTGAAACGGCTTGGGCCCGGGCTCCAATGGTCAGTTGAGCTTGACCTGCACGTCGAAACCGACCTCGAACAGCCGGCGCCAGGGGAGGTGGATGTGGCTCACGCAGACGTCGCTGACCAGGCCCGAGCGAACAAACAGATCCCGCAGGTCGGCGGCGGCGCGGCTCAAGCGGGCCCGCACGCGGTCTTCGATGACGGCGACAGTTTCGTCCGGGAGGCGATCCATCGTTGGAGCGATGCCCAGGGCCGGCAGATCCTCGACCATGCAACGGGTGCGTTCGCGGGCCTGATAGAGATCGTCGTCGAGAAAACGAAGGAACAGGAACTCAAGGTGCGCCGCCAGCTGGTCGGGCGTGACCACTGTGCGCAGCGCGAGCACGCGAATAACCGCTTGGGCCAGCACGGTGCCCAGGGTGTTGCCGGCGGTGTTCCAGCCGCCGTAACCCGCCAACGCCGTCACTTGCGGATCCTGGCGAAGGAGGTCACCCAGGATCAGATCGGAAGCATTAACGAAAGCCACGTCGGCCAGCGCCACCGGGCGCCCGGAGGCGAGCGACCGGCGCAACGCGCGAACAAACTCCTCGGGGCTGCGATGGGGTGATTGCATCTCGCGGCGGGTGGCGCGGAAACCCTCGGAGCTGGTAAAGGCGTCAAACCACGCACGGAACTCGGTCGGCAATTGCGAGCGGACGGATGGGAGGTCCTGCTGGATCAGCCACTGGCTGTCCCCATTGCCCTGTTGTTTGGCCGGCGCGTTCACAAACAGAGTCAAGTCGGCCGCCTGCGGGGAATCCGCAACGGTCCCGCCCAGCGGGGCGAGGTGCGCCCTAAGGAGCTCGTGGATGGGGCGGTCTTCGTACGCCGTGATCACCGAAGGGGCCGTCACCCCCGAATAGCGCGGCCAGACGCTGGGGGCAAAACCGGCCCGCCGGCAGGCATAGCCCGCCATGAGCAGGCAGCCAATCTCATCGGCGCCGGGATAGGTTATGGCGCGCCCCGTCAAGCCACGCGCGCGGATGAACGCCTGCAGACTGCGCGCCTCGGCAATGTTCCAGCCATAATCCGCGGTATCATCCTGCGGGAGGAGTAGGTAATCGAAAACACCTTCGGCCAGCCACTCCACCATCGCGCGATTCACCGCATGATTGCGAGCCCGGCCGTGACGATAGTCGTAATAGACTTCAGTGGGGATCTGTGCCCGCGTCCTTTCCTGCTCGACGATTTCATCCGGCGAGGCGTCGCCCACCTCGGCCTTATGCTCGAGATAGGAGAGCCGGAACATCCGGCTGCCACACGTGGCCCAATAAGGTTTCTCCTCCTCGCTCGAATTGGCCCGCGAGATGCGGAGAATCACGCTCGAGGCAAGAATGAGCTGCTGCGGGCGGGCGGCCTTCAGGCCACGCAGAATGCCCAGCCGGTCGAGCACAGCCTCGGTCGGCTCGGCGGAAGTGCGCGAGGGGATGAGGCCGCCGTAGGCCAGGGTGTCGAGCGACAAGATGATCCCGTCCGCCTGGGGAGCCGTCCGGACCAGCCAGTCAACCAGGTCGGTGTGCCGGCTGGCGCGCCACGGATTGCCGAGCCATTCGCGCGGAGGTTGAAGGAGCTCCCAGCCGGCGGCGCGCGCGAGATAGCGGGGATAGTCGTAGTTGACCGGACGATCATCCATTGGCAGGACGGCGAGGCGTGTCATGAGCGATTCTCCTTGGCTAGCTGGAAACCATGGGGCGTCTTGCGATGGGCGGCCCGCTCAGCCTCCGGGCGCACTCAAGTAAGGGTGAGAGCTTTGCTCGGTCGCAATCGCGGCGCCAAGCTTCTCGAACTCCCGCATGCACAGGTAGAGCCCCCGGGGCACGTGGAAGCACCCTTTCCACTTTCCACCCTTCAACGGCAGGAGCACCTCGCCCCGGCGGTTCAGATAACCATACCATTCGCCGAATGAGGGATCAGGGAAGTGCTTCCAGGTATAGGCGTGGATCTTTTCAAACCAGTCCCAACACGCCGGCTGCCCGGTAAGTCGGTAACCCTTGAGCAGGGCAACCAGGGTCTCGATGTGCACCCACCATAATTTCTGATCCCACTCGAGCTGTTGGGGAGGATGTCCCTGTGCATCCAGAAAGTAGAAGATGCCGCCATGTTCTTTGTCCCACCCGAATTCGAGCGTATTCAGCGCGACCGAGATCGCCTGTTGCATCAGCGGCCGGTCGTTCCGGCGTTCGGCAATATCCATCAGGAACCACATGGCTTCGATGCCGTGGCCGGGATTGATCACGCGCCCTTCAAAACAGTCCAGCTTGGTTCCGTCGGGGCCCACCTGCTCGTGCAGCAGCTGAGTTCCCTCATCAAGAAAGAGCGAGAACACCTCTCGCAGGCAGGTATCGATCCCTTCATCAAAGGTGCCGCGTTCAAGCAGCCACTCCAGTTCCAGGGTCAGATTCGCCAGGATCATCGGCAGCGCGAGGGAGATTATCGGCCGGGTGCCGGGAACGGCCTTGCTGTACTTCCCCTTCGGATCGTCCTTGCGACGGAGAATGTTCCGATAGGTGCGTTCGGCGATCTGTTTCGCCGCTTCGTCATTCGCCGCCAACGCGCATTGGCTGAAGGCCATGGCGGCGAAACAGTCGGAGAAAATGTTATAAGGCTGCACCAAGGGGCGGCCGTCCCGCGCCAGGCTGAAATACCAATTACCCTCGCCGTCCCGACCATGGCGCTGAAGAAACTCAGCGCCATGGCGCGCCAGCTGAAGCCATGACGCCCGGTGTTCCAGCCGGCTGTACAGCATCGAAAACGTCCAGACCTGCCGCGCCTGGAGCCAGAGAAACTTGTCGGTGTCAAAAACCGAGCCGTCGCGCCCGAGGCAGGTGAAAAAGCCGCCTTGTTCCCGATCGACCGAATGCGCCTCCCAGAAAGGCAGGACATCATTGAGCAACGCATTGCGATATTGCTGCTCCAAACCGGAAAAACGCGTGGTCATGGAAACGCCCAAATAGAACAATGCCAGTATTACATCGGCGTGGTGTCCGCATGCAACTGTCCATCAGCTCAGATGTCGATTATGTGCTGAGCGGCGGCGAGAAAGTCCTCACGCTTGCAGAACCATTGTGTATAAGGTACACCTTCGGTGGCCCCAAAGTATTGTGACCGGTAGCTTCGCTGCCTTTGCCACGGATCAGCGAAGAAGTCGATTTCTGAGCTGCATTTACTCCTCATGTCACACCATTCTATCGTCAAACACCCGACCGCATTGTGGCTGCCAGCTTGCCGTCGCACGGGTCAAATTCTCCCGGTAATCGCAGGACTCGCTGGTTTTCTCAGCGCAAGTTTGCCGGGCAGGTCGCAGGAAATCCTGGTCAATGTCATTCCCCGCCGTTCCGAAGTGGCTCCGGGAGCGACCAGAATGATGGCCGCAACCGTCGTTGGGTCTGCCAACACCGCCGTGAACTGGTCCGTCCTGGAGCCCGAAGGAGGAACGATCAACCCGACGGGCCTGTACCAGGCTCCCACGGCAGCCGGAACCTTCCATGTGATTGCGCGGGCCATGGTCGATCCGGCGGTGAACGCCTCCGCCGAGGTCGTCGTGGCCCGCTCCAGCGGCGGTGGCGGACCGAACTGCGCACTCTACGAGCTTCCGGCCTCGAGGGTGACCAAATGGAATCCGGGTGTTCCCGGCGGGATTCCGAGGTACGTCAATGCGTCTGCGACCATCGAAGCCTCCACCTTCGGCAACGGATCGGGCGACGCGCGCATTGCCATCCAGAGCGCACTCAACGCGGCCGGGGACGCCGCCCGGGACGGCGTGGGCCGGGTGGTTGCTCTCTCGGCCGGCACCTTTCAAATCTCGGGCGAACTGTATATGCCGAGCCGCGTCGTATTGCGGGGAGTGGGTCCGGACTCCACGCGCCTGGTCGCCAGTGGCAACAACCATCCGCTCATCGTGATCGGGGCTTCCCTATGGCCCCATCCAGGGGAGGGCGGCACGAACGTGCCGCGGATTGGAGGGATGGCCAACGAAACGAGGTTCTTCCCGCACCCGGGCGGCAGCACGAACCTATCCACGACCGGAACCAAGGGCGCCTCCTCAGTCCAGGTCGCGAACCCTGCCGGTTTCTCGGCCGGGCAGCTCGTCTACATTGACGAGACGACCGACAACCTGCGTTCGCAGTGGAACCCGCAAAAGCATCCGCCCGGCGCGGGGCGCAACTGGTACTGCCGGGAGGACCGGCCGATCGCGCAAATCCTCGAGATCACCGCGGTCAACGGGAATACCGTCACCTTTCGGACTCCGCTGCACATTGATTTTCGCACCACCCAGGCGGCCCAACTCAGCCAGTTCGACTTGCCGCCCGTTTGGTATGCTGGCGTTGAGGAACTGCGAGTCTCCAGCGGGCGCAATGGAAACATCCAGCTTGACCTCGCGGCCTGCTGCTGGGTTCGGCATGTGGAGAGCGACGATTCCTTTGGTTCCTGCATCTCCTTCCGCCAGACTTACCGCTGCGAGGTCCGCGACAGCTATCTGCACGACTCGTATTACTATAACAATGGCGGCGCCGGTTACGGCCTCGATCTGACCTTCGGATCCTCGGACAATCTGATCGAGAACAACATCTCGATTCGCTTCAACAAGGTCATCAACGGCCGGGCGAGCGGCGGTGGCAACGTAATCGCCTACAATTACACGGACGACGGCGCGATGAACTCGGAACCGAACTGGATCGAGACCGGCCTGCAGGCGTCGCACTATCCGACCCCGCATTTCGAGCTCTTCGAGGGCAACTTTACCTTCAATATGGACGGGGACTTCACCGAAGGGAATGCCATCGACATCACCTTTTTCCGGAACCAGTCATCCGGCCTGCGCCGGAACACGCCGAGGTTTCTCAGCGACACCCGGAGCCGGCGGATCGCCGCCGCGATGAAAGGTCATTATTGGTATAATTTCGTGGGCAACGTCCTCGGCTTTGAGGGGATGCAGCCCACCCCCCCGAACGGCTGGGTCTACGAGGGTTCGCCACCCTGGCCGGACACACCCATCACCGTCTGGCGTATCGGGTATTGGAACCAGGATTGGAAGACCCAGGATGCCACCGTCGGGGCGACGATGATTCGCGATGGCAACTATGACTACGTGACCTCGTCGGTCCACTGGCACCAAACGCCGGGATTCACGGGCGCGCTCCTGGACTCGCTGTACCTGTCGGCCAAGCCGGCGTTTTTTGGCGACAACCCGTGGCCTTGGGTTGACCCGCTTGGTCCGGTCAAAATCCACACCCTGCCAGCCAAGGCGCGTTACGATGCGGGCAAACCGAACGGCTGATTTGCGTCCGAAAATTGGGAATGCCGGCGGCAGGCATTTCAAATAAGCGATGTCGATAATGTGCTGAGCGGCGGCGAGAAAATCCTCACGCTTGCGGATGATCCAATATAAGCTACCCATTAGGCGTCATCGCTGCCCTCCTGGCGGTCGGCGCAATTTGCTTTTCATGAAGACCCCCATGCTCTGTGCCGCGATGATCTGGGCGATTACCCCGATGACCGGATCAAGTCAGACTGATGCAGAACGCTGGCTCGCCAAGGCGGAGATCGCGCCGCCGTTTGCGGTGCCCGCCTCCCGGGAGCGGTGGAAATTCAGGCGCAAGGAAGTGCGGGCCGAACTCTGGCGATTGCTCGGCAAACTGCCGCCGCGGCCGGCCGCGCCCAACGTGGAGACGCTGTCGCGGGAAGACCGGGGTGAGTATGTCGTGGAGAAATTTCAGTTCGACAACGGGGCCGGGGCCACCGTGCCGGGATACCTACTGCTGCCGAAGAACGCTTCGGGCAAATCCCCCGCCATCCTCTATTGCCACTGGCACGGTGGCGAATACGACATCGGTAAGGAGGAACTATTCCAGGCCCGGCATACGCCGGAGGCGCCCGGCCCGGCGTTCGCGAAGCGCGGCTATGTGGTTCTGGTCATCGATGCGTACTGTTTCGGCGAACGCAACGGCCGGGGCCCCGGCGGGCGGACCGAAAAGGATTATGTCGGCGAGGAAACCACCGCCAAGTTCGATCTCTGGGTGGGGCGCACGTTCTGGGGCATGCTCCTGCGCGACGACCTGATGGCGCTGGATTACCTGGCTTCGCGTCCGGAAGTGGATTCGGCGAGGATCGCCGTGACCGGAATGAGCATGGGCGCGACCCGCTCGTGGTGGTTGATGGCGTTGGATGAGCGGATCAAGACCGGCGTCGCGATCGCCTGCCTGACCCGTTATCAGAACATGATCCAGCACCAGGCGATCCATGAGCACGACATCGGCTACTTCGTGCCCAATATGCTGAGCCACTTCGATACCGAGGCCGTGGTGGCGCTGATCGCGCCGCGTCCGGCGTTATTCCAGAACGGCGACCAGGACAATGGCTCGCCGGTGGATGGCATTCGCGCGATCGACGCAGCCGTGCGTCCAGCCTATCAATTGTACGGCAAGGAGGACGACTATCAGAGTCTGATCTACGCCGGCCAGGGCCATGTTTATACGCCGGCCATGTGGGAAAAGACCCTGGCGTGGATGGATGAACATCTGCGCCCCCGTTGATCGACCGGCAGGGTTTTTCCACCGGCTCATTTCTGGCGTCACCGGCAGGCGAAATTCTTCGGCAAAATCCGCTCACCACGCTCCGTGAACCTCACAATTTGGACCGGTGACACGGTATTCGCAGCCCTCGTGCTCGAGGATAAAACCACGATCTTTGCAGTCATCGCCGGTTACCTCTTGACCCTGATAATGGTGGGGGTGGTGTTTCGGCGGTTCAGCAAGGATACGAGCGACTACTTTCGCGCGGGCGGCAAAGCCACCTGGTGGCTCATGGGTGGCAGTGTATTCATGCAAGCTTTCAGCGCCTGGACCTTCACTGGGGCGGCGGGCGCGGCCTTTCAGGTGGGCTGGAGCCTGCCAGTGATGTTCATCTCGAACGCCACCGCCTTCCTGATCATCGCCGTGGTCACCGGTGCGTGGTTTCGGCAATTGCGATGCGTGACCGCCGCCGATCTTGTCCGCCTGCGGTTTGGCGCCGGGATGGAGCAATTCGTTGCCTACCTGGGCATGCTGACGGGGCCCATTTATGGTGGCATCCAACTTTATGGGCTCGCGATCTTCACGTCGATTCTCCTCGGGACCAATATATATTACACGATCATCCTATTGGGCTTCGTGGTGCTTTTTTATGCGGGAATCAGCGGCGCCTGGGCGGTGATGGCGGCCGACTTTATCAAGGCAGTGGTGTTGATCCCGATCACCATCCTGCTAGCCGTCATCTGCCTGCAGAAGATCGGCGGAATTGGCGGAATGTTTGCCGCGATCAACCATGCCGGCCTTTCCGCCGCTTACGCGCCGGTCAAATCACCCGAAGTGCTCGCCAACATCAAGGGGATCAATCCGGGCTGGTTTACATGGACTTTTTTCCTGGCGTGGTATGCCAACAATATACTGCTCGCCAATTCCCTCAACAATGGCGGGCGGTACCTCAGCGCGAAAGACGGCCGTGAGGCCCGCCGGGCCGCCCTGTTCGCGGCCAGCCTCTTCCTCCTGGGGTTGCTGATCTGGTTCATCCCCCCGATCACTGCGCGTCTCCTCCTCGCCGACCAGGTCACCGCCATGCCATTGCCAAAGCCGGTGGAGGGGGCCTACGCGGCTGCGGCCATCCACTTCCTCCCGGCCGGCCTGGTTGGCCTGGTATTGGTGGGGATGTGCGCCGCCACCATGAGCGCGCTCGACGTGGGCCTCAACTCACTGGCCGGAAACATCACGCAGAACATCTACCCGGCGGCCTGCCGTGCCCTCAGCGTCACGCCATGGGAGGGACGCGCCCGGCTCATTTTCGCAAAACTGGTCAGCGTGTGTTGCGCGATGGCCGTGATCAGTTGCGGGTTGACCATGGCCCATTTTGGCCGGGGAGGCATCTTCAATATCCTGATCGATGTGATGGCGACCATCGCTGCGCCGATTGCGGTGCCCTTGGTGCTGGGACTCTTCGTGCGCCGGGTGCCCACGTCCGCCCCCTTTGCCTCCATTGGTGCAGGTTTCTGCGTCTCGCTGTCAATTTACCTCGCGCCGCTGTTGTTGGATACGAAGCCGTGGCTTTTTCAAAGCCAGGTGGGCACGGTGATCGTTGTGTGCCTGGCGACCTTCCTCTTGGTGCGGGCGCTGCAACCGGCCGATGATGCGGCGCTCGCCCGCGAACAGGAATTCTTCTCCCGCCGCAACCGGCCGGTCGATTTCGCCGCGGAAATTGGCGTCGGGAACGACGGTCGACAACTGCGCATCGTCGGCTCATTCGGCACGGTACTTGGCCTGGCGGTCTTGCTTTTGCTGTTTCCCGCCAGCAGCGCGGGCCACGCCGGAAAGATTTCCATGGTGGCGCTTTCGACCGTCGCGTTAGGTGGTCTCATGATCTGGCTCGGCCGCCGCGTGGATCGCCAGGGAGTCCAGGCAGGATAGCCCGATGGTCAGAATCAGGGCCGAAACAGTTTGCCTCTAGGGAGAATTGACGCGATGAACTCAGCCTGTCGATTGGCAGTACCCCGGCGGCCTTCGGACAGAAGATGATTGGGCAACAGCGCCAGCCACTGGCCTGCGGCCAACCGATCTGGGACGGCCGAATGTGCTTACGCTAGATCC
>PMBT01000143.1:0-32839 GCA_003153035.1 Opitutia bacterium
GCACATGCGGCAGTTGCCCGCGACGGTTAGCTTGGGGTGATAGCAGAAATGCGGAACCTCGATGCCCAGCAGCCGCGCCGCCTCGATCATGTTCGTGCCTTTCGGCACGGCGATATCCCGGCCGTCAACATTGACGGTAATGAGGTCGGGTTGGGGCGGGGCAATCATTGAGGAAAACGGAATTGAACCACGGAGGCACGGAGATCACCGAGGCGGGCGCCTCCCGGATTATTCTCTGTGCGCTCTGTGTCTCGGCGGTTCATAATTGATCAGACGATTTGAACATGATCGGCAGCCTTGGGTTGCTTCCCGATTTCTGCGTATCCCGCAAACTCGCCCGCAAACTTCAAAACGAAGCTCTGGGTGGGCCAGGCGCACGCCTCGCCAAACGGGCAGATGGTGCGACCGGCAATCTGGTCGGCCACGCTCTTGAGCAGTTCGCCGTCCTGCGGCCGGGCGTCGCCGTGGACCATGCGGGCGGTGATCTTCTTCATCCAGAGCGAGCCTTCGCGACAGGGCGTGCACTGGCCGCAGCTCTCGTGGGCGTAGAAAGCGTTGAGGTTGGCGAGCGCGGCGACAATGTCGACCGAGTCGTCCATCACGATGACGCCGCCCGAACCGCCCATGGATCCGCACGAGGCCAGCGAGTCGAAGTCCATCGGGATGTCCTCCACCCCCCACTCCACCATCGAGCCGTTCGGCTGCTTAATCTTGAACCGTTCACCAAACCGGAGGATTTTCGACGAGGAACCGCCCGGGATGACCGCCTTGAACTGGCGGCCGGGGCGCGGGCCGCCGCAGATCTCGTTCAGAAGCCGGCCTAACGTGACCTTGCCGGACTCGACTTCGAAATAGCCCGGATGCTGCACGTGGCCGCTCACGCAGAGCAGGCGCGTCCCGGTGTTGTTGAGCGTGCCGATCCGGGCAAACGCCTCGCCTCCCATCGCGGCAATGTGTTTCACGTGGCAGAGGGTCTCCACGTTGTTCACGATGGTCGGGCATTGGTAGAGGCCGAGCACCGCGGGAAAATACGGCGGCTTGATGCGCGGGTAGGGACGCTTGCCCTCGAGCGATTCGATCAGGCCGGTTTCCTCGCCACAGATGTAGGCGCCGGCCCCGCGGTGCACGAAGATTTCACACGAATAACCGGTGCCGAGCACGTCCGGTCCGACGAAGCCGGCCGCCCGCGCCTCGGCGATGGCCTGCTCGAGGAGGCGGGCGCCGTGCGGGAACTCGCCGCGAATATAGATGTAAGCCTGGTGCACCTGGTTCGCCCAGCAGGTGATCATGATCCCCTCGATGAGCTGGTGAGGATCCTGGTGGATGATGTAGCGATCCTTGAAGGTGCCCGGCTCGGACTCATCGGCATTGACGATCAGGTAGACGGGCTTGCCACTCCGGCGATCGAGGAGCGTCCACTTGACCCCGCACGGGAAACCGGCGCCGCCGCGGCCGCGCAGGCCCGATCGTTTCACCTCGTCGACCAGCTCCGCCGGCTGGCGCTGGACGGATTTTCTCAACGCCTCGTAGCCGCCGTACCGGAGATAGCACGGAAGGTCGGGCGTGTAGCCGGGCTCGTCAAGATGCTCGAAGACGAGGCGGCGTTCGGCGGGATGAGGCATGGAAAAACGAAAAAAGATGACAGATTGGCTCACGATTCGCGCAAGAAACGCGCGTAATCGCCGTGCGGAATGGGCAGGAGGTCGAAGAGGGGGCGCTGGTAGACGTAGGCCCAGGCCGTAACGGTGCGCCCGTCGTTCATCGTGACCGGCACGAGCTCCCGGCGGAACTCGCTGGTGTCGGGCGAGGCCGTGTCGAAGCCTTCGTACTGGTCGAGCCGGACGAAGGCCGCCTGGGGCGCGAATACGCGGTAGACCTCGCCGGTCACCGCGACGCCCTGCGAATTCGGCACGAGCACCGGAAACCCCGTCGCCTGGTAGAGCTGCCCCTGCACCGCCCCGTGGCCGACCAGTTCCGCGCTGTCGGCCAGCAGCCGGTGCGCGGCATTCCCGGCGGCCCGGCGGAGCGTTCCGTAGGTGAAAAGCAGATCGTTGACCGGAGGGGATTTCATCAGGATGAGGTCGGAATCTTCACGCCCGGCCCTCCGCGGCCGCCACCGCCCTGATCTGGGCGGCCAGCTCGCGCGCCCGCGCGACGTGGACTTTCTCGTGGAGCTCGTCGTCGATCATCACCACCGGGCCCGTGCCGCAGCTGGCGAGGCATTCGACGAACTCGATGGTGACCTCCCCGTCGGCGGAGGTGGCCCCAAGGGCGCAGTCAAACTGCTTCCGCATCTCCTCGCAGACCTGGAAGCCGCCGACCAGCGCGCAGGACAGCGTGCGGCAGACCTTGATGTGGCGGCGGCCGATGGGCTGCTGCCGGAACATCGGGTAGAACGTCACGAGCTCGTAGACATTGACCGGCTGCAATTCCAGCTTTTCGGCGATCCACTCGATGGCCTCCGGAGCAATGAAGCCCTGATCCTCCTGCACCAAATGCAGCAGCGGCAGCGCCGCACTCCGCTTGACCGGATAGTGGGTGATGACCCCGTCGATCTTCTCCAGCGTTTCAGGCTTCAGGTTCATTTCCGGAGTAGTGAGTAGTGAGTAGTGAGTAGCGAGTAGTGAGTAGCTGAGAGCCCACGGAAATTGGGCGGATGATCGATTGGTGAAAGGCTCATGCTCGATGCTCGCTTCTCGCTACTCGATGCTTTT
Source organism: Opitutia bacterium (assembly GCA_003153035.1). Classification (GTDB taxonomy): domain Bacteria; phylum Verrucomicrobiota; class Verrucomicrobiia; order Opitutales; family Opitutaceae; genus Fen-1467. Next base: position 2,715 of record PMBT01000143.1, read on the forward strand.
TCTCAGCGGTCGCATTCTCCCATCACGAAATCGAACGAGCCGAGGATGGAGACGATGTCGGCGAGCATCGCCCCGACGCAGACCTTGGGCAGGATGCTCAGATTGCAGAACGACGGGCTGCGGATCTTCAGGCGCCACGGCACCCCGCCGCCTTTCGACACGATGTAGAACCCGAGCGCCCCCTTGGGATTCTCCGCTTCAAAATAGACCTCGCCCGGCGGCATCTGCGGCCCCTCGGTGACCAGCATGAAATTCTGGATGAGCTCCTCCATGCTGGTNNAGGATCTTGTCCTTCGGCGGGGCGAAGATGCGCTTCGCCTCCTGGGCGTACCAGTCACCGCCGGGAAAACTCCGGATCGCCTGCCGGACGATGCGCACCGACTGCCGCATCTCTTCGCCCCGGCAAAGATAGCGGTCGAAGCAGTCGCCCTTGGAGCCGATGGGCACGTCGAACTCATACTGCTCATAGCCGCTGTAGGGTTTGGCCTTCCGCAGGTCGAGCGGCACGCCGGAGCCCCGGAGGTTCGGCCCGGTGAGCCCGTAGGCGATGGCGTCCTCTTTCGCAATGACGCCGACGTCGGCCGTGCGGTCGAGGAAGATCTTGTTGCGCGTCAGCAGCGCAAGGGTCTCCTCGAGGATCGGCAGGAACTGGTCGCAAAAGGCATTCACGCGCTCGAGCCAGCCGTCCGGAATGTCGCGGGCCGCGCCGCCGATGCGCGTGTAGCTGGTGGTGAAGCGCGCGCCGGTCAGCTCCTCGAACAACCGGTAGAGCTTTTCGCGCTCGGTGAACGAGTAGAGGAAGACCGTCCACGCGCCCACGTCGATGCCAAAGGCGCCGAGGCCCATCAGGTGGGAGGAAATCCGGGCCAGTTCCGAGATGATCACGCGCGTCGCCTGGCAGCGCGGCGGCATTTCAAGCTTGGCCAGGCGTTCGACAGCGATGGCATAGGCTACGTTGTTGGCCAGGGGCGCGAGGTAATCCAGCCGGTCNNGTCATGTTCTCGGCGATCTTCTCGTCACCGCGGTGCAGATAGCCGACCACCGGATCCGCGCGGGTGACGACTTCGCCATCGAGTTCCATCTGCAGGCGGAGCACGCCGTGCGTCGACGGATGCGACGGCCCCATGCTGATCGACATCTTCTCCGGCGGAAATTCCTGCGCGGGCGCGGCCGTCTTCGCCGGGCTATCAGGAAAGGTGTATTCGATCGCCATGGAAGAACGCGCCTAGACGCCTTTGATCACCATCGTCATTTCGTCACTCCCGGCACCGTGACGCCCACGGAGTTCTCCTTGCGGCCCAGTTCGGCCTTCAAATCATCGATCAGCTTCTGGCTGACCTCCTGCCCCCATGCCTGGCCGATCTTCATGTTCTCCTGCATCATCGGCCCCAGACTGGCCACGAAGTGCTGGCCGGCCGGGCTCTCGTAGAACGCATTGATCGCCTTCAGGTCCTCCATGGAGAAATATTTCGCGTAGACGGGGATCATCCGCGCAATCAGGTCCTCGGCCTTCATCCTTTTCTCCCGGGCTCGGCCCCAAAAATCCTCCGGCACACCAGCCGGGGCGCCCTGCTTGATCGACGAAATCATCTGGTCGGTCATCTGCCCGATCATGTCGATCATGCCGGTGAGCCGCATCATCTTGCGGATTCCGGTCTCCTGTTCCTTGGTGACTTGCGCACCGGCCGTGAGGGCCAGGCACAGGGCCGCCAGAATGGCGGTCGGCGGTTTGCAGATTCGGTTCATGGTAGAGGCGGGTTTAAACAGGCTTTTCCTGGTGCTCGGTCCAGCTCTGGTCCTTGGCGCGGGGTTCGGCTTCGTCCATCGACCCGCCGGCCGCGGCCACGAACGGACCACCCATGTATGGAGCCGGCTTCACTTTGGCGCCGGTCTCCTCCGCCACCGCGGGATCGGGCAGCGCCGTTTCGAGTCCGGCAAGGGGAAACTCCTTGCGGAGCGGAAAATACGGGTAGCCGTCCCACATCAGGATGCGGCGCAGGTCCGGGTGCCCGCTGAAGCTGATTCCGAACATGTCGTAAGCCTCCCGTTCGTGCCAGTTGGCGCCGGGCCAGAGACCGGTGGCGCTGGGCATGGCGGGATTGGCATCGTCCGCGCAATCGGTCGCCAGGCGGACATAGGTATGCCGCACGGTCGAGAGCAGGTGCCAGACCACCGTGAACCGCGGCGACTGCGCGGCGCTCCAGTCGATCGCCGTCACGTCTACTAGCAGGTCAAAAGCGCATTTGTCGCGCAGGTGCCGCAGCACGTCCAACAACTGTCCCACCGGAACGTTGAATGCCGGCCAGTCGAGGCTCGGGCGCGCGGTGACCTGCGGGAATCTCTCCGTCAGGGCAGTGGCGACGTCGGTGGTGGCGGTCATCGGCGGGCGTTGGCGGGGTGGCTTAAGTCTTGAAAAGCCGCTGGGCGGCCGGCTCGCGACGGACCTTGGCCTGCAGCTTGATGAGGGCGTCGAGCAGGGCCTCCGGCCGCGGCGGGCATCCGCTCACATAGACGTCCACCGGCACAATCCGGTCCACCCCCTGAAGCACGGCATAGCTGCGATACATGCCGCCCGTGCTGGCGCATGCTCCCATGGCAATGACCCATTTGGGCGCCGGCATCTGATCGTAAATGCGCCGCACCTGCGGGGCCATTTTGTAGGTGACCGTTCCGGCCACGATCATGCAGTCCGCCTGCCGCGGGGAAAAACGCATGACCTCGGCTCCGAAGCGGGCGATGTCGAAACGCGCCGCGGCCACGGCCATGAGCTCAATGGCGCAGCAGGCCAGCCCCATCGGCATGGGCCACATCGAGTTGGTGCGGATCCAATTGATCACCGCGTCGAGGCGGGAAACGACCAAGTCCCCCTCGATCTTGCTGTCGTAGGAGATTTCGGTGTTCGGGGAGACCATGGCAGATCGGCGAAAAGCGAATCACGCTACCACCCACCCCCGGTCGCGCAAGGAGGTTTTGATGCTGGCGCTTTTAAACTCGGAACACCGCAACCCGCGCTTGACGCCCGCACAACCTGTGCGCTTGTAGCGGCCTGAAGGTGGGGCATGGGCCGCAAAGTCTGGTGAAACGCAATTCGAGCAGACTCCCCGGAATAACCCCTTGACCCGTACATCTGGTTTCCGCTCTATTTGGCCGCTTCACCACGCAGCCGGCGACAACGCCAACGCGCCGGCCGGGTCTCCGGAGAGGTGACAGAGTGGTCTAATGTGCATGATTGGAAATCATGTGTACTCGCAAGGGTACCGAGGGTTCGAATCCCTCCCTCTCCGCCAGCCTTCGCCAAGCCTACGGCTGGCAGGCCATCCGTGAGCCGGCGACGATCGTTGTCAGCACATAGCCTCCCCGCAGATCCGAAGCGAAGGCTGCGCGCCGTAGGCGCGACCACAATTCACCATTGCAGAACTTGACGCACCCAACCTGCACGGGACACAATTCCCGGCCACTGCCGGGTTCCCCTCCCCGTCCCCCTGCTCCGCAACTTCCCTGACTTTTCAATCATGACCAAGCTATTGGCTGGATTGCTCCTCATCTCCGCGACGGCCAGCGCCCAGAACGGCGCCCCGCTGGCGCCCTATGACGCCGTCGATCCGTTCATCGGCACGGCGGCTGATGGCAACACTTTCCCAGGCGCGTCCGCGCCCTTCGGCCTGCTGCAGTGGGGGCCGGATACGAGGGCGGACGGGTGGTATCATTACGCAGACAAGACAATCCGCGGCTTGAGCCTCACGCACATCAGCGGCGCCGGGTGCTCCATCTACGCCGACGTGCCCATTCTGCCCTGGATCGGGGAAGTCACCGGCCCGGGCTCCGCCCCCGACTATGCCCTGGCGTTTTCCCATGCGCGCGAACAGGCGCATCCGGGGTACTACGCGGTGGAATTCGACAACGGCGTGAAGACGGAGCTCACGACCACAGCGCGGGCTGGGATCGGCCGGTTCGTATTCCCGGCCGGCACGGCGCGGACCCTGCTGATCAAAGCCGGCAACAGCGCGACAATTGAGGACGAGAAACGCAAAGCCGACGCCAGCGCGGTGGAAGTGCGCGGCACGGACACGGTCGTGGGGTCCGTCCACAGCGGCGGCTTCTGTGGCAGCGACAGCAACTACGTCCTCTATTTCGCCCTGACGTTTGACCGCCCGTTCGCTTCCGCGGGCACGTGGACCACCACGGTGAGTCCCGGGGGCACGTCCGCTGCGGGACACAAAGTGGGTGCGTACGTGACCTTCCCGCGCGGCGCGGAGCCGATCATGGCGAAGGTGGGCGTGTCCTTCGTCAGCATCAGCAACGCCCTGGCCAATCTGGCGGCCGACATACCCGGGTGGGATTTCGAAGCGGTCCATACCGCCGCCAAGGCGGGTTGGACCGATCTGCTGGCGCGGGTCCAGGCGGACGGCGGCACGCCCGAGCAGCGCACGATCTTCTATACCGGGCTTTACCACATGCTGCTGGCGCCGAACCTGTTCAGCGACAGCAACGGAGACTATATCGGTTTCGACGGCCAAGTCCGGCGCCTCGGACCGGGGGAGGCGCAGTTCGCGAACTTCTCCGATTGGGACACCTACCGCAATGTGGTTCCGCTTCACGCCCTACTCCTGCCGGAACAGACCAGCCAGATGATGCAGTCGCTGATCCGCGACGCGGAACAAAGCGGCTGGCTCCCCCGCTGGCCGGTGGCCAACGATGTGAGTTACGTCATGGGTGGGGACTCCCCGGCGATCCTGGTCGCGGAGGCTCATGCCTTCGGGGCGCGCGCATTCGCCGCCAGAATCGCACTGCAGTTCATGCTGAAGGGCGCCACCCAGCCGGGGACGGGCCCGCACGGCAAATCGCAGCGCCCGGATTTGGCCGAATACCTCAGCAAGGGCTATATCTCCGTCGGGGACAATAACGAGAGCTGTGCCTCGGTCACGCTTGAGTATGCCAGCGCCGACTTCGCCATTTCCCGGTTTGCGGCCGCCCTGGGTGATCAGGGCGATGCCGCGAAGTTGCTGCGCTCCGCCCAATCCTGGCGAAACCTGCTAGACGCGGAGACGGGATTCATCCGGCCTCGCACGGCCGACGGCAAATTCATCGGCGGTTGGGATCCCGACCATCTCCTGCCACATCACAAGAACTGGGATCAGGACAACCAGTTTGGTTTCGAGGAGGGTTCAACCTGGCAGTATACGTGGATGATTCCGCACAACTACTCCGGCCTACTGGCCGCGCTGGGCGGGGAAGAGAAGGTCGTTCCCAAGCTCGACCGGTTCTTCCAGAAGCTGAGCGGTTGGGCACTCCCGAATTTCACGGTGACCAACGAGCCGGATTTCTGCGCGCCCTACGCCTATGTCTGGACGGGGAACCCGTGGAAAACCCAGGAAGTTATTGACCGCATTCGCCGCGAGACGTTTACCACAAAGCCGGACGGTCTGCCCGGCAACGATGATCTGGGCGCCACGTCGGGAGTCTATGTCTGGAATGCGCTCGGCCTGTACCCGGTGATCCCCGGCGTCGGCGGGATGGTGCTGGGAACGCCCATGTTTCCCCGCGCAACGCTGCGGATGGGGAATGGATGCACGCTGGAAATTCTCGCCCATGGCGAAGGAGTCTATGTGCAGTCAGTGAAGCTGAATGGCCGCGTCTACGACAGCACGTGGCTGCCTCTCGACACTCTATCCGCCACGGAGAACCGCTTGGAGTTCCTGCTGGGCACACTGCCCAACAAGACTTGGGGGGCGGACCGTGCCAGCCAGCCGCCTTCGTTTGACGCCGGGGACAAGTAATTCGTTACGCAGCGTCAGCCGATGACAATGTTCCTCCGTCATCTGCTCGCGATAGCGATCCTTCCGTTCACCGTCGCCGGTCTGGTTCCATTTTGGATCGCCCAGCGGTACGGGGTGACACTAGTCCTCGGCCATTCAGTCGGCCCCGATTGCCTCCAAGTGGTCGGCCTCGCTCTGCTCAGCCTGGGTCTGATCCTCTTTGTCGCCTCAGTGTGGCGGTTTGCGACCGAGGGGAAGGGCACGCTCGCACCTTGGGATCCTCCACGTGCGTTCGTCGTTCGCGGACCGTATCAGTTCGTCCGTAATCCGATGATTTCCGGAGTCATTCTGTTCCTGTTCGGTGAGGCGTGCGCGCTGCAGTCGCAGCCTCATGGTATTTGGGCAGTCTGCTTCGTGGTGCTCAATCTCATCTACATTCCGCTCGTCGAGGAGCCGCAGTTGGAGCGACGATTTGGTGACTCCTATCGGGAATATCGCCGGCATGTTCGGCGATTTATCCCACGCCTTCGGCCGTGGCATCCAAGGTCGTAACCGGCACGCGCGGTTCTGCTGGCACTCGTTACCGTCGTCGTCTGTGTCGGGGTGAATCGACGGAGACGGTGGGGGGGCGGAGTCACCAACTCAATCTGCTCAGCCCGCTCGATACCTATTGAAGCCGTTTCACCAACTCCGCCGAAGGCGATCCAAATCGTCATCCGCAGCAGGTGCGAGAGTGTGTTGAAACGGAGTCGCTGGAGATCAGGTGCACTCGCAAGGGCGGTTCACGGCACCACGCCCAGGGACTTCAGTTCTCCGATCTCGACCTTTCCTTCGGGCAGCGGTTTGTGAGTAAGTCCGTTGCTGCTCTGGCCGAAATAGGGCGAGGCATTCAGCGCCATTGCCGGCAGGCGGTAGTCAAATGCATTGCGGCGTTCCGGGATGCTGAAGCGGGTCGTCCAGAGCAATTTGTGCTTCTTCTGTTTCCATAGCAACTGGAAGTCATACGCCATCAACACAACGAAGTACCGATTGTGTTGAAGCTCGTCCATCGAATCCAACGAACGAAATGCGAGCGCGGTGCCCCTGAGCATGCTGCTCTCCGAGCGGACTGATTCGTATCCGAGCATCCGCGCATTCTGAGTATCAAGGAGCGTACTGTTACCCTGGGAATCGAGAAAAGAAGCAAGTTCCGAGCGAGATCCCCCTCTCGGGGCGTCAGCAACGCCATTGCTCATTCCCCAGTAGACCATGATCAACAGCTTGGTCTGATCGGGATCTTTTGCGGGAAGGTAGTTCTGATTCGCCAGCGGCGCGGCGATCGTTCGCGCCACATCCGGAAATCGCAGGTGATCGATCGTGGCGTCGCTCAGCCAGCCCCTATAGTAGCCGCCTCTACCGAACGCGTAAGCTTCAGGCTGGAAGGAGCCATCTGGTAATCTCGCGCGGATGTAGTCGGCGCTCACCGTGGACGACACCGCAAGATCCCCGGAATTTTCGTCGGCCGCGCGCACGGTCGTTCGGGTGGCTTGGACTACCCCGCAGACCAGCACGAGGAAAACCACCATTTTCAATCTCGGCCAGAGATCAGTGATGTTTGGGCGGTTTTTCATGATCGCAACCAGTTCGGTTTGATGGACGCGGGCCAGAAACTAAGAAGATCTTGCTCCAGATTAGCAGGGAGCCAATCGCAATGCAAACGATCAACTGGGTGCCTGTCGGACTGCCACGGGTCCGAGCGGCTTATCCAATGCGTACGCGCTCATGGTTGTCAGGATCTCCGTCTCGGCCAAAGAAGCGCCGCAGAGCAACGCCTCCGCTTCCCTCCATTTATGGCACCACCGGGCCGGATGGCGTTCTCAACCACACGTTTTTCAAAGCCTCGTTCGTGCGGCCCACCGAATGACGATGGAAAAACCAAGCTCATTAACTCCGGGCCACGCAGGCTCCGCCAATTTATGGCAACCTCAGGGCGTCCGTTCTTGGTGTCTTCGCGTCTTTGGGCTTCATTCGGTTCTTCCTGTCATTTGCTGCAAAAAAACCGTCCAGCCTCGCAAAACGGCCGCGCATTCGCATTGTTGGGTCCTGCCCGCAACCCGCAATGATCGCGCCTAGTCTCAGCACCGGAACGCCGCCAGCCGCCGCCGAGTTCGACCTCGAGCTCGTCCGGAAATACAACGTCCCCGGGCCGCGCTACACCTCCTACCCCACCGCGCCGCAATTCACGGAGGCGACGACGGCTGGGACGCTCGTCGAGGCGATCCGCCGGGATAATCGCGACGCCGCGCGGCCGCTCTCGCTCTATTTCCACCTGCCGTTCTGCGAAACCCTTTGCTGGTTCTGCGGCTGCACCACGGTCATCACCCTGAAGCGCGACGCCGCTTCGGGCTACCTTGATTACCTCGAAATGGAATTCGCGCTGATCCAGCCGCTGCTCAGCCCGGATCGCCGTGTCGCGCAGATGCATTTCGGCGGGGGCACTCCGACGTTCCTGCCGCCGGCGGTGATTCGGCGGCTGGGCGACGCCATCCATTCCCGGTTCAAGTTTGCCGGCGATTCCGAGAACAGCGTCGAGGTCGACCCGCGCCGCATCACCCGAGACCACGTCCGCGCCTTCCGCGAACTCGGCTGCAACCGGGCCTCGCTCGGGGTGCAGGACACCAACCCGGAGGTGCAGCTGGCGATCCACCGCCTGCAGCCGATGGACATCACCCGCCAGGCGTTCGAGTGGATGCGCGAGGAGGGGTACCATTCCATCAGCGTTGACCTCATCTTCGGCCTGCCGCACCAGACCGCCGACTCGTTCGCGCGCACCATCGACGACGTGCTGACCCTGAAGCCCGACCGCCTGGCCGTCTTCAGCTACGCGCACGTCCCGTGGATCAAACCCTCGCAGCGGATTTTTGAGAAGCAGGCGAACCTGCCGTCCACCGAGGAAAAGCTGAAGATGCTGGCCACCGCCGTGCGGAAACTCACCGCAGCCGGCATGGTGTACATCGGCATGGATCATTTTGCGCGCGCGGAAGACGAACTCGCCGTGGCCCAGCGCGAAGGCACGCTCCAGCGTAATTTCCAGGGCTACAGCACGCACTCCGGGGTCTCGATCTACGGCTTCGGCATGTCGTCCATCTCGCAGACCGAGGATTCCTACCGGCAGAATCTCAAGGAACTGCCGGATTATTACGCCGCGCTGGATGCCGGCCGCCTGCCGTTCGAGCGCGGCCTGATCCTGAGCGATGAGGACCGCATCCGCCGCCAAGTCATCACGCGCATCATGTGCGACCGGCGCATCACCTACGCCGACCTGTCCCGGCGGCTCGGCGTGGATTTCCCGGCGAAATTTGCCGGTGAGATCGAATCCCTGGCCGATCTCGAGGCCGACGGCCTGCTGCATCGCACTTCAGAGGGTTTTGTGGTCACGGGCGTGGGGGCGCTGCTCATCCGCATCATCGCGATGCGCTTCGACGCGTACCTGGAAAAGGGTCCGCGCCGGTTCTCGAAGACGGTGTGACCGCGGGCCGCGTATCCGGCGGCGGGAACGAAGCCCGCCCACCGAGGAGGCACCAGGCTGCGCGCGGCAGACTGGGAATCCCCAGGTCAGACTATGCATCCGCCCTACCGCAGGCGCCCTTCGGCACCATGTCAACTAATAGTTGACAAGTTGTCCCGCCTCCCCGCGCTTGCGCTTTGACCGATTTCTTGCGGCAATCGCCGCGTCCATGCCGTTTCGCATCTGCAAGACCTTCGAAATCGAGAGCGGCCACCTGCTGTCGAAGCATCCCAAGAAATGCCGCTTTCCGCACGGCCACAGCCGGAAGGTGGAGGTGGTGCTGGCCGCGGACGAGCTCGATGCGAACGACATGGTCTGCGATTTCCAGACGGTCAAGGTGGCTCTGACCGCTTTTCTTGAAACCTGGGACCACGCCCTGTGCCTCAACACGAGCGACCCGAATTTCGCATTTTACCGCCAGACTTACGGAGACCGCATCATTCCGTTTGAGCAGACCGATCCCACCAGCGAGGTCATGGCCCGGACCATCTTTGCGGTATTAAAGCGCCGGCTCGCGGAGCCGGCGGAGAGTCCGGGTGCCCGCGCCACGGGGCCCTCCGGTGTCCGGGTTGAGCGGGTGCGGGTGACTGAAACCAGCACCAGCTGGGCGGAATATTCCGAGTAGGCGCTGGAATGGCGTCGACTGCAGGGCGGGATCGCCCGATCCCGCCGTTCTACTGGACGAGGCGGGGTGCGGCCGCCGAGGCTGGCGCACTCGTCGTGACCCTGCCCGATAGCACCGCGCGGCCCAATTTGGATCTGGGTCCACAGCCTCACGGCTTTGGCTACGATTTCGTTGCCGCGAGTCGGGACGCAAAGTCCGGACAGTCCCTACGGAATCTTCAATTCCATGCCGGCGCGCACGGCGTTCTCGTTCGTTAGCACGTCACGATTGGCTTCAAGGATCTGGGGCCACTTGGAGCCGCTGCCGTAGTAGCGCTGGGCGATTTTGTAGAGGGTTTCGCCCTGGGAAACCACGTGCCTGCGGCCGACGGTCGGCAGCGGTTTCGGCGGCGGGTTCGCGGGCTGCGAGGTGGCCGGGGCGCTGGCTGCCACGGCGCCGGGCGTCCCGGTTGGCAGCGGATTGAACAGCGGACTGCGTTTGACCGGCCGGACCGGCGCGGATTCCGCCGCCGGCAGTGCAGCGGAGTCGGGACCGCCGGCCGGGATCGCCCCGCCCTGATGCAGCCTGGTGAGATCCTCCTTCAGTTGAAGATTCTCCTTTTGAAGTTCGTCAATCCGGCCCATGAGCTCCAGCCGCGCGGCCTGGCTTTCCAGCGGCTGCGCCGGCAGTGACCGGGCAAAATCGCGCATCGCGGCATCGACGCGCTGGCGCACGAGATCGGCCTGGCGGGAGTTGGGCTCCAATTCGAGGTATTTGCGGAAATGGTAGATCGCGTAGACCGGGTCCTTGATGTATTGCTGATAAATCAAGCCCGCCTCCAGGTGCGACTCCGGCGCATCATCGTGACGTTTCTCAATAACCTTGAGGTAGGCGCCGAGCGCATCCTGGTAGCGACCCTGGCGTTTCAATTGGTCGCCCTGCCGGTAGTAGGGGTCGTTGCTCTCGGTGCCCAACGCCAGCCGGTCGCCGCGATCGCAACCCGCCGCCAGGAGCAGGAGCAGCCACAGCAGTCCGCCGGGTAGGTTCACGGTGCGAAACAGACTCCGCATGGAGATACGGGAATGGGATTGAATGCGGGAAATTGAGGGCTAAGTTCACTCCACGCGCTTTTCCAACACAAATCCTAAATGACTCCCGATGCCCAATCCGCCCTGACCCGCGGCCGTGAGTACATCCGGATCGAGATGGAGGCATTGCAGGCCACGGCGGAGGCGCTCGACGCCTCGTTCGCGGCTGTCGTGACGGCGGTGGAGACCGCGGTGGCGGCCGGCCGGAAGCTCATCTTCAGCGGCGTGGGTAAGTCGGCCCACATCGCGCAGAAACTTGCCGGCACATTCAACAGCACCGGCGTCACCTCGTGTTTCCTGGACGCCACCCAGGCGTTGCACGGCGATCTCGGCCTGTGCGCGCCGGGNNATTGTCGCCCTCACCAGCAACCCCGACTCGGAGCTCGCGAAGGACGCCGATCTGCGACTTTTCTACCGCGTGCCCCGGGAGGCTTGTCCCCTGCGGCTGGCGCCCACCGCCAGCACCACCGCCGCCCTCGCCTTAGGTGATGCGCTGGCCATGGTGCTGCTCGAACGCCGCGGTTTCACCCGGGATGATTTCGCCCGCCTTCACCCGGCGGGAAATCTCGGCACCGTCCTGCTGCTCAAGGTGAAGGACATCATGCGCACCGGCGACCGCCTGCCCGTGATGCCGGATCAACGGACGGTTCAGGAGGCCATCCTCGGCATGACCAAGGCCAAGGCCGGCTGCATCGCCCTCGTGGATGAGCCCTCGGGCAAACTCACTGGCATCCTGACCGACGGTGATTTTCGCCGCCACATCCTGACCAGCCCCGATTTTCTTTCCCAGCCGGTCCACCGCTTTATGACCCGCTCGCCCAAGACGGTGCGCTTTGATGGACTGGCGGTCGAAGCCCTGCGGGTTTTCGATCATTATAAGATCGATGATCTCATCGCGGTGGATGAGGCCGGACGGCCGGTCGGTCTCGTCGATGTCCAGGATATGCCCAAGATGAAGTTGCTTTGAGGCTGGTGTCCCCGGACCTGGCCCCGAGGCAAATCATCAAGTTCCCGATCCGGCGGAGGTCCCTTGCGGCCGGTCACGGCGCCGTTGGGGGCCGCTGCCACCCGATAATTTCCGCTCGCCCGCGGCGGTTTCCACCGGATTATGAGCGCCGGCCTTTTGCCAAACCTTTGCCATGCCCATTCCTCCGTTTCGCTACCAAGAACCGTTCCCTCTCGGCAAGGATGAGACGACCTATCGCCTCCTGACCAAGGATTTCGTTTTCCCCGCCACGTTTGAGGGCCGGGAAATCCTCAAGGTCGACCCCGCGGCGCTGGCCTTTCTCGCCAGCCACGCGATGCGCGATTGCTCGTTCCTGCTCCGCGAAAAGCACCTGAAGCAGGTCGCCGCCATTCTCGACGACCCGCAGGCATCGGGGAACGACCGCTTCGTCGCGCTGACCCTGCTGCGCAATGCCGAGATCTCCGCGGAGGGCATTCTGCCATTCTGCCAGGACACCGGCACCGCCACGGTCATCGGGAAGAAAGGTCAGCAGGTGTGGACCGGCGCCAATGATGCCGAGTTTCTCTCCAAGGGTGTTTACCAGACCTACACCGAGGAGAACCTCCGCTACTCTCAGACCATTCCCCTTGATATGTACCAGGAGGTCAATTCGGGCACGAACCTCCCGGCCCAGATTGACCTCTACGCTACCGAGGGCGCGAGCTATGAGTTTCTCTTTGTGGCCAAGGGGGGCGGCTCAGCCAACAAGACGTCCCTCTTCCAGGAAACCAAGGCGCTGCTGAATTCCAAGAGCCTGGAGGCCTTCATCGTCGACAAGATGAAGTACCTCGGCACGGCCGCCTGCCCGCCCTACCATCTGGCCGTCGTCATCGGCGGCANNTCGGCCGAGGCCTGCCTCAAGACGGTCAAGCTCGCCTCGGCCAAATACCTTGACGCGCTGCCGACCAAGGGCAACGAGCTGGGCCAGGCCTTCCGGGACGTCGAGCTTGAAGCCCGCATTCTCAAGGCAGCCGAGCAGTGCGGGATCGGTGCGCAGTTTGGCGGCAAGTATTTCGCCCTCGATGTGCGCATCATCCGCCTGCCGCGGCACGGGGCCTCCTGCCCGGTCGGCGTCGGCGTGTCCTGCTCGGCCGACCGCAACATCAAGGCCAAGATCAACCGGGACGGCGTGTGGCTCGAGCAGCTCGAGACCAACCCCGGCCGCTTCATTCCCGCCCGTGACCGCATCATCCGCGAGGACAACATCGTGAAGCTGGATCTCAACCGGCCGATGGCCGAGATCCGCGCCGAGCTGTCCAGGTTTCCCGTCACCACCCGCCTTTCGCTCAACGGCACGATCATCGTCGCGCGCGACATCGCCCACGCCAAGCTCAAGGAACGCGTGGACGCCAGCCAGGGGCTGCCTGAATACTTCAAGCGCCACCCGGTTTATTATGCGGGTCCCGCCAAGACGCCCAAGGGCTATCCTTCCGGCTCGTTCGGCCCGACGACGGCCGGGCGCATGGACAGTTACGTTGATCTCTTCCAGTCCCTGGGCGGCTCGCTGGTCATGATCGCCAAGGGCAACCGCAGCAAACAGGTGACCGATGCCTGCCAGAAACACGGCGGATTCTATCTCGGCTCCATCGGCGGCCCCGCGGCCGTCCTGGCGAAGGAGAACATCACGAAGGTCGAACTGCTGGAGTATCCCGAACTGGGCATGGAGGCGGTCTGGAAGATCGATGTGAAGGACTTCCCGGCCTTCATCTTGGTCGACGACAAGGGTAACGATTTCTTCACCAATGCCTGCGCCGCCGCCCAAGCCGCACCGAAGAAATAGCACCGCCCGGGCAAAGCGCCCGGGCTTGACGGGATTTGTGAAGTCGGGTGGAGCGGCTGATCCACAAGCCGCTTTAAGCGCGTTGAGGACAACGCGCTCCACCGTCTTGATCGCGGCGATTCAACGCCGGATCGCAATCCAACTGAATGCCCCCGCGCTTATCCGCCCCCCGGAGCCAGTGAATCACCGTCCGGCTGGGTCATCGATCGCGGATCGAGCGCCCGGTCGAGGGTGGCGGCATCCATGAGTTTCTTCTCCAGCACGACTTCGCGCAGCGTCTGGTTCTTCCGGAACGCCTCCTTCGCCACCGCGGCGGCCTGGTCGTATCCAATGTATGGAGTGAGCGCCGTGACCAGCATCAGCGAGCGATCCGTCAGCTCCCGGCAGCGGGCGGCATCCGCCTCGATTCCGCCGACGCACTGGCGCGCGAAGAGGCGGCAGCCGTTGGCCAGGCAGGCGACCGACTCGTGCAGCGCGTAGGCGACGAGCGGGATCGTCACGTTCAACTCAAACTGTCCGTCGCGGCCGCACAGGACGACCATGTTCGCGAGACCGACGGTGTAGATGCAGGTCTGCACGAGCATCTCGCTCATCACCGGATTGACCTTGCCGGGCATGATCGAGGAACCGGGCTGGGTGGCGGGTAGACGAATCTCCGCCAGGCCCGCCCGCGGGCCGGATCCCATCAGGCGGACATCGTTGGCGATCTTCGTGAGACTGGCGGCAATCGTCGCCAGGTGGCCGGCCGCCTCCACGCAATCGTCGCGGCCGCCCTGCGCCTCGAAATGGTTGCGCGCCTCGCGAAAAGCCAGCCCGGTGCGCTCGGAGAGGAGGCGGCAAACCCGCGCGGGAAACTCCGGATGGCAGTTGAGTCCCGTGCCGACGGCCGTGCCGCCGATGGCCAGCTCGCCNNCGCCCGATCTTGACGATGTCGCGAAACTCGGCGGACTTCGCCTCGAGGGCCGCCGCCAGTTCATCAAGGGCGGGCCTGAGCCGGGAGCTGAGCGCAACCGCGACGCTCACATGCAGCGCGGTTGGGATGAGGTCGTTCGACGACTGGCCGAGGTTGACATCGTCGTTGGGATGAAGGGGATTCTTCGATCCGAGGGCCTGACCGCTAAGCTGGCTGGCGCGGTTCGCAATCACCTCGTTGATATTCATGTTCGACGAGGTGCCCGAGCCGGTCTGGAAGACGTCGACGGGGAAGTGGGCATCCAGCTTTCCATCGATCACCTCCTGCGCGATCTGCTGGATCAGGCGGCTCTTCTCGACGCTGAGGATCCCGAGTTCCTCGTTGGCCACGGCGCAGGCGAGTTTGACGAGGCCAAGGCCATGCACGAACGCGGCGGGCATTGGGCGGCCACTGACCGGAAAATTGACCACGGCGCGCTGGGTCGAAGCGCCGTAAAGAGCGTCGTCGGGAACCAGCATTTCTCCCATGGAGTCGTGTTCGATCCGCATTGATGAACCTTGGAACACCAAGCCTAGGCGAGTTCGGCCGAAAAGCAAAGCCCTGCGCCGAGGCGCAGGGCGGAGGGAAAGGTCAAGGCCTTCGCGGCGCCCCGGGGGCGCCCCGCGGTCAGAATCGGATCGACAGACGATCAGCCCCGGCTTCGAGCCGGCTGATGGAACGATCCCATCCATCCTCGGCCAAATAACGGATGCCGTTGCGCTTGGCATGCTCGGGGGCGGAAGGCTCGGGCGAGTAGGCAAAAGCCGTTCCGAGGGCGGCAACCAAACGGGCGCGGCGCGGTTCCGTTGCCGCCGTGGCGGTGGGCAGGGCCTCGGCGATATGGCGCACGCACGCGGCCGGCATGGCGCGGTCTTCAAAACTGATCGACCGACTGGCAGCTTCCAGCAGTTCTGGCTCCATGGCGGCGGAAGCGGGGAGTTGGATCGCGATCGAGTGGGCCGACGGAATCAGCTCCGGTGGATTGGCCCGATTCTCCAAAACATCGCCCAACCGCGGGATCAGGCCGGGAATCTCCTCTGCAACCGGCTGGGCCGCCTGCGCCAGAGTCGCCCCATGAACATTCGTAACGGACGGGGATTGCTCGGGCAGGTCAGCCGCGGCGGGAGCCGCCGTAGTAACGGCCGCCATGACCGTGGGCGAGGATCTTGGCAGCTGTGTTTCCGGTTGCACGGGCACATTGCTGCGGACGACCACCGAAGGCTCGCTGCCAGAACGGGAATAATAGTGAACCGAGAGCATGGTGACCGCCAGCACCGCGGTGGCGCCGACGGAAACACGCAGCCCGCCGAACCGGCTGTACACG
The DNA here is from genome assembly GCA_003153035.1 of Opitutia bacterium. Classification (GTDB taxonomy): domain Bacteria; phylum Verrucomicrobiota; class Verrucomicrobiia; order Opitutales; family Opitutaceae; genus Fen-1467. Next base: position 18,772 of record PMBT01000143.1, read on the forward strand.
GCGGCAAACTCATGCCACCACGACTTCTTCTCCACCAACGCGGCCAGCTGTTTCTGGCGCAACTCCCGCTCAAACTCGCCCCAAAACTCCGGCGGCGGGCGTTCGGCCCGCTTCAGTCGAAGCAAATCCTCCAAGGTAACTCGAGACGATGAATTGGAACGACGGTCGGGCATGATCAGCTAGCGAAGGTACGGTTGAAGTTCGGCCTGCAGCAACTGCTTGGCATAGTGCAGGCGCGATCGCACGGTGCCCACTGAGCAACCCATGATCTGAGCAATCTCATCGTGGCTCAGTCCGTCTATCTCAAATAAAGTAACCACTGTTCGATGGTTGATAGACAATTTTTGCAGCGCTTCGTTCAATTTTTCCTGCAGCTCTTTTACAAATGTCTCCCGGTCGGCACCGGTCTTATCCGTCAGTGCATCGATGATTTCCGATGATTTATCCTCCTCGGTGACGCGTTCAAAGCTGAAGAACGTGCGCAGCCTGTTTTTACGAAGATGGGTCAGCGTCGCGTTTACCCCGATCCGATAAAGCCAGGTGAAGAACGATGCTTGTCCTTGGAACCGGTTGATGGATTGGAAGGCCTTGATGAACGTGGTTTGAGTGAGGTCGGCGGCATCCTCCCGGTTGGCGCAAAGGTTGTAGATGACCGAGTAAACCCGCTCCCGGTACTTGAGCATGAGCTGGTCGAAGGCGGTGACGTCGCCCGCCTGGACCTTCTTCACGACGTCCAAATCGGCATCCGCCTCCAGTTGTCGTTCTGGAGTCGCCACCAGCGTCTTGCTGATTGCCTTGGTGAAGCCCATGCGTCTCAAAAAGAAATCCTAACCAAATGCCGTTGCAACCGGATTCTAGGGGCCTGTGGCCGGCCTGAGACCATCAACCTGCTCCCGGAGCAGGCCGATCAACTGGCCCAGGAGCAAGGCAGGCTCCAGGTGCGACCATGGGGCGAGCGCCTTGGCTCCTGCCTCCAGCTCGACCTGGACTCCTGCAACCACCTCGGCGAACACCCCGTGCGCCTTCATCTGGGCGCGCCGGCGTTCCAATTGCGGAACCCGGCCTGTCCGGATCTCGTCGAGCAGATCCGCCTGCTCGGCCGCCGGCAGCCGCTGCAGCAACACGAGCATTGGCAGGGTGACCTTGCCGCCGGCCAGGTCGGTGCCCAGGGTCTTGCCAATGCGCTTCTCCTCGCCAAAAAAATCGGCGAGATCGTCGTACACCTGATAGGCGACCCCCAGGTGCCGGCCAAACACGGTGGCCGCGTCCACATAACCGTCTTCAAACGCCGCCAACCGGCTCCCGAGCCGGCAGGACAGGCGGAAAAGCTCCGCGGTCTTCAGCTCAATAATCCGGCGGTAATCGGCCAGCGTGATTGCCGTGTCGCCCTTGCGCAGGGTTTGGACAATCTCGCCGGCACAAACCTGGCGCGTGGCATCGGACACCACCCGGCAGATCTCGGTCGATGGAAACTGCGCGGCAATGCACACCGCATGGGCGAGGAGCGCGTCGCCCAGCAGCACCGCGGCATCGCTGCCGTACCGGCGCGCTGCCGTGGGCTGATTGCGCCGCAATTCCGCACCATCCATGATGTCGTCGTGCACCAACGTGGCCAGGTGCACCATTTCCACGACGGCGGCGGCGCGTACCAACTCCGGCGTGACCTGCTCCGCCCCGCGCCAGCCGCTGAAGAAAACCAGCGCCGGCCGGATGCGTTTGCCCGAGACATCGAGGCAATACTCCACCAAGCCGCGAATCTCCGGCTCGAAACTGCCGAGCTGGGACCGCAGAAACCTGTCCAACTCCTGCATATGCGGCTGGAGGCGGACAAACAACTGGTTGAATCCTTCGCGGGGTAAGCCTGCAGTCAGGGCACTGCGCACGGTCATTAGGGATGAAGGCTAGAGGGTTTCTCAGAAATGGCTAACCAATAGTCGCCGCCCCCGCCGCCCGGCAGGCAATCCGCAGATGGGCCCTGGCAACTCCGGGCTTTGACCGGGCGTTTTTTTGCGGTGGTTCGAGGGGGTGCGGCCAATTCAAAGCGCCGGCGGGTCAAGAAAAAGGGCGTGCCCATTTCGGAGCACGCCCGATGATCTGTCAAAGGTCCCCGTCACGATGCCCGCATCGCGGCACCATGCCGACCGGTTATTTCTTCTCGTCGGGCTGTTCCGAAGGAAGGAAGGGATCGGGGCCGCCGCGATAACCCGGCAGGTCCTCGCGCCGCATCTCCAGACCACGGATCTGCTCCCGACCGATAATGTCCTCGGCAGGGGATCCCTGGGCGCTGAGCGTCTTTGCGGTGATGAAGATGATCAGGTTGTTAACATCCTTGCTCTTCGTGTCGGATTTGAACAGTCGTCCCAGCAGCGGAATGCTACCCAACACCGGCACTTTCGAGCCGCCATTGGTGGTCTGGGTTCGGATCAGGCCGCCGATGGCCATCGTATAGCCGTCCTTCATCGAAACCTGGGTCTTGGCCTTGCGCGTCGCAATGATCGGGATTTCCGCGCCACCCGCGCCGCCAAAGCTGACGGTCCCGTTCTTCTGGCTGACTTCCGGCTCCAGGTTCAACTTGATGAAGCCGCTGGCGTTCACCTGCGGGGTGACCTTGAGGATGATGCCGATCGGTTTGTAAATGAATCCGCTGACCTCAAACGAACCATGCTCCTGGTTATAGGTGTAGTTCGGGATGGGATCTTCCTCGCCGACATTGATGATCGCCTCGGTGTTGTTCAGCGTGACGATCGTGGGATTCGAGACGACCTTGGTCAGGTTCTGAGTTTGCAGCGCGCTGAGAATGACCTTGAAGGTGTCGGCACTGAAGACCGCCGAAGTCACGCGCTGAAGGGCTCCAGTATAGTCGTTGGTGCTGTTAGATGCATCGTATACCTTGTGGAAATCGTTCGGATCGGTGGAGTTTGCGAGCGAGGGCAGGTTCGGCACCATTGTGTAGGTCGGCCCCAGCGGGTTGCCATTCGCGGCGGAGAAATTCTGGCTCGTACTCTTGGTGTCCGTGTTGTTGGTGTTCGACGTGAACGGACCCGCACTGAGGCCGTAGCCACTCAACGAACTCCAGTTAATTCCAACATTCTTGAGATCATTGGTGGTGACCTCGACAAATTTCGATTCAATCATCACCTGCTCGGTGGCCTTGTCGAGCTGCGTGATGATCGGCCGGATCCGGTTCAATCGTGACGGCCGCTCGGTGATGACCAGGGAGTTGCTGCGGGCGTCGACCACGATCTTGCCGCCGGCCGCACTCTCGACGAGCGAGGAGACGATCGGCAGGATCTCCGCCGCCCGGGCATAGTTGAAGATGAAGATCTCGGTATTGACCGGTTCCTGGGCGAGGCTCTCCAAGCTGACAATCTTGATGATGCTCCCCTGCTCGATGTAGGTATAGCCAATCGGCGTGAGAACGACCTCGAAGATCTGCCGCCAGGTCACGTCGCGCAGCTTGATGGAGGTCTTGCCCTGCATCGTCTCCGGAATGACGAGATTCAGTTCAAACAAATCGGCGACATTCCGCAGGATCGTCCGGATGTCTTCATCCGGAAAATCGACGGAGAGTGTGTCCTTGGTGCGGCTGGCGCCAGTGCCGGTGGGCTCGGTCCCCTGGACGGTCACGGCCGGTTCAGTGGCTTTGACCGCCGGGGCAGGAGTGGGGACGCTGGCGGCGGGAACTGCCGGCGCCGGCTGACTCCGGAGGAGCGCAGCAGAGGCGAGCAGGATGAGCGCAAACTGGATCGAGCGAGTTCTCATGGGACCTTTACTGGTTTGATGGGGCGAGTGATTTCCTCGTGATTCAGGCTGATCTTGAACGAGGTCGTTTCGATGCCGGTAATCACTAGGGCATAATCGTTCCCTTCGAAAGCAATATTCAGAGTATCACCAACTTTGAGTTTTTTTTCACGGAAGAGGAGCAAGGGCTCGCCGTGCATCATCAGCATGCCGGACGGCCTGATCTTCTCGACGAGTTTCAGGAGAATTTCGTGATCGGAGCCAGCCGACGCACGGGGTGCGTTGTTCGTTGCCGCCTGGGCGCCAAACCGCGAGGGATTGAAAAGGTCGACGAGGTCGGCCGGCAGTTCCGCAGTCCGATTCTCCCGGGGAGCGAGGACTTGGGCGGCCAGATCGAGCGATTCCAGCCGCTTGGTCGGACTGGAGACCTGCGCCAGGCCAATAACCGGCCCGCAAAAGGCCAGGATGCAGACAAGCCGGCGATACGTTTTCATGGCAGACCGAGCAGTTCGAGATTGAGCGTGAGCGTGATCATGGCCGCCGTGCCACCCGAGCCGCGCTGGCCCGCGCGGGAAACGGACCCAGTGACCAACCGGTAAAAATGCGGCCCGGACTCCATCCGGCCGAGAAAACCGAGTATCTGCCGGTAGTCACCCTGGACAGAAATGGTATAGCCGATACCTGCATAAAGCGACTTGGCTCCCTTTTGCGGACCGGTACTGCGGGCCCCCCCCGGCTGCAGACTGATCTCCCTGACGCCGATCTCCGACTCGATCCGGTAAAAGTATTGCTGATTTCGCGCCCGCTCACTGCTGTGCACCAGCCTCGATTCGAGTTCCTTGGTGTGGCCGGCCAAGGTCTCGTATTGCTCGGCGAGGTTGGCCCCATCGCGGATATCCTTCAGGATCTTCTTCCCCTGCTCCTCCCCCTCCTTCGACTGTTTCACCAGCTCGACCGTCCGGTCACTGCGAACATAGGAGCCCGCCAGCAGGATCACGCTCAGCACTCCGCAACCAATCGCGATCGGATAGCGCTTGAGAAACGCCGCCACATCTTTGGATGAAAGCGTCATGGCTATTTCTTCGGCGCCCCCTTGAAACGCAGGAACAGTTCGAAGGTGAGCCGCACATTCCCCTGATCACGCCGCACATCCTGACTCACATCCTCAAAGATACCGCTGAAGTACTTGTCCTGTTTGATCAGCTCGACGTAGGCCAGGGCGCGACCGCTCGCCTCGTCGGGCGAACCCGTGGCCGTGCCGCGGAGATTCACGCCGTCGGCGCGCACTTCCACCGTGTCAATCGCCAAATCCGCCGGCAGGGTGCTTCCCAGGTGCAGCAAGAACTCGGAAAGAGCCAGCCGCTGCTTGAGGAATTCGTTCAGTTCATTGATCTTCTTTTCCTCGTCCGCGAACTTCCTCGACAATACGACGGCCTGCGCCGCGCTCTTCTTGTTGGTGTCAATCTGGGTCTGCCAGTCCGCCACCAGTCGGTTGAGGTTCTTGATCCGGTATTCCTGGTAGGAAAAATAGACCAGCAGGCTGGCGGCGATCATGATCGCCGCGAAATTGACGAAGAAAAGCGTCCGCACCACCTTGGTGTCCGGCAACTGTCCTCGGTTGCGGAGATTCGGGTGCCAGGCTGGAATCAGCGGCGCCTGGGTTTGATCACTTTTGGGTCGCAGCGACAGCATCGTGGTAGAGCATCAGGCTAAACAGTCCCAGCCATTTGGCGCCAAAGTCCGAAGAAGCCGTCGGGCTGGAGAAAGTGATCGCGCGCGATTTCAGCCAGTTCGGAAGGTCCAGCTTGAGCGGCTCGACGCCGACTTCCTTGGCGATCGTGCCCCCCAGCCAGACCAGCTTTGAGGGCAACTGCGGGCAAAACACCTGCCCGATCGACTGCCCGGTCTGCACTTCATAGAAGCCGATCAGCGACTGCAGTTCCTTGAGCAGCTTCCGGATGAGCAATCCGCCCATGTTGGTAAAATCGAAGGTGTTCGAGAAAAATAGCTTCCGCGCCGATTCTTCATCCTTCAGATTCAACTCCTTCTGGACCACGGAAGTCATCGCCTCAAGTCCGTGGGGAATCGTGCGGCTGACATCGAGCCCGCCGGCGTTAAGGATAAACGACTGCGTGCTGTCGGCATCCATTTCCAACACCAGCGTCGGGGTCTTCAGCTCGGCAAAGACGTGGTAATCCGCCAGGGCCCCTAGCGTGGCGATCGTGCCCAGCTCCAATCGCTCCGGGAAAACGCCCAGCGCCAGCAGATGCTGCTGCGCCGCCAGTAATTCGTCATTGTGCGCTCCCACGAAGACCACTTCTTTCTGCGTCGTCGCCTTGGCCGCTTCGTAATCGGTGCCATCGACGGCGTTCAGTACGGCGATCGTGTATTTGTCAGTCTCGATGCGAAACTGCTGCGTGCAGACCTCGTGAAAATAACCCGGTTCTTTGACGCGCTTTAGGTCGACGCTCATTCGCCGGATCAGCCGGCGCGGCGGATAAATTCCGCAGCGCGCATGCACAAACCCGCTGCCACCCTTCTTGCCGAGCAAGTCTTTGACCGCCTGTTGCACCGCCGCCTCGTCACCCGCCGGCACTTCCTTCGTATCCTCGACTACGAAGGGGGCCTTGGAGGACGACGTGCGCGCCATCAACGCCGTTTCTTCGTTGATTTCGATGAAAAATGCTTCCGGTTTTTTCGAGAACGAGAACATGCGGGCACTAAAAAATGGAGGGCGTTAAGCGGGACTGATTGATTAGCGGCGACATCAGACTGGTCAGGATCAATGAAAAAGCACCCGCCTGCTGATCTCGGGGTAATCCATTAGAATAGGGTGTTGGTTTTTACAAAAAGGCCTGCTTATGACAAGACCAAAGGCGCACCTTAGTTCCGCGCTGATCGCTATTTACATTTTCTTGATGGCGCTTCCGGCGACTGGGGCAGCCACGCCTAACCTCTTCTTTTGGGAGTGGCCGAACCCGCCCCAAGCCACCTCTTCGGCACCGTGCTTGGCGCCGATTCCATGGTAAAGGTGATTGCGCCGGCGGTGCCGCCGAGACCCGCCTCAGGGCAATCGCGGTAACCGCCCAACAAAAACCCGCCGCAATCCGGGCGGCGGGTGAGGTCTTCGCCAGAGGCGGCCGCGCGAAAGCCGGCGGCCTATCTCTGCCAGGTGCGCTTTTGGTGGCGGTGGGATTTCAAGCGCTTGCGGCGCTTGTGCTTGTTCATCTTCAGCCGGCGTTTCTTCTTCAGGTTGCCCATAGGGTTCAGGTGTTTGCGGGAACCGCACCGTGCGGCGCTTTTTTCCCTCTGTAAAGCAGAATTTAGATCGGCGCCGGCACCGGCACGGCCCGCCGCAATCCCGTGAACACGAGCTGGCAGGTCACCCGCGAGACCGACACACCTGCCAGCACCGCCGCGACGCGCCGGTAGAGGTTGAGCTGTTCGGCATGCCGGTCCCTCGCCCGTGCGATCTCCGCCCCGTCCGCCGCGCGATCCGTCTTGAAGTCAATCACCGCGACCCGCGCCACCTGCCCGGTGGCGCTGCGCTCAATCACCACCCGGTCGAACACGCCGGTGATCCAGTTCTCGTCAAGCACGACCTCGAACGGACGCTCGCGCCAGACTTCCGCAGGGCCGGACGGGTGCGCGAAGACCTCCGCCAACGCCGGCTCGCTCAGACACCCGAGCACCTCGGCGACCACCGGCTCGGGCTCCCCCGCTCCGCGTCGCGCCGCCGCCCACGTTGCTCTGTCGGCCGGGTTCCACCACTCCACAGCTGAGAACAAAGCGTGCACTTTGACGCCAAAATCAGCCGCCTGTCCGCTCTCCAGCGAAAACAGCGCGGCGCCCGCGATCCCGCCCATTCTTGGCTGGGAAGGCCTCCGCGCCGGCAGGCGCCGGCTGCGGGTGGCCGGCAGGGTTGCCAGCGGCAGAATCCCGTTTTCGCCACGGTCCGGGGCCAGCTTGGTTTCCGCGCTGTCATACCAGTTGGGTTCACCCGTGGCAAAAGAGCCGGGCAGGTTCTGCCGACCCACCTGCACAGTGGTGACCCCGCCATCAAGCGTCGTCGCGAGCAGGCGGGGAAAATTGTTCGACGACGAGGTGCCCGGAGGTTTGATGATCAGATACATCGCCCGCCGGGCGCGGGTCATCGCCACATACAGAAGGGAGAGGTTTTCGTAGCAGGCCTCGGCCTCGGCCATTCTGATGTGGGCGGACAGCACTTCGTCCGACCCGGAAATCTGTCTGGGTGGCAAATCGAGAACCCATTCCACCGACCGTTCGGCCGACCTCTGCACCGCCAGGCCTTCGCGCCGCTGATCGAGCTTGTTGCCCTCCAAGTCGGGCAGGATGACCAGATCGAATCCCAGGCCTTTCGCCTTGTGGATCGTCATCACCCGCACGGCGGAGGCTGACTCCGCCTCCCGTTCGGTGTGCCTCTCCATGAACCGGATGAATTCCATCACGTCACGGCCGCCTGATTCATCGAACCTCCGGGCCGCCGCCGCGAACTGCGCGCCGCGTTCACGACTGAAGGCATCGTCCGGCGCGAGGTGCGGTTCCAGCCGCCGAAGCCAGCCTTCGATCGTGCGCTCAAAGCCGTCAGCGTGCAGCTCCCCGAGCACGCGCAGGGTCAGCGCATCGGGATTTGTGAGGCCCTCGGCCGTGAGCACGGCCCCGAGCGGGGTCATGCGCACATGCTCCCATGCTAGGGCGTCGCCGGGGTATGCGGCGGCCTTGGCCAGCGCCAGGAGAGCCGTGCCAAGGGGATTGTCGATGCACACCTGCAAGTCCGACTCAGCCAGCGCCGGCAGGCCGCCCTCGCGCCGCAGGTAGTCCGCCAGCCGTGCCCCGGTGTTGTTCGTCCGCACCAGCACGGCACAGGTCAGCCCGCGATCCAGCGGACGCACCTCGCGCAGCACTTCCAGTGTCCGGGCAAAGCGGCCGCCTTCGTCCTCGGCCTGCAACAGCGCCGCCTGACCGCCGAGTTCCGGGTGAGCCGGGGTGTGGTCGCGCCATTCGCGCGTCCAAGCTTCCGCTGCCGCCGCCGGAAACATCGCGCGCAGTGCTCCCGCCGCCCCAAACACCCGGTTCACCGCCGCGATGACCGCCGGACCGGAACGGAATGACCTGTCGAGGCGTTCCTCCCGGATCGTGCCGGGCGCTCCGTGGTTGTAGTGCTCGAAGATCTCCCGGAACAGTCGTGGATCGCCTTCGCGCCACGTGAAAATCGCCTGTTTTACGTCCCCTACATAAAAGAAACTCCGCCGATTTGTGGGATCTTGCACGGCCTCGTCGATCAGGTTTCGCAGCACGCTCCACTGTCCAAAGCTCGTGTCCTGGAATTCATCGAGTAGCCAGTGGTCGAAACGGGCGTCGAGCCGAAAATCGATGAACAACCGGGCGGCCGCGCGTCCCCCGCCCGCGTTCGGGTCACCGGCCAGCAGCGGCGCTCCCGCCTCCGGCAGCAGCAGCCGCTGCACGTCGGCAAAGGTCAGCCGGCCGGCCCGGCGGACGAGTTCGTGGTAAAACGTCTCGTATCCGTGCAGGACGGCGTAGATGCCGCGGGTCATCTCCAGCCGGCGCGTCAGCTCCGCGCCGATGATCGCGCTCACCAGCGCCACCAGCGCCGCGCAGGCGGCGGCGGCCAGCGGTAACCGGCGCCGCTCGACGGTCATCTCGGCCGCGCCTCGCTGCAGATCATCCCAGATCTTGAGCGCGTTCTGGACGATGTATTCGACTGGCGCCGGGAGCACCGCCCCCGGCGACCACTCTTCGATCGCCACGAAAAAATCCTCCCAGCGCCGGCGTTGCCCGTCCGTGAGCGCCTCCCATGGCACCACGGCGCGCAGCGCCCGCCCGGCGTCTTCGCGGCCCGCGGCGGCCTCCAGCCATGCGCATCCGCGGGGCCAGATACGCCGCGGGTTGCCCCAGCAGTCGCCATTGGGGGCGGCGAGGTGGATTTCCTGATGTTCATCCAGAAAACTGTCGAGCTGGCGGCCGAGGCGCTTCTCCTCCCGTCCGAAGGTCGCGCGCTTGAACGCCTCGATGAAACCCCGCTGCGCCTCGGTCAGCGCGCCGGCGCCGGCAAACATGTGGCGCAACACCCGCCGCCGCTCGATCCGGGCAGCGTGCTCCTGGAGGATTTCAAAGTCGCCGCCGAGCCCGAGCTCGAGCGGGAAGTTGCGCACGAGCCGCGCGAAGAAGCTGTCGAGGGTGCCCAGGCTGAGCCGGTGCATCGCGTCGGTCATCGTGCGCAGCATCCGGAGAAAGTCGTCGCACCCGAGGCCGCCTTCGCCGGTGTCGCGCGCGAGCTGGGCCGCCCGGACCGGATCCCGGGCCGCCGCGGCGAGCTTGTTGAGGATCTCGTCGAAGAACTCGCCCGCCGCCTTGCGGGTGAACGTCAGCGCCACGATGCGTTCCGGGGTCGCTCCGCGCGCCAGCAGCTTCACAAAGCGGTTGGTCAGCGCGTAGGTCTTGCCCGACCCCGCTGAGGCGAGGATCATTACGTGTCCGACCGGTGTCACGGCCGCGCCTCCCCGGAATTCATAAACTCCGACCCCACGCTTTCCGCGGTTCCGCGCGGAAACAGCGCGGCGAATTCGTCGAAATCGACCGTCTCCGCCGGCGGCCAAAAGCGCCGCGCGCCGATGGCCGCGGCTACGGCCCCGGCGCAGCGCCGCGCAGCCACCCGCCACTCCGCCGAGTAACCATCCCACAACTTCACGCCGGTTTCGCCGACCGCCTTGGGCAGGTGGAAATAACCGCACGTCACCTCGCCGGAAAGAGCGGCGCCGCCTCCCTCCTGTTCGAGCGCCCAAAGATAAAGCGGAAGTTGCAGGTCGATCCAGACATGTTCGCGACCGTCCGCCGTGAAGCGCGCGAATTCCGGAATGACTTCGCCGGGCGGCACGCGGCCCGGCCGACGGCAGTGCGCGTCGCGCGGAGCCACCGGCGAATCGGAGGTCTTGTAGTCGAGCACCCGGCGCGCTCCCGTGCTCTCGTGGCGGTCAATCCGGTCGATCTTCCCGCGCACGAGGAGCCCGCCGAGCTCATAGGCGGCCTCCTTGGGAAACCGCCACTCGACCCGTTCAATCACCCACCCTTCGGCCCGCTCGCGCGCCTGGACTTCGGCGGCTTTCGCCAGTCGCTGCCGGGCCGACTCAAGTTGCACCACGAGCGGCAGGGCAAGCTCGGCCCCGTAGCGGATGCGCACCGTCCGTTCCAGCCCGGCCAGCAGGAACTCGCGCAGGGTCTTCGCGTCGGTGCAGTCGCGCAGCCCGGGTTCGCGGCCCATGGTTTCGAGCGCCAGATGGCACAAATCGCCAAAATCGAGCGCGTCCCACTCGGTCTTCTCCGGGTCAACCGCCTCCATGCCGAGCACGTGGGCGAGATAAAAGCGGAACGGACACCGCAGGTAGTCGCGGAAGGCGGTTACCGAGATCTGCCGGGGCGCCGCCGCCGCGCGCGGCTGCAGGCGCCAGGCCCGCCGCCAGGGCAGGCTCGCCCGGGCCGCCTCGGCCGGCCGAAAGAGAAATGCCACCCGTTGGGGCAGCCCGGCGTCAGGACAGCGCAGTAGCAGCCGGGACGGTCGCAGGGGATCCCCCGCAGCGGAGGTCTTGCCGAACAGCAGGTCAAGCCGGCCGTCACGCGCCCGGCTGGCGGCGAGTGCCGACAGCAGGTAGGCGTCGCGGGCGAAGCGGGCGGCATTGGTCTTGAGGCTCAGCTTTTCGCGCAGCGCCTCGGGCAGGAAGGGATCGCCGACGACCGCCTCGGGCACCCGCCCGTCGTTCAGGCCCGCGACGAGCAGATGCGGGGCGTCCTCCCAGAGCAGTTCCAGCCATCCCTGGAGTTCGATGGCGCCGGCCGGTTTGTCATCAAAGCGGCGGCCCTCGCCGAACAGGCGCAGCACCAGCTCCCACCAATCGTTGGTGGAGAGACCGCCGGCCAGGGGTGCGGCGGCTGCGACCTGCCGAAGCATCTCCCCCCACGCTTCCGCAACCTCCGCCAGCCGCGTATCCGCCTCGCGGGCGAAGTCGAACTTGCGGTGTCCGAAAACCGTTCCGAGGGCCTGCACCGCATTGGTCGGAAAAGTGCCTCTTGTGAGCATCGCTTCCAGCGCGGCCAGCTCGTCGATTGCCGCCGGCAGCTCGGGAAACTCCTTCGCCAACTCGTTCCGATGGGCACGGGCCATGGTCAGCGTCGGCGGAAGATGCCGGCGGCGGAGTTCGTCGAGTCCCTTTAAAAACCGCGCCGGTGAAAAACTTCTTCCGGCGGTTTCCGCCCGGCCAGCCAGGAAGGCGAGTGTTTCTGGGCAGCGGGCCAGCGACGCAACCGCCTCGTAAGACTTCTCTAGCGCCAGAGTGGCGAGCGCCTCCAGCAGAATGAAAAACGCCTCGCGGCGAAAGGCCCGGCCCTCGGGATTGAACGTCGCAAAACCCGCGCGGGCGAACCCGTTCTCAAGAAACGGCAGCACGTCGGGGTCGGCGACGCCCACGGCCACCAGTCCATCCGGGTTGCCGTAACGCTGGGCGCCCGCCACCATGCGCCCTGCTTGGGCCAGAGGATCGGAGCAGGGGTGCACGTGTCGCTCGAAGTTGGCCAGCTCCAATTCGCGTCCGGCCCAATCTTCAGTGTGAGGTCGCCCCCACTCATCAAAAAGCGCTTCACCTCCCGGCGGTCCAAAAACCACGACATCGACTGGCAGCACACGGGCACAGGCCGCCAGCACGGCCACGGCCAGCGGCAGCGGATCGGGGGTCGCGAGCACGACGATGCGGCGCACCCCGGTTTCCAGGGTGGGTTCGCTCGCAGCCGCCAGCTGCAGATCCTGAACATCACTCCGGCCGAGGACCGCGAGTCGCTCCGTGTACCGACGCTCCAGCCCGGCAATCTGCCGCCAGCGCGCCGCCTCCTCGAAATCTTCCCCTGCTTTTTGCGCCACGTCAGCCAGGCGCAGCCCCGCCTCGCCGAGCCCGGATTTGAGGTGGGCGAACTGACCGGCCAGCCGCAGCGCCCATGTAAATGTCCGGGAGGGCGGATCGATCGGGAAAACCTCCCGGAATTCATCCAGGTCGATTTCCAGAAAGACATGGATCCATGCCAGCAAAGACTCGAATCGCGAGGCAGCGCCGGCCTCTGCTCCGCTCCGGGCGAGGAGGCTCTCCGGCAGCACGACCCTGGGTGGGAACACCGCCTGGCCACGCCCGGCGGCGTAGACGGCCAGGGTCTCACGCAAGCGCCGGCCTGACTGGCGCGTCGGAACCACCACCAGCATCTCGGAAAGATCAAGGGGCGCATTGCCCTGCCAGCCATCAGCCAGCCATGCCACCGCGCATTTCAGCAGCGGCTGATCCCATGGTAGCAAATGAAGCCGGGGAGACATGCCGGACAAGAGCTTGCGCACATCTCCCGCCCGGCTTCAACCCCGCAAGCAATGGGTCTTTTCCGGATACCGCCAAAATAAAAACCCCCGCGACCCAGAGGCAGCGGGGGCAGAGATTTCGGACCAGCCCGGGACTTACTTGGCGAAAACCAGCTTGGCGGTGTGAGACTTCACCCGGGAGGCGGCGTTTGCGTGGACGACGCCGCTCCGGACGGCCTTGTCGGTCGCGGCGACATACGCGATGGCCGCGCTCTTCGCCGCCGCCGCATCGCCGGACTTCGTGGCGGTCTCCAACTGCTTCGCCAGCGTCTTGAGGCGCGTCTTTACGCCCTTGTTGCGCAGCATGCGCCTCGTGGATTTGCGGGCGTTCTTGATGGCAGATTTGGTGTTGGCCATGGGAAAGGCAGAGAGGGTGTCGGCGGCGCGAGAAAGGGTCGAACATCCCAACGCACCCCGGCAAGTCAAGCGGTTTCTCCCCCGGCATTTCCCGAGGTGTGGACACCGCGCGCGACAGAGGGCAGGCCTTGGTCTTGGGGCCGTAAGCCGGATTCTGTGCCCCGGCTCGCGCCGGGACCACCGTCATTTCTCTCAGATCCCTTGCGGGACCCGCCCTCCCAAGCCCGCGGACGGGCCCAGGAGGATGCGACATACCCGGGACTGTAGGACGGGCCGTCCAGTCCCCTATTTNNTTACCCCACCTTTTCACCCTTACCTCGCGGGAGTGAAAGTGAGGGTGAAAGTGAAAGGGTTTCCCCTCTCACTCCTCCCTTTCCCTCTCACTGCAACCGCGGGGCGGTATCTTCTCTGTGGCACTGTCCGTCGCGGCGGCTTGACCCGCCGCGCCCCGGCTTGAGCAGAAGCGCCTCCGGCCGGCGGCCTTGCGGCCAACCGGGCCGGCGCGACAGCGTTTCTCGCCGGGAATCCTGCCCGAGGGTGTCC
>PMBT01000143.1:32845-35769 GCA_003153035.1 Opitutia bacterium
GCGACGATCTGGCCCCAAGACCAAGGTCTGCCGCCGCCCAGCGGCGGCGGAACCGCCAAGATCGGTCATTTCCTGATCCACCGCAAGCTCGGTTTCCGCGGGCTCCGCTCCCGGGGTCATCCGGCGTTTTCCGGTTCAAGGCTCTCCGTAGACGATCCGCCCGCACTGGTCGCAAGTCACCAGTTGATCGGCCTTGCGCCGCTCGCTGTCCACATTGGAAGAAATCTTGAGATGGCACCCGCCGCATTTGCCTTCCTGGATGGCGACAACCACGGGCAGGCCGGGCTTGGTGGCGAGCCGGTCATAAAGCCGCCGCACCGGTTCGTCGAGTAGGCTGCGCGCAGCAGCCACCGCCTCCTGCGCCTGCTGCAGTTCGGATTGCAGGCTAGTCTCGCGCTCGCGAAGCGCGCCGATCCTTGCCTCATGACCGCTGGTGGTGCGTTGCAGCTCCTCCCCCGCCGCAGCCAGTTTCTGTTTCGCTTCATCGATGGCATACATCACCCGCAGCTCCTCTTCTTCGAGCGTTTCGATCTCGGATTGGGTGTGCGCAATCTCGACCCCCAGCGCCTGGTACTCATCGTTCTTCCGCACCTGCAGCTGCTGGCTCTTGTATCTCGCCTGCCGCTCCGCGGCACTGCCGATCTCGTTTTCGATCGCCTTCTTTTTCACCTCGAGCTGCAACAGCTCGCCGTGCGCGGCCTCCCGCGCGCTCTGCCCGGCGGCGATCTTCTGTTCGACGGCTGCGATGTCGCGGGGAACCGCCCGAAGCTGGCTCTCCAAGGCAAGCCGCCTCTGGTCGCGATCCTGCAACACCAGCAGCTTTTCGATCATGGGTGTCGGCATGAGTGCCTCACTGTGCCGCCGCGTCCAGCCCGGTCAAACGAAGACTGTGGCAAAAGTGGGACCACAGGACCACGAGACAACAAGCCCATTGACCCAATGCTACCGAATTCAAGGGACTTGGGAACAGGTGGGCGTCTCTTGGTCCGTAGTCTCGTGGTCTTGTGGTCTGCCGCCTCAGATGTAGTACATGTCACCGGGCCCGCGGGGCACCAGCATATCCAGCGTGTAGCTCTTGCACTGAACCTCCAGGGCGGCGCGCACCTCGTGCCATACCTGTTGCACCCGGCGGCCGGACTGGCCGTCGGCGGTTCCGCCGAGTTCCAGCAATTCGCCTTCGATCAGCTTTACGATGTCGTAAAGCGTAATCTTCTCCGGGGAACGGGAGAGCACATAGCCGCCCTGTTTGCCCCGCCGACTGGCGATGAGCCCGCCATTGCGAAGCTCGCTCAAAATCTGCACCAGGTAGTTCGCCGGAACCCCCTCGATTTTGGCCAGTTCCTCGATATGCGCGAGTCGTTTCTCGCCATGGTGTCGAGCAAGTTGAGCGAGCACCCGGCAGGCATAATCAATCTTGACTGAAAGTTTCACGATGCCAGTCACTTACACCGTTATCTTTGGCTGGCAACCTAAAATTGATTGGCATTGGAAATTGAAGAAGAAAAACATTGTCCGAAGGCGCGTTTTCCGAGACAGTTTTACCTTCATTTCCGCCCGTAATTTCCCTCCTGCATGCCCGACCAAGAAGACGCGAAAAACCTCAGCAGAATCCAGGCTGGTGCCGCCGCATACGACGCCTCCAAAATCCAGAAGCTCGAAGGCCTCGAGGGTGTCCGCAAACGCCCGGACATGTACATCGGCGACACGATGGAACGCGGTCTTCACCACTGCGTCTTCGAGGTCGTTGATAACTCCATCGACGAGGCTCTGGCGGGCTTTGCCTCCCAGATCACGGTCAGCATTCACCTCGACGGCTCGTGCTCGATCGAGGACAACGGCCGCGGCATCCCGGTCGATCTGCATCCGGTGTACAAGATTCCCGCGCTCGAGCTGGTGCTGACCAACCTCCACGCCGGCGGCAAGTTCGGCAAGGGGGCTTACCAGGTTTCGGGCGGCCTGCATGGGGTCGGCGCAAAATGCGTCAACGCCGTCTCCGAATGGTTCGAGGCCGAGGTGCGCCGCAATGGCAAGGTCTACCACATGCGTTTTGCCCAGGGCAAAACCGCGCAGAAAATGACGGTGATCGGCGAGACCAGGAAGACCGGCACCAAGATCACCTTCAAGCCCGACCCGGAGATCTTCCTGGTGACGCGCGAGTTCAAATATGAGATCCTCGCCAACCGCCTGCGCGAACTGGCCTTTCTCAACCCCGGCGTCTCGATCGACCTGAGCGACGAGCGGGCGCAGAAGAACGAGCGGTTTCTGTTCAAGGACGGCATCACCGAGTTCGTGCGGTTCCTCAACCGCAACAAGAACGTCCTGCACGACAAACCCATCACGTTCAGCGATACCGTGCCGAACGAGGATCCGACCAGGGCCGGCACCGTGGTGGATGTGGCCATGCAGTACAACGACTCCTACAACGACCAGGTCTTCGCCTACGCCAATTCCATCTTCAATCTCGAGGGCGGCACGCACCTGTCGGGCTTCCGCACCGCGCTCACCCGCGTCATTAATAATTTCGCCAAGGCCAACAACCTGATCAAGGAGAAGGACCCCGGCATCACGGGGGACGACGTGCGCGAGGGGCTCGTGGCCGTGGTTTCCATCAAGCTGTCGGAACCGCGCTTCGAAGGCCAGACCAAGACCAAGCTTTCCAACTCCGAGATCGACGGCGTCGTCCAGAAGATCGTCGGCGAGAAGCTAAAGTTCTTCTGCGAGAAGGAGACGGCCATCGCCAAGCGCATCATCGACAAGTGCCTCAACGCCGCCCGCGCCCGCGAGGCCGCGCGCAAGGCCCGCGAGACCATCCGCAAGGGCGCGCTCTCCGGGGGCGGCCTGCCGGGCAAGCTGGCGGATTGCTCCGAACGCGACGCCGCCCTCACCGAGCTCTACATTGTCGAGGGCGACTCCGCCGGCGGCTC